>CAZQMA010000004.1:0-62364 GCA_964594275.1 uncultured Ruminococcus sp. | reverse complement strand
ACTCACTGAGAAGATATTTCTCCCAGCGGATTTCAAATGCTTTTATATCATACCACATCCCGAGAAAAAATGCAAGTCTTTTTTTAAAAAAATTCAGTTTTTTCTGCCGATAACAGCTTTACGCGCCTGAAATTCGGGTATCCCAATGAAAATTTACAAGTTTTTCCAAATTCGTCAATCAAAAGTGAGGGATTTACATTCACTGTACTGCCGGCAGGAAGCCTGAGCAAAAGTCTTATTCCTGTGTCTGTTGCCTCTGTACTCAAGACTTCAGTCTGCTCTTTAAGGTCAATTTCCTTAGTACCACGCTTGGTTTTCTTTTCTGTGAGAATCTTCTCCTGTGAAATAAACCTATCCCATTCATTCATCAAAGTCGCACCGTCACCGGGGATATTTACAACGTATTCCGCATAACCCATCTGACCCATCTTGTGAACAGGGGCATAGCAAGCAGTAACTTCTATACCCTCCGGAAGAATCGCCGACATTCTCTCCCTTACCTCGTCAAATGACAAAGTTTCGGAGAGCTGCACTTCAATTATCTCACAGTCGCTTTCAAAGCCCAAAGAGAGTGCTGCCGCAAACACTATCAGCATATGAGGGTGAAAACCCTCAGAGTAGGCTATAGGCAAATCAGCACGTCTTATGCACCTCTGGAAGCATCGCATAAGGTCGAGATGTGAGATATACTTTGCTCTGCCTGTTTTAGTGAATTTCATTCTATATACAGTTTTCAAAAGCAAGCCCTCCCTGTTTCTCTGTTTATGCCGCATCCACTGCAATTATGGCGACAGTTAGGTGTAACCTCAGCATTCATAGCCTTTTTATGCTCACGGATAAAGAAGTCCTTGTCCACCATATAATTAAGATGATCCCATGGCATGATTTCATCGTATGCACGCTTTCTGCTTGCGTAGAATTCGGGAGCGATACCTAGCTTTTCAAAAGCCTTTTCCCAACATTCCCAGTTAAAGCGGTCGCTCCAACTGTCGAAACGGCTACCATTCTTCCACGCTTCATACACAGCATCACAGAGTCGTCTGTCGCCTCTTGCAAGAACACCTTCCAGCTGACTGATTCTAAACTCATGCCAGCTTACCTTGATACGCTTTGCATTTCTGGGATTAATGGAATTTACCAGATGTTCCTGCTTGTGACGTACCTCTTCCTCGGTAGCCTGAGGCTCAAACTCAAATGGCGTAAATGGCTTAGGCACGAATGTTGCAACGCTTATAGAAATCTGAATCATCTTACCTTTTGGACGATTAGGATTTTGGAAGAACATATCCACAAGTCTGTCGGCAATCTCAGCAATGCCCGCAATGTCCTCGTCAGTCTCCGTAGGCAAACCCATCATGAAGTAAAGTTTTACATTAAAGTAACCGCCTGAAAACGCAATTTCAGCAGCGTTCATGATTTCCTCGTCAGAAACATTCTTGTTGATAACGTCACGGAGACGCTGTGTTCCCGCTTCAGGCGCAAAGGTAAGACCCGTCTTGCGTATACGCTTTATCTTCTCCATGAGTGCATCGGAGAAGTTGTCCACACGGAGAGAGGGCAGTGACATACCGATTCGCTTCTTCTCTGTTATATCAAGGAGACCTGTAAGCATTTCGTCAATTTCGCTGTGGTCACTGGTACTGAGAGATGAGAGAGATAACTCCTCATAGCCGGTATTACGGCAAAGATCCTGCGCCTGCTTACAGATAGTACCTGCGCTCTTTTCACGGAAAGGTCGGTAGATAAAACCTGCCTGACAAAATCTGCATCCACGGATACATCCACGAAGTACCTCTACAACACTTCTGTCATGCACAACCTCAGAGAAAGGCACAACAAATGTTTCGGGGTAATATGCCTTGTCAAGGTCATCTATAATGCGCTTGGTAATCTTTTCAGGTGCATTATTTAAAGGTGTAATAGCAGAGACCGTTCCGTCCTCGTTATAGGATATATCGTAAAATGACGGCACATAGATTCCCTGTATTTTCGCCGCTTCTGTGAGAAATTCACGTCTCGACGCACCCTCCGACTTCATACGGGCATATAGATCCATTACTTCCAGATTCACCTCTTCGCCCTCACCTAAAATGAAGAAATCAAAGAAGTCGGCAACAGGCTCAGGGTTACACACACAGGGGCCACCCGCACATACCATCTGTTCCATTGTATCGCCTCTGTCACGGGCATAAATCGGGATACCCGCAAGGTCAAGCATATTAAGGATATTCGTATAGCACAGCTCATATTGGAGGGTGAAGCCTATCATATCAAATTCACGGACAGGCTGGAGATTTTCCAATGAATAGAGAGGAATGTTATGCTCACGCATAAGAGCTTCAAAATCTGTATCGGGCGCAAAGACACGTTCACAGCGAAATTCGGGACGTGAATTTATAAGACCGTAGAGAATCTTTATGCCAAGGTGAGACATTCCTATTTCATAGGTATCCGGAAAACAGAATGCAAAGCTTACATCTGTCTCCTCGGGATTTTTAACAATACTGCCAACCTCGCCGCCGATATAGCGTGAGGGCTTCTGTACATCCAGAAGCAGCGGCTCGATTTTTGAAAGAATACTGATAGCAATCAATCCTTTCTCTTTAGTTTTTGTGATATTATTATTGTACTACAAAATCAAAGTGTTGTCAAATGAAATTGACTCTAACTCCCCTATCTCAACATCATAACAATTCCCACAAAATAAAAAGCAACATTTCTCACGCCCAAAAACACACCTCCCACCAAAAAAACAACCGCTATCAAACGTGAAATCACAAGGCACAACCTGTCCGTATCAACATAATCGGTTGTCATGGCAAGAACGCATTTGAATGCACAGCCACCGTCAAGATTTGTACATGGAAGAAGATTCATAAGCCCAAGACACAGCTGTGCCTCGGCGTGAACGCTGTTTCCAAGGCAAACACACACACAACCTGCCATAACATTCGCCAGAGGCCCCGACAGCATTACCGCAAGCTCACAGCCGTAGCCTATAATCTTTGATTTTGTGCGGATTCGGACGCCTAGCGCATGAAATATGACGCTATGAAGCCTTACACCCAGACACGCCATGGTAGCCAGGTGTGCAACTTCGTGGAGGAAAACCGCATAGAGAGACGCTGTAAGGCTTAGAGGCGTATTCACAGCGGAAAAGAGTGCCAGCATCGCCACAAATCCAAACTCAACCCCCACCTGTACACCTCTTATATTAAAGAGTATCACCCTTTGAACCACCCTGAAACAGTTTCAACTATGGTTTCGACAAAATTCTCGGGCGGTGCAATGACATGTTCCTTGTACTCCGATAAAAGCGGCTCAGCAAGCTCCGGCTTTGCATATTTAAGTACAAGAACAACTGCTATCAGTACAATCGTAAGGATACATTGCGTCAGAAGAGTATCATCGGATTTACGTCTTGTTCTTAGCTCGTCATTGTATGTTATGTAAAGCGGCTCGGCACCCCGTTCATTAACTGTGTCAGGTGCGTTTTCCTGCTGAGCCGGGATAATAAGTTCGTCCATAGCTTCACCTCATTCTAATATGTATATATAATAAGTATGCAGAAAGGGACTGCCTTATTACAGGCAATCCCCATTCTGCTACACCTCCGTGCTGTCCCGTTTTATCCTGAATATCATACGGAACAGCCCCGATAAAAGCTTCGGACTTCGTACAACGACTATCTTCATCTCTCTGCCTCCCGGATATGTTATATGTTCATTTGTTTGTCTGCTGTTTTATTGTATTCACAAAACAAAGAAAACGTTCCGGTATTACATTAAAAACGGGCGGCTCAAAATGAACCGCCCGTTATATTATACTTTTCATGGAATTTTCTTATAGTAAATTACTGTATTTCCGGCAACATCTCTCTTTCACTAAAATAAGCAGGACTGCTAGGATCAGATGAACAGAAATATACGTCGTCAGTAGCAAATACAGACAGGAAAGCATATTTTCTGCAATAAAGCTTCAAAATATTCAATGCGTCAGTAATAGTAATTTCTCCGTCCAGATCTGTATCGGCAATATTCAACTGCACTTCAGACACCTCGCCAAAAGCCCAATCAGTGCCGGAAGCCACTGATTTGTAGTAGGATATCACAAACTGTGCATCACGGATCTGAACAAAGGACGTTTCTTCCTCACCATCAATAGTAGCGGACAGCTGTCCGAGCATGTAAACTTCCATTTCATGGAGTGCGTCTGCGTCTGCCTGTGTTACTTCGCCGTCACCGTCAACGTCAGCAAGTTCAAGCTGTTCTTCTGTCAAATCATATTCGTCATCAACCAGATAACGTGATACCATTGCGGTGTCATGTCCGGTTACAACACCGTCCATGTCAACATCGCCAATTGCGTATGATGCCCCTTCAGCAGATGCAAACATTGCCATACTGCTCATCATTGCCAGTGCGGTTAATAAAGCTGTAGTTTTTTTCATAATAATCATCCTTTCACTAATTAAAAATTACAATAAATGGTTTTATCGACTATCTCAAGTATATCTTCAGTAGATACATTTGAGTTAATCTCAGCATACTTATCAAGGACAAGCTGTACGTCATCCTTTGTGACTCTATTGTCCTTATTTATATCAGCTGCTTCTACGCAAGGGAAAGAAACATTATCAACATTTCTCATAAATGTTCCAAATCTGCTTCCCCATGCAATTTCAGTACCGCTTGCGGTAGTATCAACAGCATTGTTGCTTATTTTATCGTTAAGAATATTAATAGAAGGAGTTACATTTGTAGCAACTGCACAAGTAGCCAAGTTCTGTATTGCTGTTGCGTCAGATATTGTCAGGCTCTCGGAACCATCAGCGTCTCCGAGCATATACTTATATATAAAGGACTGAGCAGGAGTAATTGTCAACGTTTCTCTTGGTGCATCTGTTGCTGTACCTGTTTTTAGATAATCATAATTAATATCTTCGATGATGGAATTATAGCTCAAAATAGCACATGAAAATGCGCTAACATCCTCATCAGTAACATCACCATCCTTGGCTTCAAGGTAAAGAGAAAATTCAAAATCGCAACAATAGTCAGTAGTTTCAGTATCCATGCAATCGCCATCAAGAGAAGCGGCAAAAACGAAAATTCCTTCTTCTGCATTATTAGCACCAGTACGTGTCATATAGCCTTCATATTCATCATCGGTCACAAGCTTAGTCTTAACACTGCTATATCTATCGGAATCATAAAGGAATGCAAATGAAAAAACAGTAATACCCGGATTATTAACTGTATAGAACGTTACTTTAATCTGAGAATCAGAAACAGCAGTAGCAGTTAATCCATACTCAAATTCCGAATCAATTCCCGGAATCTTTGCAGCGTCAGCAGACATTGTTGCCATAGATGCCATGCTAGATGCTACTGTTGTTAACGCTACAACGGCAGCTAAAATTTTGTTTGTTTTCATTTTTATCAAATCCTTTCTTGTAACAGCCTTCCAAGCCATTACATCCAAATAAATATGAGTACAGATTTCTATCTGTACTCATATTATACAATACATTCCTTTATTTGTCAATAGTTTTATTGTAAAAAAAGTGGTTTTCTTTTCACAAATTCGCATATATATATTAGCTATATTGTACAAAAAACAAAAAGCAGTCGGCTCAAAAAGCCGACTGCTCATTACTCATAAATTTAGCTTCTGAGTTCAGCTCCAAGCTCAGAAAGTGCTTTCAGAACACGCTTCATTGCGCCGTCAGCCTGTTCATCGGTAAGAGTGCCCTCATGTGAGCGCATACTGATGGAAAAAGATACACTCTTCATGCCTTCGGCAATCTGCTGACCCTTGTATACATCAAAAAGCGTTACCTTTTCAAGAATCTTGCCTACAGCGTTCTTGATAGCCTTTTCCATTGTACCCACGGGAAGAGCGTCCTCGCAAAGGAGAGACAAGTCTCTTGTGATAGCCGGGAACTTAGGACTGGGCTTATAGGTTACGTCAAGCTGTGCCATGGGAAGCATCTCAGTGACATTGAGCTTAGCAACATAAACTCTCACGCCAAAGCCGTATTCCTCCTGTACCTTAGGATGAATTTCACCCAGATAACCGATAGCAGTATCACCGCACATAATTACAGCACTTCTGCCTGGGTGGAGTGCGCAGGTTTCGTCAAAGGCATCGCAATCGCAGGCTCTGATATATTCGCAGTCTTTGATACCGATTTCAGCCATGAGTGCGTCAACTGTACCCTTTATATCAAAGAAGTCTATATCGCCGCCGTACATACCAACCGTCAGACGTTCAGGTTCAGTGGGAAGCTTGCCCTCTTCTGTAGGAATATACTCCTTGCCGATTTCAAAAAGCTTTACTTTTTCGTTTCTATTCTTGTAGTTACCTGCAAGAATTTCAAGCATTGAGGGAAGCGTTGTAGTTCTCATAATGCTTGTATCTTCACCCAGAGGATTCATGATGGTAACAGTATCACGGAGTTTACTGTCAGCAGGCAATCCAATTTTGTCAAAGCACTTAGGAGAAGTAAAGGAGTATGTGAGGATGCCGTAGCAGCCAAGGGATACCATAGTATTCTCTACCATTCTCTTGAACTTCTGTTCAGATGTGAGAGCCGCATTTGCTGTGCCTGAAAGAGTGGTGGAGGGAATGTTGTTGTAACCGTAGATTCTTGCAACTTCCTCTGCAATGTCAGCAGGTCTTTCAAGGTCGATACGGAATGAGGGAGAAATGCACTTGCCATCCTTCACCTCAATATCAAGAGTGCTGAGAGTCTTAATCATCTCATCCTCAGGAATATCCGTACCCAGGAAACCGTTAATCCATGCGGGATTGAATTCGATTTCATTTCTGGGCTTTATATTCTTGACCACGTCAATATGGCTTGCAACAGGCTCACCTGCATTAAGTTCCTGCACCAACTGAAGAGCACGTGATAAAGAACGGAGACAGCCTTCAGCGTCCAGACCCTTTTCGTAGCGTGCGGAAGCGTCAGTACGCATACCCAACTTCTTTGCTGTACGGCGAACCTGAACAGGCTCAAAGTACGCAGACTCGAATACAACTGTTGTTGTATCGTCCATGATACCGCTGTACTCACCGCCCATTACACCTGCGACTGCAATCGGCTTCTCGCTGTCAGCAATAACCAACATCTCAGGAGAAAGCTTTCTTTCCTGACCGTCCAGAGTGGTGATTTCCTCGCCATCCTTAGCGTTTCTTACAATTATGTGAGAATCCTTGACATAGCGCAGGTCAAAGGCATGCATAGGCTGACCATATTCAAGCATAACGTAGTTTGTGATATCAACCAAGTTATTGATAGGTCTCACGCCGCTTGCACGGAGTCTTTCTCGCATCCATCTGGGAGACGGACCGATTTTAACATTCTTTACAATACCCGCCGCATATCTGGGACAGAGGGTTTCATTTTCAATGTCAACCTTAAGGATATCATTTATGTCCTCATCTGTACCTGTAAATGACGGTTCTGTGAGGCAAAGTTCTGTATCAAAGGTAGCTGCCGCTTCTCTTGCAAGACCTACAACCGAAAGACAGTCGGGACGGTTTGATGTGATTTCAAATTCAACGGATGTGTCATTCAGACCGATTGCCTCGTGGATGTCCTGACCAATTTCACATTCCTCATCAATGATGAAGATACCGTCGGCAATGGCATATGGGAAATCGTGGGTTGTAAGACCAAGTTCGCCCAGAGAGCATAACATACCACAGCTCTCAACGCCACGGAGCTTGCCCTTCTTGATTTTAATGCCGCCGGGAAGCTCTGCGCCAATAAGCGCAACAGGAACAATGTCCCCTGCCTTTACATTTGGTGCACCGGTAACAATCTGGATAGGTGATTCACCACCCACATCTACCTGGCATACAACCAAGTGGTCAGAGTTTTCGTGAGGTACAACGGACAACAACTTGCCCACAACAACGTTCTTAACCTCACTACCCTCTGTTTCATAGCACTCTACCTTAGAGCCGCTCATAGTCATTCCTGCGCAAAATTCAGCTGCGGGAATGTCCTTCTTTATATAATCCGAAAGCCATTTCATGGATAAATTCATGGGGATACACTCCTTACTTTAAGTTGATTTTCTATTTTAACAAACTAGATTTTCAATTAATAATTATTCGTTAACTTAAAATTGCTCTAAGAATCTGTAATCGTTCTCGAAAAGCAGACGCATATCGCTGATGTTGTATCTTCTCATAACGATACGTTCAAGACCCAAACCGAAAGCGAAGCCTGAATAAACGCTGCTGTCAATGCCGCAACCTTCCAGTACCTTGGGATGTACCATACCTGCACCCAGAAGCTCAATAAAGCCCTCGTTCTTACAAATACGGCAGCCCTTACCCATACAGCTGAAGCACATTACGTCAACCTCTGCACTAGGCTCGGTGAATGGGAAGTGGTGGGGACGGAGACGAATCGTGCAGTCCTCGCCATAGAGACGCTTCATAAGCATTTCCAGTGTACCTTTCAGGTCTGCCATTGTAATGCCCTTATCAACCACAAGTCCCTCCACCTGGTGAAAGAGCGGTGAATGAGTTGCGTCAACAGCATCGGAGCGGAATACTCGTCCCGGTGAAATAACACGGATAGGGGGCTTCTTGTTCTCCATTACGTGAACCTGTACGGAAGAGGTCTGTGTACGGAGAAGGATGTTGTCATTGATATAAAATGTATCCTGTGTGTCACGTGCAGGATGATCGGGAGGAAGATTCAGTGCTTCAAAGTTGTAGTAGTCGTACTCAACCTCAGGGCCGTCTGCAATATCAAAGCCCATACCCAGAAAGATTTCCTTGATTTCATTTTCAACGATGGACAGAGGATGGAGACTTCCCATTTCCTGCTTCTTGCCGGGAAGCGTAACATCCAGAGTTTCGCTCATAAGACGGCGCTCAGTTTCAAGACGTGTAATTTCATCCTGCTTTGAGGTGATAAGCTCCTCGATGGAGGATCTTACCTCGTTTGCAAGCTGACCCATAATAGGACGTTCTTCAGCAGAAAGCTTACCCATCTGCTTGAGAATAGCGGTCAGCTCACCTTTCTTACCCAGATACTTTACACGGAGCGCATCCAGTGCCTTTGCGTCATCTACAGACGCAAGCTCAGCAGCCGCTGTCTGACGGATTGATTCAAGTTGGTTTTTCATGTTATTTCTCCTTTTTATCGAAAATAAAAAAGTGCCTCATCCCGAAAATAGGACAAGACACCACTTGTATATACCACCCATTTTCCAAGAGCCAACACTCTCTTGCCCTTAACGCAGGCTCTGCGTTTCCGCCTACAGGTATGCAGGTAAAAAACGTTCAGCGGAACCACTCGGAAGTGAACTTCGGCACAGCAGCAAACAGCGTATTTTCAGCAAATATACGCCTCTCTTTGGATTGCTATTCTATACTTACTCTCTTCGTCAATGTGTTATCTTAGATTATTATAATAGTTTCCGCAAAAAAAATCAAGTCTTTTCTTGAAATTTAACAATTAACTTGAATTTTTACATAAAGTATGATAGAATAGAATCAAAAGCAAATTGTAATTATTACTTCTTACAAAATTTTAAAATCAAAGGAGACCCAAAAACATGACCGACCGTTTCACAGAACAGCTTGTAAAAAAACAGCCCTCTTCCGCTGACACAGCAAAGAAGCTTGCCGTTATCGTAGGCGGACTTCTGCTTATGGCAGCTACAATTTTCGTTGCTTTTATCACAGGCTTATTCATCATACTCACAATCACCCTTGGACTTGGCTACCTGGGTTACTTTATGCTCACAGGCATGAGCATCGAATATGAGTACACTTTCACCAACGGGGAGTTGGACATTGATAAAATTTCAGGTCAGAGAAAACGTCAGCATCTCATAACTGTTGATGCATCCAAATTCGAGGATTTTGGAAAAGTAACAGCAGATATGCCGCAAAAATATGATGTAACTCTGGTTCTTTGCAGTGACAACACCGGCACAGATGAATACTACGCCGACCTCACCACAGAAGATTACGGCGAAACACGCATCATCTTCACACCCGGTGAAAAGATGGCAGGCTACATCGAGGAAGCACTCCCCCGTAACCTACGCTACCGCCACTCCCACGGAATCTGAGGTGAACGAAAGTGATACTCAGAATCATCCTTGGGGTTATGCTTGTCATGAGCCTTGCTGCATTTATCATGATGGGACTTGACAAAAGACGAGCTAAACGAAAGAAATGGCGCATACCCGAGAAAGCCCTCTTTCTGCCTGTTATACTAGGCGGAGGACTGGGTGGAATCCTGGGAATGTATGTCTTTCGCCACAAGACAAAGCACTGGTACTTCAAATACGGCTTCCCTGTTATTTTTATCCTTGAAGCTGCTCTTTTAGTGTGGCTTGTAATCAACTTCAAGCTTATGTAATGGAGGTATAACTATGAAAAAAATCACTATACGATTAACCTCGCTTATTCTGTCATCAGCAATGGGATTTTCACTCTTTCAGAATGTAGCTGTTGCCTATGCGCAGTCTGATGGCACGGTGTCGGAATACACTGCTCCCGTAGGCTACACCCTTGAAAACGAAGGCATCAGTCAACATGTATCCGTTGAGGATGAAAGTAAGGATACCCTTCAGGACTATCTTATTGTAGGTGCATCGGAAAGCTATTCCATGACAGGCACGGGGTACATCTACAATATGCTCGGCTCAGATGAGGAACGTGAATTCTATGACCGTCTCCTAAGCGTCTGCACCTTCGTTCAAAAGACCGATGATTATTGTGTATACACACCCTATGCCAAATACTCCGACCTTGACCTCACAAGCAGCGAAGCACAAGAGATTGCGTGGATTTTCCACTACGACAATCCGCAGTTCTTCTGGATGAAGCCTAGTTACTGGTATGGCAGCTCAGGCTTACGATTTGAGATTTATGACTACTACTGGGATGGCGCAGACCGCACCTATGCTCAGGAACAGTTTGATGCTTCGGCTCAGGAATACATAGACGGTGCCATGCAGTATGATACTGAGCGTGAACGCTCCTACTATCTCTTTGAAGCCCTCAACAACAACATCACCTACGGCTCAAGCGACCTTGACCAGTCGGCAGCATCAGCTCTTATTGATGGTGTTTCTGTATGCGCAGGCTTTAGTAAAGCCTATCAAATGCTCTGCGAGGCAGTTGGCGTTGAAGCACTGTCCATGGTAAGCGAGAATCACGCATGGAATGCCATTAAGCTGTCAGGTGAATGGTATCTCACTGATATCACCTACGGAATCTACGGCTACACCACCGAAGAGATGCATAACTTGGACGTTAAAAGAAACAACTACCACACCACAACCATTACCTACAGTGACGGAACAGAGGAAACCAT
This sequence comes from uncultured Ruminococcus sp., assembly GCA_964594275.1. Lineage (GTDB taxonomy): Bacteria > Bacillota > Clostridia > Oscillospirales > Ruminococcaceae > Ruminococcus_C. The sequence goes on along the minus strand of CAZQMA010000004.1, from coordinate 51,002 downwards.
CTCTTTCTATGTTCATGATATAAGTAACCGAACCTATCCTACCTATTACGACAGCTTTCCTATATGTGATACGCTCCTTACAGATGCATCAGGCAACAGTGCCGCAACTACAACCACAGACTACACTTACGATGCATATATCATAGCCTATGGCGATACATTCTACAGTAACGAGGATAACTTTTCATCAGCCCACGCCTACTTAGTCGATGAATTAGGCTATGAAACGTATCTAGGAGACATGGTAGAGTTTATAATAAACGGCGACATCTACAGCAGTCCTGCTGAGATTTTCTATGAATTAGGCTCCGGCTACTTCTACGGCTACTGGTACTATAACAAGTCTTACAGCAATGAGGAGTACAGGATTTATATTTCGTCCCCAAGCAGTGTCACAGAGACAACAACAACAACTACTACTACGACCTCTTCTTCGACGACTTCAACAACTACTACCACTACAACTTCATCTTCAACAACAATCACTACAACAACTACTACCACTACAACCTCCCAACAGCCAACAGCAGTAATAATTGCAGAGCCTGATGAAAGTCTCCTTTATATCGGAAATGTATTCCGGCTGGAGTATCTGGGCCCCAGCGGTCTAACCTGGTATACCGATAACAGCGATGTTGTAAAGGTAAGTTCAAATGGCGTTGTAACTGTTGTCGGTGCAGGTACGGCAACCATTATCGCTATGGCACCAAGCGGAAATTTCGATGAAATATCAATCACTATACCCAATGCAAGCATTGTAATCTATATGCCCGACGAAGCCGACCTCTTTATCGGCAACACATTCCCTCTGTCCTACACAGCCGAGAGTGCTCTCAGATGGTTCAGCAGTGACTCCGATGTTGCAAAGATTGACAGTGCAGGCAATGTCACCGTAACAGGCTATGGTACTGTTACAATTCTTGCCATAGATAAAAACGGTAAGTCAGCAGAGCTTTTACTTACTATTCAACCTAAAAGTGAACTTGTCACAGGTGATGTGGACATGGATGGCATGGTAGGTCTTTCCGACGCTTCCATTGCACTCACTATCTACGCTAACATCTCAGCAGGACTTTCCGTAGACAACTTTACTCAGGAACAGTTTACCGCTGCCGATGTAAACGGTGACGGCACAATCACAATCGCAGATGTAGCCGCAATACTCACTTATTATGCACACACATCCTCAGGTCTTTTCGCAGACTGGAATGAAATCTTAGGCTAAAGTCAATATAAAAAACAAGGTTCGACGTTTTTATACATCGAACCTTGTTCTATTCTATTCAAAATATGGGTAGTATACTTTTCATATTAATATCATTTATTTTACTGCCAGAAAACCACAAGGTCTTCCACTGCATCGAAAAGATTAGGATTCTGCACCACAAGCACACCATCTCTCTCGGAGAGCATCAGAAGCCATGTGAAAACTATGGTCACGATTAATGCAACAATTGAAAGCTTATACTGAAGCTGCGATGGCTTCTCTGCTGTTGTGAGAAGAGTGCAGGTACAGCCCAGAATTAACAGAGGTACAATGTCAATTGCATATCTCATATGAGAACCTGCCAGACAGAAAACCGCCCAGGCAAGCACTACGGCCAGTACAAAACATCCAACATAAAAGGTACGGCGTTCAAAGCGTACAATACCCGTTTCCTTTACTCTCATAGCTCTGGGAAGCATAAGCAGACCAAAGAAAATCATCGGGAATTGGAGAACACCGACAAGAGCGTCAGCATAGCCGTACATACCATAGTTGCCCATAAAAAATCCGATTGCATCAAAATATGGAAAAAGCGGGGAAACGCCTACAGGCTGTAAGAAGTAGTGAAAGATTGCAGGGAAAAGTCCCTCAATGCGCAGCTTATTTGCGTGGACATCACTGACTGTCAGTTGATAACTTGCACCGAAATCAAACGGCGAACCAAAACGTAGGAAGTTGTAATACATAAGTCCTGCGCCGATTATACATACGGGAATAAGAAACGCCGCTGCCTGAGTAAAACGGAAAGAAATCTTCTGATTTTTGTCAAGAAGAATAGCAATAAAGACAGGAGCAAGAATAAGTCCGCCTAATGCCATACTGGGTCTTGAAGCAGCACACATTCCAAGAGCCAAACCGCAGAATACAAGCATTATAATTCTGGGAAGTTTCTCTTCGGTGCAGCTTGCAGTAACACCCAGCCATATGCTCATCATAAGGGAGCTGACTCCCGAAGCTACAACAACATTATACATATTGGGATCCTGGAGACAGAAGTAGCCGCCGCAAAGGGCTGTTCCTGCCAAGAGAGTGAGAAGCAGAAGAAGCATATTGGGCTTCTTCACAAATTTCCGCACAACCGCCAGTATTGCAAGGCAGGTAAAAAGAATCGCCAACGTAGCGAAAAACCAGTTTGTCATTCCGAGAGTAGGCAAAGCTCCGGTAATAAAGTACATGGGATAATAGAACAGAATGACAGGAGCTACTCCGAAATAGGAATAGTACTTGCCCTCAAAGTAGGCTCTGTCCCAGGCAACTGTAAAGCCTGATTTGCCACGTATATCGGAGTCATAGACGTTTTCAAGAGATTCGAGATTTTCGTCAACAGGAATATCAATCCATACTCTGCCATTCCGGAATGCGTCAAAAGTCTGAATATACGGGTCAGTGCTTGCTACTCCATACTTCATAGGATACTCAATCATGGTCTGGTCAGGCACATAGAAAAACATGGTTGTTGAAGCGAAAGCAACAACAGCAATAAGCATTGCAAATTGATGACTGAATTTATCCCGGTTGTAGACAACCCTTGCAAAGCCAAAATCGCCTATAGCTGTAACTACGGTAAAGATTGCCAGAATCACAAAGTACCGTATCGCCGAGAATCTGAATGGTACACAAGACATTGCCGTGATGTTTTTGATGGTAATTTCACTTTTTACATCGGTTATACTAAGCTGAAGCGACTTTACTTCACCGTAAGGCTCCAATGTAAATTCGCAAGGGTAACCCTTTCCGCCTACCCATTTATCAGCAGCAGTCTGGAAGTAATCTGCAAAGTTGTCATCCTTCATTCCCAGAGAAGCACGGAAGGGCATAGCACTCTCCGCCTGCTCTGCGTCAATGGATATAACCTTTGTAAATTCAGGTATGCCGTCAATGATAAAGATAGAATTACCCTTTGCTAAAACACCGCATGAGCCATAGCATTCTGCTGTATCAGGCGTGTCAATGGTTATCCGGTCGGATTCAAAGACGTAACTTTCAAATGCGGTGGTAAAGCTCTTACCGTTGAATATGACAATTTCAATCGCAACAAGTGCTGCACTGAATACTGCTAACCGCTTTAAAAAACGCTTTACCGATTCCTTGCCTATAAAGAGAACTCCAAGAACAGCTCCGAAGCTAAGCACACTTACTATCGCCATCACAATTGCGGGGATTATTCCGTCAGTATCAGCGTAGAACCCGGCTATCAACTTCTGAGTCACAAAAAAGAAAAGCACCTGAAATACTGCGGTACTGCCCATAACAATCCAAGCATACAGTCCGTCACTGAGTTTAGGAAGCCTGAGCTTTCCCATACGGGTAATGCTCTTTTGAAATCTGCCTGTCAGCAGAATAAAGCATGCCATGCCTATAAATAATACGGCAAATGGTATAGTTAGTATCGGGATGTAGAAATCCATTTGATGCCTCCTTATTTTTGGAAAACAGCTTTCACTTCATATACCAATTATACACCCAATAATGTTGCAATTACAAGCGTAAATTTATCTTTTCATCATTTCCTACAATCGAAAAAGATTTAATCTAAGCATTTCTCATAAATATATGCAATTTTTATCTTTAAGTAATGAGAAAATAAAAATCCCGTTCTGACCCTATATCGTTTCAGAACGGGAAAATGTGCGTATTATTTTCAGATTAAATTAATTTGCGTTCATGTGAACAATTACGGAACAGTCTATGTGGTAGCTCCTGACAAATCTATCCCTCTTACAGCCTCTCGCACCCTCAACACAAATGACGGCGGAACTGAAAGCTCATCTATGCCCATTCTGAGAAAACGTTCTGTGAGAGTCGTATCAGTACCAAGCTCTCCGCATATTCCAACCCATGTACCGTGCTCATGAGCATTTTTGGCAGTCATTTCAATAAGTCTGAGTATGGCTTCATGACGTGGTTCACAGAAACGTTCGATATCGGGATTCTGTCGGTCGCAGGCAAGAGCATACTGGGTGAGATCATTGGTACCGATACTGAAAAAATCTGCCATAGGTGCAAGTCTGTCACTTATTAGAGCGGCGGCAGGAGTTTCAATCATAATGCCAAGCTCTATATCCTCTGAGTAGGGTATGCCAATCTCACGAAGCTCACGTTTAACCTTTTCACAATGTGCAACCACCTCTGAAAACTCCCACTCACTTGCAATCATAGGAAACATAATTCCCAACCGTCCAAAGACAGAAGCACGATAAAGTGCACGAAGCTGTACCTCAAAAATCTCAGGGCGTGAGAGACAGAGCCGTATGCCTCGAAGTCCCATAGCGGGATTATCCTCTTTCTTCATGTGAAAGTAGTTGCACTGCTTGTCAGCACCAATATCCAGAGTGCGGATGATAACCCTCTTTCCCGCCATACTCTCAAGTACCCGCTTATAAATACGAAACTGTTCTTCCTCTGTGGGGAAGCTGTCCCTTTCCAGATACAGAAACTCACTCCTGAAAAGTCCGATTCCATCCCCATCGCTTAAAAGTGCCTCGCCTATACTGTCAGTACTGCCGATATTGGCACAGATTTCTATTCTTGTACCGTCAAGGGTTATGTTTTCCTTGCCTCTGAGTTTCTCCAGAAGCACACGTTTTTCCAGCTCATCTGCGCATTTTTCTTCTGCTTTACGTTTCACTTCCTTATCAGGTGCGAGAATAAACTCTCCGGTAAAGCCGTCTGCAACAGCCTCATCACCGTTCTTTATTACTCCCAAAAACTCCTCCCCAAGACCTATAATCGCCGGTATTCCCATGCTTCGTGCAAGGATAGCAGTATGGGAATTTGAGCTGCCGTTGGCAGTTGCAAAGGCTATCACCCGCTTCTTGTCCAGAGAAACCGTTTCACTGGGAGTTAGGTCATCGGCGCAGACTATCATATCATCAAAAAACGACGCCTGCTCACCTGTTCTCCTTGTAAGACAGGCTATGATACGGTTTGAAATGTCTTTCACGTCTGATGCTCTCGCCTGCATATAGCTGTCATTCATAGCTGAAAAAATCTCTGCAAAGTTATCTCCTACCCGTGCCACAGCATACTCTGCATTAACCATCTGCCCCTTTATCATCTCCGTTATGGCATTGCTATAATCCTCGTCCTCAATCATCATCATATGAATCTCAAAGATTTCGGCGTTTGTCTTGCCGACCTCGGTAAGTGCCTTTTTATAGATGGCACGGAGCTGTTCTATGGCTTCATCCTTTGCCTTGTCAAGACGGCAAATCTCTGTCTCTGCATCTGTTATACTCTCCCGCTTTACACCGGCAGCCTCTCTTCTGTAAAGAAAAACCTTTCCCACAGCAACCGCACCGTATACGCCTTTTCCTTTATACATTTTCATTTTTCTCACCGCCTGAGCCGCATTTACAGATTTTTCTCAAAAAAGATTCTCAGCGCAGTCTCGGACTCTTCTTCATTGCCGCCGCTCACCGATACAATAACTCGGTCTCCCTGCTTCACGCCCATTCCCATAAGAGCAAGAAGCTTTGATGCATTTACTGTCTTATCGCCCTTTGTAACAGTTATCTCGCTGTCAAGTTCTTTGGCAATCTTAACAAGCTGACCTGCGGGACGAGCATGAATTCCAAGTTCATCCTTAATTGTGTATTCAAACGTTCTCATAGTAATTTCTCCTATTCTGTTTCAATTATTACGCCGTAGTGGTCCGATACAACAGGATAATTAACCCTATTGAAAACCACCCGTGAGCTTTTTACCTCTTCCTTTTCACTGCACCAGATATGGTCAATTCTCATACCCGCAGATGTTTCTGCTTTATCGTGCCAACCGTCAATTACATGACCTACCGTTATCCCTGAATCCTTTCGTTCTGCCAGAAGAAAGGTATCATGCCAACATCCTTTTAAAATCATATCATAACCCTCACCACGCACTTCGGCAGGACTGTTGAAATCCCCCATCAGCCACACCTTTTCATGGCTGAGCATATGATGTTCAGCTCTCTTCCACTGATTCTGAAACGGCTCATCTTCATCGTCCCACCAACCGAAATGGACACTATAGAACCATTCTTTAGGGTTGTGTTTTGTACATATTCCAAGGAGTTTACGGGTTTTCCAACTGTTGAAATCATCCGTTGCGCTTACAAGAGCTATGCTTGCCTCACTTATGGAACTGCGACTCATAAGGGCAATACCCTCTTCAAATCTGCCATAGCCGCATTTTAACGGTATCCAAGTCCAGTTATAGTACACACCAAGGGAAGCAAGCATTTTCACTACACGGTAAACATGGTTGTCATCCCGAATCAGAGCTTTCTCCTCTGCCTGAAAGTATCCCTGAATCCTGCCTTCAACAACTTTTGCACAAACTGACTGATTCACCTCCTGGAGAGCAATTATATCAGGCTGCTCCATTGCGATTCCTCTTACAAATATTTTAAGCTTTTTCTCGTAATTCTCCTCAATGAGACTATGGGTATTAAGGGTCAGAAGCTTCATAGGTCACCTCTTACAGTATATCGTTAATGTCGGATTTCAGAACATCTGCCTTAGGTCCGTAAATCGCCTGTATGCCCTTGTCCTTTTTAACCAGTCCCAGTGCGCCCTCAGCCTTCCACGCATCTGCTCCGGCTACCAGGTCGGGATTTCTGACAGTTACTCTCAAGCGTGTCATACATGCGTCAACCAGTTCAATATTATCTCTGCCGCCAAGAAGTGCAATGATTCTCTCAGGCTGACCGTTACTGCCGGGGTGTTTCTTATCCCCTGCGTTTTCATCTTCGGTATCAGTGGTGTAGTTGCCAAGTCTGCCTGGAGTGGCATAGCCGAACTTGCCAATCATAAAGTAAGCAATAAAATAGCCCACTGCAAAAAACACTATTACTGCAATTATAAAGTTTATAATATCGCCTATAAGTCCTGCCCTCACGGACATCGGTATTCGTGTGATGAATTCAAGATTGCCAAAAGAGTGAAGCCTGAGATTAAAAACTCCGGCACTTGCAAAGGCAAGTCCCTGTAAAACAGCATAGACAATATATAGTGGAATCGCACAGAACATAAACATAAACTCAATAGGCTCGGTTACACCTGTGAGGAAAACTGCAAGAGCAGTGGATACAAACATTGACTTGTACTTCTGTCTCTTATCATTGTCTACCCTCCTGTACATCGCAAGAGCGAAGCCCAGGAGTAAACCTGTTGCACCAATCATCTGTCCTACCTTGAAACGTGCGGGAATAACAGTTGCAAGGAGATTATTATATGCGACTGTATCACCTGCGTCCTTGAATGCAATAAGGTCGGTTATCCATGCTAGCCACAATGGGTCCTGTCCGAAAACCTGTGTTCCTGCATTTACGCCTGTGAGGATTTCGTAAGTGCCGCCAAATGAAGTGTAGTTCATAGGTATGGTGAGCATGTGGTGGAGACCAAATGGAAGAAGCAGTCTTTCCAGTGTACCGTAGATGAATGGGGCAAGTACGGGAGCTGTATCCGCAGAATTTGCAATCCAGATTCCAAAGGAGTTGATTCCCGACTGAATCAGAGGCCATACCACTGCGAGAATCAGCGAAATTATCACCGAATAAACGATTACCATCAGCGGCACAAAACGCTTGCCGTTAAAGAATGAGACGGCATCAGGGAGTTTTCGGAAGTTGTAGAATCTGTTATAAACATTGCCTCCCACAAAGCCCGAGATAATACCGATAAATACGCCCATATTGAGAGCCGGTGCACCGAGAACAGAAGTAAAGTAATTCTCCACCACCATCTCCTGTCCAAAGAGTGAGTATACAACGGCACTCTGGTCAGAAAGCATTGCATTTGATACGCCGAAAATAACTCCTGTAATATTATTTATCAGAATAAAAGCGATAATCGCTGCAAATGCACCTCCCGCCTTTTCCTTAGCCCATGAACCTCCGATAGACGCTGCAAAGAGGATGTGGAGATTATTGATGATTGCCCAGCCGATGTTTTCCATGACACTGCCGACAGTTACAAGAAAGCCTATTTCACTTGCACCCATCGCAAGAAGCTTACCTAGGCTTATCATAAGTCCGGCAGCCGGCATAACCGCAATAACAGTCATCAGCACCTTTCCCAGCTTCTGTAAGAAGTCAAAACCTGCTCCGTGCTTTGTTTGTTTTGCATCTGCTTCATCCTGCATTTCCGAGAGGGTGATAAGTGCGTCCCCAGCCCTTACAACATCACCTGAAATGGTCATATTCAATCCGTCAGCACCATCACACACAAGGACAGGAGTAACAGTGCTGATGGAATGACGGCAAAGCAGTTCCATGTCAACCTCTGCTATAAGCTGTCCTCGCTTTACCTTGTCTCCGACATGAACATAGGACGTAAAGCCTTCACCATTCAGCGAAACTGTTTCCAGACCAAAGTGAACGAGAATTTCAACTCCGTCATCGGACAAAAAGCCATAGGCATGACAGGTATCCGCAACGGATGAAATAATGCCATCCACGGGACTGTAAATTTTTCCTTCCTCAGGTACTATCCCACATCCGTCTCCCAATACACGTTCAGAAAAAACAGGGTCAGGCACTTCTGTTACAGGCATAACACGTCCGCTCACAGGAGACGATATATATACGGTTTTCTTGCTTATGGTTGCCATATTGAATCCTCCTCATAAAGGGAATAATATTTACCGCTGTTTAAAAGTATGCATCAGATTGAGCGTATATATACCCGAAAGCAAGATTTTTCTTCAGAAAAAACATCATTAATCAGAGACAATTTTCAATTGACAAACTTTTCCTTATATGTTATTGTTATAATATAGTAAAAATACGTAATCAAAGGAGATTTTCTCATGATATACACAGTAACATTCAACCCTGCCATCGACTGCATTATAAGCACAGGCGGGCTTCACATGGGTGAGGTAAACCGTGCCGATTCACAGGAGATTTTCATTGGCGGTAAAGGCATAAATGTCTCCCTTGTTCTAAAAGAACTCGGACTTACCTCAATGGCACTGGGCTTCATTGCAGGCTTCACAGGAGAAGCTGTTGAAAACGGTATCCGTGCCAAAGGCATTGAATCGGATTTTATACGTCTGGAAAATGGTTGTACCCGCATAAACGTTAAAATCAAAGCAGAAACAGAAACCGAACTTAACGGTCAAGGGCCTCACATAACCGAAGAAGCCCTTGACTGTCTATTTGACAAACTGCAAATGCTCAAAGACGGTGATACTCTCGTTCTTGCCGGAAGCATACCCGGGTCTATGCCAACAGATGTATACGAACAGATTCTTTGCAAGCTGTCGGAGAAACGCATCAAAACAGTAGTTGACGCATCAGGCGCACTTCTCCTGAACGTTCTGAAATACAAGCCTTTTCTAATAAAACCAAATAAATGCGAGCTTGAAGAGATGTTTGGTATAGAGCTTGAAAGCCTTGAGGAAATAGAAGCATATGCCCGCAAACTCTGTGAAATGGGTGCCGTGAATGTACTTGTTTCCATGGCTGAAAATGGTGCGCTGCTCATCGACGAAAATGGTGAAAGGCATCTTTGCGGCGTTTGCAGTGGCAAAGTTCAAAGCTCTGTCGGAGCAGGCGATTCAATGGTAGCAGGCTTCCTTGCAGGTCTTGAAAACGGCGACTATGACTATGCTCTCCGCTTGGGAACAGCCGCAGGCGGTGCTACAGCTTTTTCAAAGGGACTTGGCAGCCGTGCGCTCATTGATGAGCTAATGAATAAACTGATATGAATAAGCAGAATGCAAACTATATAAGAGAGCATAGACAATCTGATTCCATACGTAAATCCCTGTTAAGTGAGATTCTAAAACCCCATTGTCCTGTTCCATGTAACACTTAGCGTGGCTCTCTCCGTCTGCATTTACATTGCCAATAACAACGGCTGCCGCACCTTTTTATGCTGTGCGGCAGCCGTTATTATTTTTATTTATTTTTAAAACGTATCTATAACCGTCTGGTCAAGAACAGAAATATCAGTCTGACTGTACTCCCCTGAAACTACAATTTTCTCTATTTCGGAGAAACTGTATTTGGACTCAGGATAGAGTACTACTACGGAACGGTCGCCGTTTCGGAGAAAATTTTTCTCACCGAACTCAGTATATCTTGTTGCACCGATTGACACAAGAATATTTTCGGGACAGCCCGCTTCTTTTAGGTAGAGACCGATATTCTCCCCGGGGCCACTGTCATCCTGATTATTCAGTCGGTCAATAATCCAGTCTGTAAGCTTGTCATACACATAGCTGTAGTCACGTACTGCACTATCCTCGCCATATGCATATGCAACACCGTCTCTTACAAGAAAACTTGCCACTCTGTAGCTGTCGATTATGCTGTCACAGGTGAATGAATCCATTTCAATCATATTGTCGGAAACACCCTTGCTGTGAGCTCCCCAGTTTTTCTTATGACTTATTTTCTTTGCACCCTCACGTCGTATAGAACAATCGTTTGAAGCACCGAATGCAACAGGACTGAGACTTATAACCCTGCCGTCCGACCACTGTGCCTTGAAGAGTATAGCACATTCAGGCTCTATCTGTAATTTAGTCTGTCCCTCCGGATAGACTATGTTTTCACTGTCAAAGGGATACACACGTAGAAAGTCAGGAACGTCTCCTCCTTTACCGGGAATATAGGTTGGAAACACCGCCTTTGGAGCATTTTCCTCCACAGTCTTAACATTTACAAAGTCAGACGCTTCTCCTGCCTGCTCAAGATGACCTGTAAAATTACCTGCAACACCAAACGTTGCAGCTTCTTTTAAATTATACTTCATCAAAGCTCCACCTTTACTCTTTTTTCTATGTCGATTATAACATATCGGCGGAATTATGTCAATAAAGAAAGGCTATCGTAACCGTCCCAACATGCTACCGGTTATTCTCTACCCTTGAGAGCTTCAACCATATCAATATGCTTATTCTTCCGTGCAACCATCCAATCAACGATTAAGGACACGCCGAAAGTAACAAGGATGCTTACAGAATAGGTCAGCACGCCAAGCGTCAGACTTAATTCATATTCGCTTGCCAGTGTTATAATCAATATATACAGCACGCCCACACCACCGGGGAGTCCAATAAGAATGCCAAGAACCGTCAACCAAATATTCTGGCTGATGAGCAGACTGCCGATATGTCTGTCACGGAAGCCCAGAACTTTAAGCGTTGCAAGCTCCCTCTGGCGTTCGACATAGCTCATGATACCAAGATTGTACAGTACCACTATGCCCAAAACAATAGCTGCAAACACAAAAATCAGCACCATCATATTCATAATATCCATGAAAGTATCATAGGTTTCCATGATTGTATACTTGTCCTGCTTTCCGACAATCAATGCAGTTTGCTTGATAGACTCGGACGCTTCATTTGTGTAGATTGTGCTGATATGATACGGTATCTCCACTTCTTCAGCATAGGTATCCGTCATGACAATGGTTTCAGTCATCAGAGAGCGGAAATAGCCTGCAACTTTCACTTCATAGGTTTCCTCGCTGCCATAAGGAGAAAACTCAATGATATCGCCGATCTTTGCAGTATCCTTAAGACGCATACAGAGGTACACGCCGTTATCGGAAAGGTTCATCAGTTTGTTCTCCTCATCCACAAATCGTATCAAATCACGCTCCGCATCGTAAATCTCCAACGTGACATTGTTTCCCTCATAGCTGATACCTGCACTTGCCTGCCAGTCACCGCCGAGTTTCTCCGCAAGTTTAATGGCATCTGCATTGTCAGCAGTTTCCGAGAGATTAACCTTTGTGGTATAATTGCTGATGTCATCTTCGAGCATGGTCATAAAGCTGTCTATGGTATCCTTCATACCCAAACCTCCTACTAGCAGGAGCATACAGCCGATAATGCCGACAAGCGTCATGGCAGAACGTGCCTTGTGACGAAATACATCACGAATATTCCACTTTGTGCCAAAGGACAGCTTCTCCCAGAAAGGCAGCTTTTCCATCAAGCTCTTTTTCATGGCTTTTGGCGTGTAGGGGCGCAGTGCCTGTGCAGCATTGCCCTCCAGCATCTTCCGTACGGAAAGGAAGCTGATGAGCGTAAGGACACCTACGATACCGATTAGCACCGGAATACAGAATGCAGGCATCACAAGCGACCAGTCAGGCATATCGAGATATGTTCCCATACTGCCTGTCGGGCTGAAAAACAGTGCAGCCACGGCATATCCGAGTATAACACCGACAACTGTGCCGACCAAACCAATCATAAATCCGTAGGAAGTATAATGACGCAAAATCCGTCTGTCACGGAAGCCGAGAGCTTTCAACGTGCCAATCTGTACCTTTTCGTTTGCTGCAATTCGGTGCATCGTTGTAACCATGGTCAATACACCGATAGCAAGGAATAGCACAGGCAGGATTGAACCCATAGTCATACCTTCCTCCGCTTCACCTTTTGCACCTGCATAGGCAACGTGTTCATCCTTATCCGTAACAAGAATCGTCCTGCCAAGGGCATCCTTTATAGCTTCTTCAAGCTCCGCCTTTTCCAGATCGGAAAGGAGATTCACCTGCGGATAGAATACCATGCCGATGGCATTTTCAAGTTTCTTCGGCGAAATGTACGCAAATCCAAAAGTTTCGTAATCGGGCAAGATCTGATTTTCGTCTGCAACGCAAATCATATTCTCGCCGCTTTTGATAAGTCCCACAACCTCGCCGCTGATGTTTATGCCCATATAGATAAGATCAAGATTATCACCAATGACAATTTCATTTTTCTCTGCGAATTTGTCCGAAAGCCAAATGCCATCGGATTCTGCATCATAGTCCATGCCATCCATTACATACATGGTAGAAACGTTGTAGTCCTCTGAAATATTGAGTGAAAGTGATTTTTTCGTATCCTTTACCTCTGCATTGACAGCAAGGTATCGGGTGGCAGCATCCACACCCGTGATTTCTGCAATCGTTGCAATATCCTCTTCGGAAAATCCGGCTTCATCATACAAGCGAAAATCCGCATACAGGGTATCTTCAAAAAATGCATTTGTGTCAGTTTCCAGACTCTTCCACTCAATATTGAAGCCAAGGAAAATACCCACGCCGATAGTAACCATAATGATCATAGACAGAAACTGCGTTCTGTAGTTCCAAGCAGTACGGAATAATTTACGAATCAGCATATTACCACTCCACTTCATCCACACTCATCGGTACTGTCTGTTCCTCGCAGGAACGGATTTTTCCGTTTTTCACACGTATCACCACATCCGCCATTTGCGCAATACTCTGGTTATGCGTTACAATCACGATAGTCTTACCGTGATTTCTTGCCATAGAAAGCAGGAGTTTCAGTACAAGCACACCTGTTTCGGAGTCTAGTGCGCCTGTAGGTTCATCGCAGAGAAGAATCTTAGGGTTTTTCGCAAGTGCTCTTGCAATGGAAACTCTCTGCTGCTCACCGCCGGACAACTCCGACGGGAAGTTATGCAGATGGTCGGAAAGTCCCACCTCTGCAATCATTTCTTTTGCATCTAACGCATTCGGAGAAATCTCTTTTACCAGTGCCACATTTTCCTGCACAGTAAGTGTGGGAATGAGATTGTAGAACTGGAACACAAAACCCACGGTGGATGCACGGTAATCAGCAAGCTCATTATTTGTGAGAGTAGAAATATCCCTGCCATTCACCACAATTGTACCGCTTGTAGGGCTGTCGAGTCCACCGAGCATATTCAGAAGCGTACTCTTGCCCGCACCGGATGGTCCGAGGATAACCACTAATTTTCCCTCTTCAAGTGTAAAGGTTGCACCGTCGAGTGCTTTCTGCACATGATCACCGCTTTTGTAGATACGAGTGACATTCTTAAATTCTATCATTGCCATAAATCTTCCTCCTTGTTTAGTTATCTGAAACTAAGCGTCATTTTTATACAGACCGAGAAAATGCGTCATAAAGACTATACAGATTGTGCATTTCTTCTAGCCCATTCTGTAATTTCTGCTTCAGCTTCCATTACACGACATCCCATAACAGCAAGCCCATCAGCAATTTCAGCCTTCTGATAGAGCTGTCGAAGATGCTCTACACTCCTCCCTGTGCCACTTCCCTCGTTGGTACAAAGAGGAATCAGCCTTTTGTTTGTTAGGTCATAGTAGTCAAGAAAGGTAAGAATGCACATCGGCACAGTATCACACCAGTTGGGATAGCAAACAAAAATCGTATCATACTGCGAAATATCCGGCATGGTACCCTTGATGGGCGGTCTTGCATTCTTATCCAGCTCTGCCTTTGCTTCACGACAGCATTCTTTGAAATCCGCTGCATAGGTCTTTACGGTGTCGATTTCAAACAAATCACTGCTCACTGCCTTTTGAATATATTCAGCGGCAATTTCTGTATTGCCCTTTTCCAAAAAGCGTATTTCCTTATCATAGTAATTCTCGCCCTTACGGGAATAGTAAACTGTCAGAATGTTCATCATTGCACCTCCACAACGCCGGAGCGTTTCCGGATTCCGGAAACGCTCTTTTCATATCACAAATCAAATTTCTCAAGAAACTCACTTTTCAGCTCCACAAGATAGTCCATGCCTTTTTCGCCCATGAAAGGCATATGTGACGCCGTCTGTCGCTTTGACAAAAACGGTGCACTCACAAGTGTAAAATAGTTTTCTGCGCCGCAGTATCGTGCCATTTCATCACTTCCCAGACACCACTTTCCCCGGACGGTTTTGAATAGGTCGATTCGTTCCTTTTCCTTTGCATAATGCTGCACATCAGAATCAGGTTTCTGTATAGTCTTCAGACTGTGACTACAAATGAGATTGACTGCTTCAATGTCCATTTCAGAAAGTGCCCGACGCATTCCAAGCAGCATATCATAATCACCCTGAATGCAGGCGGATTCCTTTTGCCGCATCATCATCGCCATAGGGCCGCCCATAGGAACAATGGCAAGTTGTTTTTTCTTCAGTCTGGCTATCAGTGCAGGATTTATCTCCTCACCAATGATTTCAGCAATCTGCCCAAGCCATTTCAGCGTTCCCGCATATCCATAGGGAGAACCGTAATGATATGGCATACCGCAGGTTTCTTTCAGCATTTCAGCAGCTTCCAACGCCTCGTTACGGATAACAAGATTCAGTGCACTGCCGCCGGCGCCTTCCGCTTCTGCAACGGTACATTCAAGCCCCATTGTATAAATGCACTCCCAACCAAATGCCTCACGCATGAGGTTCTGAATTTCCCATACATCACTGCGTACTCTGTAGGAGCCGGCTGATGCACCTAGGATGGAATAAGTTTTCGGCTTCGTTTCCGCAGGACGAATCACTTCCCTTGCCAGCATACGATATACAGAACGCAGACCGTAGGTATAATCCCCACGGAAGCCGCCCTCCTCAAAGGAAATAAGCCTCGCATTTACCTGCTCTTGCATATACTGACATACGCCCTCTATATCCGCACCGATTACGGCAATGACGGCAGATGCGACCACAAAGATAATCTCCGGACTATATGCAGCGTCAATTTCAAGAATCGCCTGCTCCAAACGTGATACATCTCCCATAACTACATCGTCCTCACTGATATGTGTGGTAAACAGCGACCGATTCAGGTCAATCCCGAGCGAACTGTATAAGCCGCCTCCGAAATGGGTTGTTCCTGCCGGGCCATATTCCAGTACCACTGCATTCTTCATAGGCATAAGCGACCAAATGATTGCCATTCTGTCAGACGGAGATGGATAAAATCTGCACAAACTCATACTTTTTCTCCTTTCAGCATACGTGATTCCCGCTCTGCCATCAGAAATGCATCCAGTACCATGCCACACACCTCAAAACCGAGAGTATTGTAGGGATTACGCATACGTATGGTGACAATGCCGTTCTTACGCAGATCATCCGCTGCACCTGCACCAATATTAAAATCAGGACGCAGCTCCGGATAGAGGGTACGAATGGCAATCATATTCGCCGAACGTGTGACATAGGGATCACAGTGCCGCAAGAGTTCCTCACGGAAAGAACTGCTTTCCTCATCCAGATCGGAAATTTGCAGAAGCTGTGGACTCATGCCAAGCTTTTCTGCAAGAAAACTATGAAATTCATAATTGCACAGAGCCGTATTACCGCAGATATAGGTTTTGCCTGTAAGGCATTCTTTTGCGGCGGCTATTCTCTCACTCATTTCTTCACGAAGTGCCACAAGAGATTTCGGCAGTTCCTTGCCAAGTACCGCATACAATTCCTTGTAACAATTATATATTCTTTCAGGATCGGAATAGCGTTCAAACACTACATAAGGTATGCCGAATTTCTCCTGCATTGCCTTTGCAAGCGGAAGTCCAACAGGATGCACTACAATATTGCATTTTGCTTTCGGAGCGGTTCTAATCTCCTCCGGAGACGTTTTTCCGGGCAGCATCATTACGGTGCAAACCCCACTCTCCTTCAGATAACGGGCGGTTTCCGTATTAGCAAAGCTTCCAAGACGAAGTCCCAGAACATTCACGCAATCCTCACAGACTGGCTGCTTTTCCATCAATGCAATGCTAGCTTCCATCGTATGCTCAATACCGGGCAGGTGGTCATCAGTCTTAAAATTCTCCGCATGGACAACAATCACCGGCAGTCTGTACTGTGCAGAATATTGCTGTGCCATCGCTTCAATATCGTCACCGATAACTTCAACTACACAAGTAGTCACCAGATATACGGCTTCCGGAGAAAATTCCTCCATCAGCTCGGCAAAGGCTTCATCCATCTTTTCCTGACATCCGAAGGTTACGTCATGTTGGTTCAGAACAACGGATACGATCTCACAGCCGTTTGCCTGCATTGCACCGCCGGAAGTAGCAAGCTTTGTATAATAGGCACATTCATCCGGTCCAATCACAACCATCACGGAATTTTTAATCTCCTTAATAGTCAGCATTGCACCCATCAATGGACAATGATAACCCGGGAACAGTGCGTAAGACAGAGGCTTTACCTGTTTCATATTTGCTGTCTCACTCAGGTGCTTCATATTTTTCAGCATCTTTGCTGCATCTAAACTCATAGTACCTCCCTTATGCCAACTGCTTATATGTAATCAGTGGTTTTGTTCTTCCTTTGATATACATAATATCGCATTCCACATTGTAAACATCCCACATCATCTGCGGTGTGATGACTTTCTCGGGACTGCCTTCACTATATTTTTTACCGTCTTTGATGACAACGATATGATCGCTTATCTCAAGTGCCTGTGACAAATCATGCAGTACCATCACAACACCGATTCCCGTTTCACGATTGAGTTTCTTCACCAGTTGCATAGTCTCCAGCTGATGAGAAATGTCCAGATAGGTAGTCGGTTCATCCAGAAAGAGAATATCGGGTTTCTGGGCAAGTACAGTGGCAATCCAGACACGCTGACTCTCGCCGCCTGAAATCTCATAAATGGATTTATTGCGAAATTCCCATGTACCCGTTACTTCCATCGCCCATTTAATTATTTTCTTGTCCTCATCACTCTGTCCTGATAACAACTTCTGGTGGGGCATTCTGCCGTATCCCACAAGCTCTTTGACACGAAAATCAGAGGGAGCGGTATGCAGCTGAGGTAGGACACCGATGGTACGGGAAAGCTCCTTAGGTTTCAATGACATAATATCCTTGCCATCTATCACTACATTTCCCTTCTGATAGCGAATCAATCGTGTGATGGCTTTGAGTACGGTGGATTTGCCTGAACCATTCGGACCGATAATGGTAGTTATCTTATCCTGACAGATGTTGATGCTCATATCATCCACAATGACCTTTTCACCATAGCCAATTTGTAAATTACTTGCCTTAATTTCCATTAAACTTACCTCTCTTTCGGAGCATATACAGGAAGAAGGGACCACCGAATACACTCATCATGATACCAACGGGAATCTCCGTTCCCGGCCAGATGCTTCTGCCAATGGTATCTGCCAGCAGCACCATGACACTTCCCATAAGGAGGGTCGTAGGCAGAAGAACTTTATAATCCGAGCCTACCAACATTCTTGCGATATGGGGTGCAACAAGTCCTACAAAGCCAATCATGCCGACTTCTGAAACCGTTGCCGCTGCAAGGAATGCTGCCACAGCAGAAAGAGCGATTCTGCTCAGGTTTACACGCACACCGAGATTTTTTGCCATTTCATCTCCAAGTTGCAAGGCATTGGCGTTTTTGATACAGAGAAATGCCAGCAGAAGTCCAATCGAACCATAGATCGTTACGATTTTAACATCCTGCCAAATCATACCGGACAAGCTGCCATTCATAAAGGCAAGAACCCCTGACAAATTATTGCTATTCTGCAATTGCAGAAATCCGTTGTAACCGCCAAGCACTGCATTTACCGCCACACCAGACAAAATAATACGGACAGGATCAACACCATCGCTCCATGCCATAAGATAAATCAAAACACAAGCAAGTGCTGCACCGCCGAATGCAAACAGCGGCAAAGCATTAGTCATATTCGGAAAAATCAACAAAATGGTGATGGCTGCTGTTCCTGCGCCGGCAGAAACGCCGATTGAACCTGGATCGGCAAGAGGATTTTTCATCACTGCCTGCAAAAGCACACCTGAAACAGACAAGCACGCACCTACCACAATTGCCACCAATGCACGGGGAATTCTAAGACTGCGGACAATGGCTGTGGTCGTTTCGGGAGCTTTTCCAAAAAACACGTCCAATACCTCGGACAAAGGAATACGGGAGCTTCCTACCGCAATACTCACGAGAAACATCACGAGCAGAGCGGTAAGCAGAAATATCCAGACAATGCTGATTTTCAGCAGACTATTCCCTGCACGGTTTTTCTGTAATTTAGATTTTCCCATATCATTCACCCATGCAGGCTTCGATGTCAGCCATAAGGCTTGTCATATTTTCGATGACATTGATTCCGGTCGATGAAATGTACTTCACATCCAGACAAATGACATTTCCGTTTTCCACTGCTGTCATGCAGTTCCAGTATTCGGGATTGCTCTCAAATGCCTTATCCATCAGCTCCTGCTGGTATTCAGCCGTACCTGAACCTACGGATACGATATAATCAGGATTATAGGACAGTGCCTGTTCTAAATCAATCTGTGCAAGGGAGGATGTTTCATTTTCATATACATTCGTAAAACCAATCATATCAAGCATAGAACCGAGTGTACCCTCCTTTGTCTGGGCGTAATGAGACTGGTAGCTGTTGGATTGAAGAACAAGTACACTCTTTCCCTCATACAGCTTTTGTGTTTCCGAAAGTTTGCCTTCCAACTCATCAAAGCGAGCCATGATATTCTCGCCCGCAGCGATGCTTTCTTCCGTCATATCGAATGCGTCAATCAGCACTTCTGTCTGCATTTTGATGGATTCATAAGGAACGGTGTGTCCTGCGTAAACATAGTATACAGTCAAGCCAAGACTTTCAAGTGCTGCACCGGCAGTTTCCTTTGCGGCAGACGCCAGAAATACAAGATCAGGTTCAAGAGCGAGAACGGATTCAAAATCGAAATCTCCGTCACTCATCACGGAGAAGGCAACGGACTCCGCATTTGCTGTCAATTCCTCCGGCCATACGATGACCGTGCTGACGGGTACGCCAACGAGATTTGCCCCAAGCTCATATAGTGCAAGTACAGGAGCGGTGGACAGGCTTACAACTCGCTCCGGCATTTCATCCATGACAACAGGCTCAGTAAAGCCAAGCTCCTGCATATCCTCCGGGTATTCCAACACAAACTGCGTATCCGGAGTTTTTACAGATTCCGTCTGTGCTTCAGTTTCCGCTTCGGAACAAGGCTCTGTTTCCGATTCGTTTTCCGCCTGTGTTGTTGGTGATTGCGTATCTGATACGACATTTTCAACAGTACCTGCGCTTTCATCCTGTGCAGAACCGCATCCTGTAATACTGCATACCATACCAAGCATAAGCGCAATAGCAATTATTTTTTTCATGTGATTATTCCTCCTCAGTATCCTGTGAAATTATCTTATTGGCAAGTTCCATATAGACGCCCTGCATCTGCGAATCCGTCAGAAACTCAAATACCGTTCCGCCCTGATTCTCCGCCTCCTGAATTTCGGGAGAGCGGGGAATATAATGGAGCAGTTGTGTGCCGATTTCATCTACTGCCTTTTCAACGATTTCCATTTCATTTTCGATATTCTTCGCATTAAGTATCAGACCTCGAAGCTTTGCATAACCACGCTTACCGAATCCCTTGATCGCCTGTGAAATATTATTTGCCGCATACAATGCCATCATCTCACCGGATGACACCACATACACATCCTTTGCATATCCGCCTCTGATTGGCATGGCAAATCCGCCACAAACTACATCCCCAAGTACATCATATATCACAATATCGGGCTGATACGTTTCAAACGCCTTCAGCTCATCCAGCTTTTCAAATGCGGAAATTATACCTCTTCCCGCACAGCCCACACCGGGAGTCGGTCCGCCGGATTCCACACAAAGCACACCGCCGTACCCATCAAAAACAATATCCTGAAGCGTCAGTTCCTCGCCTTTTGCCTTAATCTGCTCCAGTACAGTAGGAATACGCTTTCCACCCATCAGATTTTTTGTTGAATCCGCCTTCGGATCACAGCCGACCTGTATAACCTTGTAACCTTTATGCGCCAGTGCAGCAGACAAATTGGATGTGGTAGTCGATTTACCGATACCACCCTTGCCGTATATGGCAATTCTTCTCATAATTTAACCTCCATCATTCAGAAGTGCAACAAACAAGGGCTCTGTAAAGAACCCTCTGTATTGTTTCTATTATTCTCAAGCAATTTATCTTTCGGACTTCTTCTTGTGCAGAAGCACTACTGTTCCGGCGCATACTATCATTGCAACACCTGCCGCCAGCGGTACATTATCGCCTGTCTGAGGACTTTTTGCAGAACTGCCTGCCTTCGTTACTGTGCCATTGGCAGAAACCTTCACATTGGTATATGCCTTCGTCCAATCCACACTGAGTGTTGCCGCAAGCACACTGCCGTCGGAGAGCATTCTTGCACTTTCGCCACCAAACTGCGTACCACCGATACAAAGTGCCAAATCATAAGTATTGCTTATCGCACTAATCGGGAAGGTCATGGAATTTACATAAGTATATGTTCCTTCATCAGAAGTACCGGTTGCAGTTGTATATTCAGCTGTACACCACGCTGAACCATTGTGATAGCCGATCTCGCCGCTATTTTCTGCATATGCAGACGCTGTACCATATGCCATCACCACATCCACCATCTCATGGAAATAGAGTGTCACATTCTTTGAACCGTCCGAACCTACTGTCAACACTGCACTTTTTAGAAGATCCGTACCGAAATCACAGCCGCCCATTGCAGACATCCAACAGGACAGCGATGCAGTCAGCAGATAAGTGCCGGCATCCAAATTATCAAGGCTGGAAATGGAAATCAGCTTGCTCGCAGCAGCTGCTTCCGTTGTGCTTTTATTGGTTTTCGCAGTAGTCACAGTTGTTGTCGTTGTTGTCTTAGCTGTAGTAGTTTCTGTCACTGTTGTGGTGGTTTCTGTGGGCTTTTCCGTATCAGATTTCCAGTTCATGGTAAGAGTTGCAGTCATCAGCTCGCCGGATGAAACCGCACTGGGCGTATCGCCGCCAAACTGGTAGCCTCCCATAAACAATGCCAGATCATAGGTTTCTGTCTTTTCCGCAGCAGTAAAGGTCATGGTATCTACATAAGTATAACTTCCATCAGAGGATGTTGCAGTGGTATATTTCGCATCCACCCATGCACTGCCATCATAGTATGCGATCTGTCCTGCATCGGCTACATAGGTTGTCTGCCCATCAAAATACATACTGCTCCATTCACCGACTTCATAGAAATCCAGTGTAATCGTTACAGAACCATCTGCATTATTCGTATAGATAATATTCTCCACAAGATTTTCGGACAGGTTACAGCCGCCCATTGCAGGCATATAGCATACAAGAGTGCCGCTTCCATTTGCTGTATCAGTTCTCTCCGTGGACTCAGTTTTATCTGTTGATTCCGGTGTTTCCACAGTAGTACCTGTATTTACCGTAGCTGTATAGGAAACAAAATTTCCGTTATCATCCAGCTGATTAAAGGATGAGATGCCATAGAATAACACAGAAGTAAAAGTGACTGTATTTCCGTTGTATGTAAAAGTAGTAGTATTACCGTCAGAATAGGTCATAGTATATGTACCATCCGCATAGCTGATAGAACCGCTGCCCTTGGATGTTTCAGGAGCTCCAGCATTATACAAATTGAATGTCATATTCTCCCCATCAATATTCAGAACAGGAGAAATCATTCCCGCCATAGGAGTCCAGCTTATGTCTACAGCATACTCTCCCGAAATAAGTTGCATAGCCGCTTCCTGTGCAGCCATCATTTCCACAGCATTTGTATTTTCTGTTGCAAATACAGTTGCCCCCATGGATGCAGTCACAAATGCGGCTGCAATTAATGTACAGATCAGTTTTCTCATAAATGTCCTCCTCGTTTTCTCCAGGTTAGTTTATGCTAACCTCATCTTATAAAAAACAGCACCTGTCATGCATAGGTATATTTTACCAAATTAAAACCTTCTGCTCCACTCCGAAAATACGAATCTGAATCCATTTTGCCAACGCAGTTTATTTCTTACGGTATTGACTATTTCGGTATTGTGCCGGAGTAACGCCCATAACAGCACGAAACGCACCGGCAAATTTACTCCCGTTGTCATATCCAAATTGTCCGGCAATATCCAGCACAGTCCTATCCGTGCTCTGAAGTAACTTCGCCGCCGCCCGCATTCTCTGTGCACGCATATAACTATGAACGCTCATACCATATACACCGGAGAAGCTGCTGCGAATACGTGAAGCGGACACATTGAACATTTCTGCAAGTTCTGCGATAGTGATATGTTGCTCGATGTGTTCAGTCAGATAGCTGCATATATTTTTAGCTAGTGCCGACTGATGTTCAGAAATGCCATGATGCTCCGCACCTTCGGTATTTTTTTCCAAACCTGAAAGAAACAGAAACAACTCCAGTATCTTCACTTTAAAATAGCCCTGCTTGACCGATTCCGGGAGGTCATACAGTTCTGAAAAGATATGTTCCACGGACGAGATCTGGCGCAGTGCGTAGTACAGACTTTCATCTGGCAGGAATTTATTGCAGATCACACCTGGCTCGACATTCACATCTTGTAAAAAAGCAGACAAACATTTCGGACTATGTTCCAAATCAATCTGAATTGTAATACCGTGAAAACGTCCGGTCGGAAAGACTTCCTTCCGTAGACCATCCCCAAGGCGGTGCAACACTATATCTCCCGGTGCAAGACTGCATTTCTCATCGCCAATGCAAAACTCCATCCCGCCATCACGGCAGTGGTCGATCTCAAACAGATTTCTACCGGATTTTGTAAGGTCTGATTGATATTGACCAAGATGAATATCATTGTAAATCAGAGCAATACCCGGAAACACAGAATAGCGGGTCATTGAAATAATTCCTTCAGGTTTTCGCAGGGAAAATACCATTCCCCCGTCACCCAATGGAGTGATTTTCGCAGCATCCATTTGGTTCTTCAGCATTAATTCCGACTGCATTATTTTAAGCCACCTTTCGATCTGTCATTCCACTAATTCGGAGAATTATAATGACTTTAATTTCGTTCTTTTTTCATCACAGTTATCTTATTGGAAGAATTTCTGATAGGTGCGATTTTGTTCAGCAGCTTATAAAAAGGATAGTTTGTGCGATAATACCACTATCTCTTTGTTGTTAGCTGCAACTAACTGCAATACCATTGTACTCCTATTTTCTGTCCCTGTCAATGGTAAAACTGCATAAATCATTGACTTCTAACAAAATTTATGATATAATTTCTTCAGCGATCATCCTGTGACCGGATAAAATAAAAGGAGACTTACTTAATGAATAATCTTTTCAAGAATGAAAAATTCTGGCTCGCAGCCGCCGGCGCTGCGGGTGCACTCATCGGAAAAGCAGTGCTCGCTTCCAAAAAAACAAGAGAACTTGCCGTGACCGGACTTGCCAAGGGCATGAAGCTCACCAATGACGCTAAGGCCGCTAATACAGAAATATGCGCTACAGAATAATCTCAGAGCACCCCGGTCGTATCCGAGTGCGTTTCGTAGCACATGCATTTAACAAATCGCTAGAAGTCTCTATCCACAAATCAGCCCTATCTAACAGCTATATTCTTTCCGCAGAGGTGCATCATGCAAACGGCAGTCTGCTGCTCGTTTATAAAAAGAAACGGCGTGCGGATGTCCTGCGGTTCATTAACAATTTGAATTTCAGAACGCTTCGTTCACTTCCCGAAGAAGATTCCAATTCCATCAGTAAGATTGACAAAACTTTCAAAAAGAAGCTTGTCAAGGTTGGTGTCAATCAGCTTGTGAGGAGACTGCTGATTCCTGCACCGCTACGTCCGCTGTATGTGGCATGCAGAGCTACAATGTACATTTTCAAGGGACTGTCCTACATTGCAGATGGAAATCTTACCGTGGAGGTGTTTGATGCTGCGTCTATCAATGCTTGCATTGATGGACATTTTCCACACAGCATGGTGAAAGCCATTGTCAAGGGGGCGGAGATGCGTGATGTTCTCCATGCAGAAGAACATGCTGAGGTTAATTACATAGTTGCTCATGGAATCGCCACCACGATACACGGCGAGCGTGCCATCATCGAAAGCCACCATTTCATCTGCGAGGATGAGGGCATGATCATTATAGCGGAACAGCAGGCTTATATTAATGAAAATGCCGGTACATCCTCCGTAATCTATCTTACTGTCGGCGGATCACTGACGGAAGTGCTTTGCATCAATGAGCCTACTTCAATGATTATACCTCAAAAATCCCACTGAAAAAGAACACCTCGTTTCTCTTTCAGTGGGATTGCTGTTTTATGATTTTTCTGCAATATACCGTACCGATTGTTTTTACCACTTATTTTGGAAACATTCGTTACGGCACATCATCATTTTCAGGGTATCGTTTTTTGTAATCAGTTAAATGAAACTAGCTTCTGAGCGGCATTGTAGCCCTCAAGAACAATTTTTCTTCCGATTTCACCGGGAAGGGTTGTAAGTCCGCTGAGTGTGAACATACGGAGATAGTAGTATATATTTGGATCAAATGCCTTTACATCAGCCCAAAGCTTCTTTCTCTCCAAAAGAGCCTTCTCTGTTCCGATTTTCATAAGATATACATTGCATATAGTCATCATAATAGACAGGAAACGAAGCTGATACATTTCCAGCTTCCTGGAATTTGCTCTGCACTTTCTCATATCAACATTTTCAAGGATATAGCGTGTGACATAAAGTTGCTGGTCAATACGGCTGATATGAACCGACTCATTGACAGACTGATCCTCTCTGCCAATAAAATAGTGATAAAGGTCAAGATCAAGATAGCAAATGCGCTTTACCAGATGAAGTGGCTGAGATGCGAAGATATTGTCAACATAGAACATGTGCGCAGGAAGCTTTGTACCTGCATTGCGGAGAATTTCCGTACGGAAATAGAGTGCATGCATGATAAGATACTGAGATGGATTGAAAAATCCCATATCACTCCAACTTGTTAGCATACCTGTATCAAAGACATTCTCGTAGCTCATACGATGGGTTTTTTCCGGCTCAAAGATGTGATCGTAGATGTAGTTGCAGATGATAAGGTCAAGCTCAATATTTTTACTCTTCCACACTCGCAGGTTTGTCATAAGTCTTTTTAGTGCCCTTGTGTCAAGCCAGTCATCGGAGTCAACAACCTTGAAATACTGACCCTGTGCAAGCTCCAATCCCTTGTTTACGCCTGAGCCGTGGCCGCCATTTTCCTTATCTACAACTCGCACCATCTCAGGATGGAGACGCTCATAACGGTGAGCAATTTTACTTGTGTTATCCTTGGAACCATCGTTTATAATAATAATCTCTGCATCCTCGCCTGCTGTAAGAAGAGACTTAATACATCTGTCCATATAGCTTTCCGAGTTGTAGCATGGTACTACAAAGGTAATAAGTTTCATTTTACCACTCCTTTTATATGATACCTATATTATAATGCCGGATGAATGAAATGTCAATAACTATTGATAATTTAATAGTATTAACATTATGCTGAACTGCCTTTTATATTCAGTGATTATTTCGGAAACGTTCCACCGGAACATTTTCAATTCAATACCTAACAAACCGGCAAACAAGAAAACGCAAGCCGGTGCCGGCTCAACCACATTCATTTATCACTAACAACAAAGCTCAACTGATATCTGCAAGTTCCAAATAATCTGCACCGAATTCAGCGATAAAGTTCTTTCTGCCCTGAAGGTCATCGCCCAGAAGCAGATCAAACATCTTCGCTGTCTCCTCAACATCAGAGGGGGTTACACGGATAAGACGTCTTGTATCGGGGTTCATGGTTGTAAGAGCCATCATATCCGCTTCGTTCTCACCAAGACCCTTTGAACGCTGGATGGTGCACTTCTCATCACCAATGTCACTCATAATCTTTGCCTTTTCCTTTTCAGTGTAAGCAAAGTAGGTCTTTTTCTTTGTTGTAATCTCAAAAAGAGGCGATTCCGCAATATAGACATAGCCCAGATCAATGAGAGTAGGTGTAAGCCTATAGAGCATAGTCAGAATCAGTGTACGTATCTGGAAGCCGTCAACGTCCGCATCGGTACATATAATAACCTTATTCCATCTCAGTCCATCCAGGTTAAATGATGACAACTCCTTGTTAGCTTTTGTCTTAACCTCTACACCACAGCCTAAAAGCTTAATAATATCAGTGATAATATCGTTCTTAAATATACGCACATAGTCAGCTTTAAGACAATTGAGAATCTTTCCTCGAACAGGAATTACAGCCTGGAACTCAGCGTCTCTTGCCATCTTTACAGAACCCAGAGCTGAGTCACCCTCTACTATATAAAGCTCACGCCTTGATAAATCCTTACTTCGACAGTCAACAAACTTCTCAATGCGATTTGTCAGGTCTACATTGCCCGCAAGATTCTTCTTCATATTGAGACGGGTCTTTTCAGCGTTTTCACGGCTTCGCTTGTTTATCATCACCTGCTCGGCAATTTTTACCGCTTCATCAGGGTTTTCAATGAAGTAAACCTCAATCTGATGCTTCAAAAAATCCGTCATTGCTTCGTATATGAACTTGTTCGTGATTGCCTTTTTAGTCTGATTTTCGTAGGATGTCTGAGTGGAAAAGCTAGATGAAACCAGAATCAAACAGTCCTCAACGTCAGAGAAAGTAATCTTACCCTCGTTTTTCAGGTACTTGTTGTTCTGCTTCAGATAGTTATCAATCTGTGATACAAATGCCTGCTTAACAGCGCGTTCGGGAGAACCGCCATGTTCAAGGAAACTGGAATTGTGGTAGTATTCGATTTTTTGTACACGATTTGAGAATGTCAGTGCAATTGAGAGCTTTACTCTGTAGTCAGGCTTATCCTCACGGTCTCTACCCTCACGGTCACAGCTCCATGTCTGGAACGAAGTAAGAGCCGTATCACCTGCTATTTCCTTTACATAGTCCTCAATTCCGTTTTCATAGAGAAATCTCTCCTCTGCAAATGTACCATCCTCCTGCTCTGTACGGAAAATAAAAAGCAAATTTGGGTTTACAACCGCTTGTCTTTTCAATACATCACGGAAATACTCATCAGGAACGTTGATCTCGGTAAAAACCTCCAGGTCGGGACGCCACTTTGTACGTGTACCCGTAGGATGTGAACGAATGGTTTTCTTCCTGAGACCGCCCACGTTCTCGCCCTTTTCAAAGTGAAGATTATATCTGCATCCGTCACGGTGTATCTCTACATCCATATACTCAGAGGCAAACTGAGTAGCACACAGACCCAGACCGTTAAGACCCAGGGAGTACTCGTAATTATCTGCGCCTGCGTCATATTTACCGCCAGCATAAAGCTCGCAGTAGACAAGTTCCCAGTTGTATCGATCCTCGTTCTTATTAAAGTCAACAGGACAACCTCGTCCGAAGTCCTCTACCTCAACAGAGCAGTCCCTATATTTGGTAACGATTATCTTCTCGCCAAAACCTGAACGTGCTTCGTCAATGGAATTTGAGATAATTTCAAATACAGAATGAGCACAACCGTCAAGTCCGTCTGAGCCGAATATAACGCCCGGACGCTTTCGCACCTTGTCGGGTCCTTTAAGCATGGTAATACTTTCATTATCGTATACCTGTGTTTTTTTTGCCATAATTCACCTCAAAATATATCAATTCAGCGTGTTGCTGAGACTTCGTTCATAGTAAAACATATACTGCTGCATTACGCCCGCTGCTCCCAAGGCTTTTTTCTCGGGAAAGCGTCCGCCAAAATGCTCTGCTTCTATCCGCTTTATCCACACATCTCTAGGAAAAGCATCCTTATAGCCAAGTGAAAAGAGACATATACAGTCCGCAACCTTTGGACCTACTCCCATTATCTGTCTAAGGTATTTTTTAGCATCCTCATAGGATAAGCCATAAAGCTCCGATTCCGCATTGTGACTGAGAAAAAACTCAGCTGCATGACAGAGATACTTGTCCCTGTAGCCTGCACCGCATCTGCGGATAGTCTCTTCGCCCATATTGTAAAGCTGTTCACATGTAGGAAAATGTCCTCCTGCCTTTTCACACAGCGCAGACAGGATTTTTCGGATACGAGGAATATTGTTGTTTGCGCTTACAATAAAGCTTACAGTAGTTTCCCACAGTTCCTGCCTTAGTATACGCACACCTCTCGCTGCCTTTGCAGCATCGGTCATATACTGAGAGTCTACAAGGACAGTGGCTCTGTCTGCATGAGCTTTATAGTCAAAGTCAAAGTCAAAGTAGCTCTTCCATATATCGCGGTATTCCGTTTCTGAGCAGTCAAGGAAAAGGATGCTTTCCAACTCCTGTCTCAGGGTAAGACGCTTTTCAAAGGCAGGAATTATAAATGTACACTCATCCTGCTGTTCCCAGCGGAAACACTGTCCGCTTTCGTGAATTTTTCGGGCGGAAAACCAATTGTTTTCTATATACATGAATTTTATTATACTATACCTTTCAAAAAAATGCAAGCCCGATTTCTGAGGCTATCGTTATAATGATAGCAGATTTTTCCCGGATTGTCAACTTTTTACTCGACTCTTATTGACAACAGAGCATTTGTCTGCTATCATAATTACAAATACACGTATAAGTGAGGAAAATACTTATGAAGAAAAAACTTTTATCAATACTGTCTGCGGTTGCGATACTATCCATGTGCGCGTGCAGCGAAAACTCTGCATCACCAGTCAGCGAAATCAATGAAGTTCAAGTTCAGACCGAGTCCGTAACGGAAGCTTACATATCAGAATTTCCTGCTGTAGAAATGGCTGAATCCTGGGAGGAAGATTCACGCTTTGAAACTTATGTTTCAAACACTGTTATCTCAACAGGGAGCAACAAATTCATACAGGAAGCAAAGAATATCACCTACCGTGCCTGGATTCCAGTTGAGGAGTACGGCACATTCGACTATGCATTCTACTTCTCCAACACTGTTGATTCAACCTGGGAACGAGGCACACGTCAGGGGTATGTTGGTATGCCTGGCGGTGCTTATGAAATCATCAGTGCCTTTGTTGGTGACGGTGGAAACGGTATAGAGGATGATCCCACAGATATGACCCCTGTAACATTTGACGGAAGCCAGTCGAAGAGTGTCCAACCCGGAGAAACATTCTGGAGCGACCCTGTTGATTTCACCGTGGAATCAGGGCATTACTTGCTCTGGGAGTGGACTATAACAGGCGAGGACATTCCCTGTATCTGTATGTCCGGCATGACTCACGCCTATGCTGATAAAGGTCAGGGCTTTGTCTATGTGAACGAGATTCCCCTGCCTGTGCTTTTCGGATGTAACAGAGAGGTTTCAAACACCATTGTAACCCTTGGCGACTCTATAACACAGGGCTGTGAAACCACTGAAAACGCCTGTGAGTTCTGGGCAGCTGAGCTTTCGGAAGCTCTGGGCGAGGATACAAGTCTATGGAATCTGGGTCTTGGATACTCCCGTGCCACTGATGCTGCACAGGGTGGCGACTGGCTTCGCCGTGCAAGCTTTGCGAATACAGTCATTCTGTGCTTCGGTACAAATGACATTATTACCGGTAAATACGGTGAGAGCACTTCAACCTCCGCTGTACGCATAGAAGATGCTCTTCGTTCCATTACAACTGTTCTTACCGATGCAGGCTGCAATGTTATCATACTAAGTGCCCCTCCATTTGATATGATTCCCGAAATGGAAGCCATAAGGCAAGAACTTAACACCTATATTCCTAAGATTGCAGAGGAAAATGACAAAGTATACTACTTTGATTTTGCTGCTCTCCTTGAAAGTCCTGAAAATCCATCAAAAGCACTCTACGGCGGTCACCCCAACGATGAGGGCTGTGACATAATCGCTAATGCTCTCATGAAAGAATACGGTGACCTTCTGACAGGTGCTATTCCTAATTAAACCCTATATAACGCAAAAACCGGGTCGGCTTTAAATCACCGATCCGGTTTTCATTTTAATTAATTGGAAGTCTGATTGGCAAATTCTTCATTTGTCTCAGACTTTTTTGCTCTTGATTCAAGCACAAAACCATATACAATTGAAATGCCGATATACAAAACAAAGACAACTGCTTCAGCAAGAACTATAGGCATTGTAACATTACTCAGAAGCATAGATACATAGCTCTTTGAATTAACATTTGCGGGTACAAGCACTGAGTATGCATTAGCAAAAGTAACAGATTCTCTGTATTCCATTAGAGTTGTGTTTACATCGTCAACAAGGCGTCTTACCGTTTCATCAAGATCAGCTATACGTTCCTCTACATATTCAACATCCTTTGTACCGGATGAACTGCCTGACAGCTTCTTTACAGAAGCAAGGCGTGCTTCGCATTCCTTTATACTCTGATTATAGCCTGAAACTTCGTTCTGAGCCTTGATTTTACGTGTAAACAGGCTGTCATACTTTTCAGAAACAGCTGTATAGCTACTGTTTTCAATATCATCCAGTCCACCATATACAATAACTGAATCCTTTTCATAATTGTCGATGGAGGCGTTTATAGTTTTAAGGTTAGCAGAAGCAGTACTCTTCTTACGGTTTAACTCGTCGATACGGTATTCATAGTAACTTATCATGCTTTCCTTGTCCTTTACAACGCTATTTTCAAGAATATACGCTGTAATTACATCAGTTTCATAGGAACTTGATATATTGATTTCACTGGTAAGGTCGGAAAAGCTATAGCCTGTTTTGGAAGAACGAAAATCAGAATCTTTAAGCGGTTCAACAATCTCAAGCAGAGCATCCAAAGTGCCGGCATATGTGTCAACTGCAACAAGATAATCGTAATCGGAGTAATCGACTACCAGTGATGCATTACCTACTGTATCACTATAGCCGTATTCTTCAAAGAAGTAGCTTCTGTAACATTCAAGAACAGTATTAATAACTCTTGCTGCCTCATCGTCGGAAAAGCTGGTTTTGGAAAAATCAAATGTTACCTTATATTGTACCGGGAAATAGTCAACATTAAGCATCGCTTGGGCTGCGGCAAGGTTACCGGTTTCTTCAAAGGCTGACTTATAGACAGACATTTCGTCTCTTGCCTCAGCTGGTGTAACACTATCTATAATAATAGCATTTCTTACAGAGTCAACCAGAGAAAGTGAATAGCCGAGCTGAGAGAGAGCAGCTTCGATAACTGTCGGATTCTTGATAGTATTTACATCAAGCGTCTCTCCGTTTGGTGTAAGACCTTTTTTGGCATTGTCATAATTAAATCCTATAAGGGAAACAGGTGCCGATGAAAGCTGATGAGACGAAACCGCTGTTCCAGCAGATACCACAAGTACAAGCAGTACAGATATAGCAAGCCATATCAGGAAAAATCGCTTCATACATCCAACCATTCTCGATACGGGTATTGATATACGCTCCGGTTCTTCATTTTTAAAGGTTATACTGTAATTTTTACCTTTGAATTCATTGTTTTCCATCGTGTAAAATCTCCTAAATCCAAGCATTTAAATGCATTATACTCTTATTTTAGAGTATAACACAACGGAAAATTAAAGTCAATGACATTTCAGTTTTTTTAGTGTAATTCAACAAATTTTCCGATTGTCTGAAACATTTTTTTTCAGTGAAAATTTTCCCTCTCTATTTACAACGGAAATAAAATGTGATATACTTTTTTTAGTTGTACTTTTTGATAATATTTATTTAGGAGTGTAAATTCAAAATGAAAATGAATAAAACGAAAATCGTTTCAGATAAAAAGGAAAGAAACAGAATGCGAACAGACTCTTTCTGTCTTGCGGCACTTCTACATAATCTGAAAAAACTCTTTCTGCCATGGCTAATTATAGCTGTTGTGGCAGCGGGGATTATCGTTGGTTCCAATAGCTTCTTCTCAAACAAGGTTGATGCACTTTCTTCTACTATCTCTTTCTATTATAATGGTATTGAAAAAGGCCTTGATCCCAATGGATGTGAATTTGATAAGAACTCTATTAAGGATGATGAAATTGTACTGGCTGCTCTTGAAGAGTTGGGATTATCTGCTGAACTCCTTGTACCTGTTCAGAATGGTATCAGCATTGACAGTGTGGTTTCCTCCTCAGCTATTGATTCCATCACTCAGTACTCAAGCGTCTACGACAAGTCAGGCAGTCTTTCTAATTCAACTGTCAACGATTCATCTTATCATGCCACAGCTTATAATATCTCTTTCAATTACAGTGCAGCCAAACTTCCAGGTGAAACTGCTGCTGACCTAATCAATCTGATTCTCGAAAAGTATCAGGCAAGCTTCATTGAAACTTACGGCTACAATGAATCAGTCGGTAATTCCATTCTGAATTTTGACTTTGAAAACTATGACTACCTGATTGCTCTGGATGTATACTGCTCAAAGCTCGAGGCCATGGAAAACTATGTAAATGCTTTGGACGAAAACGATACCGTACAGTTCCGCTCAGAAGAAACCGGATATAGCTTCTCTGACATCTCTGATTCCATAAATCTTATCCGCGTAATTGACATTGATTCTCTTATCTCATACATACTCAATAACGGCGTTATGAGTGACAAGGAAATGATTCTCAGCTACTATGAATTTCGTCTGGCAGACCTTAAACGCTGCAAGCAGAATATATCTGAGAAAATAGTTTCCGTTGATGATTCCATAGAACAGTATCAGAAAGATGCGGTAATCATTTATGAAGACGCAAGCAACACATCTACCGTCACTCAGACCTCTACTGTTTATGATGAACTGATTCAGCGTAAGCTTCTTCTTCGCGATACAGCGGCGACATACGATAGCCAGATTTCCGATTACAATGCAAGAATCGCTGCTATAGAAAAGTCTTCAGATAAATCTACCAGCTCAGACAAGGAATACGTTGAAGGCAAGCTTGTAGAGCTTAAAGCAAAGGTTTCATCTCTTGTAGAGAATGTCAAGCTCACTGCCGATGACTACTATCAGAACAACAAGTTTCTCAATGCGGTTACCATTGCTTCTCCTGCGAAATACTCTGCCGGTCAGTATATCAAATCCGCTTTATCAGAATCAATAAGACTCATTATCATTGCTGAACTGTTTATCGTAATAATCTATCTCACAGCAGCAATTGTATTCTGCTTTGGATCTAAAATCAAATCCGCCTATAAACACTTTGTTGTGAATAGCTAAATCTAAAGACTGCCCTCTTATTCTGAGAGCAGTCTTTTTTTAGTTTATGGGTATTACCGGGGTTACTGCTGCATATATATGTACCATTATAAATCACATTGAGGTGAAGTACATGAAACAGCAGTCTGAGGAAAGAGCTGTTATCCTCGGAGAATATATCCTTGAAAACAGAGCCACTGTCAGGGCAGCAGCCGCACAGTTCGGCGTTTCCAAAAGCACAGTACATAAGGATGTAAGCCAAAAGCTAAGAGAACTGAGTCCCTCTCTTTATCGTGAAGTAGGTGAAGTTCTTAAAGAAAATAAACAAGAACGTCATATACGCGGCGGTATGGCAACAAAACTTAAATATGCACGTATGGCAGAGGAAAATAAAAATCGCTTTAGTCGCTAAAAACAATCGGCATGGGAGAAAGGTACTCCATGCCGATTTTGCCGTATATACGCACTCTGCGCAGCAATCTATATAAAAGCAGCAGACTGCGCATGCTGTGCAGAAAAGCTATTCATGGGCGCACCCCGTAATTCTCAGCGTACCGGAATAGCAAGACGCACCACCTTTCTCAGCGGCTGCGCTTACTGCTGCTACTCCTATTGTATGCAGAACCACGTAAATTGCAACAAGGTAAATTATGTGTTAACTGTAGTATTTTGCACGTCGGAAATCTGCTACACCTGAATACGGGTCAAAACTTATGTCCCTGTTTCCCTTACTGTAAACAAGGTAGTGGTTTTTATAGAACACAGGAATATAAATATAGTCGTTTATTATTACCTCCTCAGCTTGACGGCAGATATCCGCAAGTTCACGGCTGTCACGGGCGTTCTGAGCTGATGCAAGAAGCTCGTCCAACGCCGTATTGGAATAGCCAAAAGGATTATTTCCCGTTCCGAAGCCCGAAAGCACCGCTTCCACGCTGTTCCTTGTTCCCGTCACACGGTAGAGTGCGATAACATAGTCCCCTGCTGCAATACGCTCGTTATATTCTGATTCAGGCAGAATCTCAATCCCACCATAAAATCCAAACTGTGATTGCCAGGTCTGTATAACCTCGTAAAGGTCATTTTCGTCCACCATACCCTCACATACAAGTACATCTGCCGTCGGAAGAGACGTAAGATCAAGAGCATACATTCCTGACTTGAAAAGGTTCTGGGCAGCTTCTGCTGTGTCATCGACTATGATATCAGAGGTGAAATAATCATAATAGGCGGTCGCACCAATTCTTGTTTCAGGCGGAACAATACCATAGGCACCCTCTACATCATTTGTAATATCAGATGGATATTCCTTTCTGGGTACAGTCATTGAAAACGCCTTTCGTATATCAATGTTCCCAAAGGCTTCCCACTCTGTATTCAGCACAAAGCCAAGACTGACTGATTTCCAGGCTTCTGAAGAAAAGCCATTTTCAGGGGTAAATGCCGAGTCAAGACGGGAAGTTGAAAGCACGTCAGAATTGCCAGCTCTGAACTCATCCTCTGCCTTTTCCTGGCTGTCACGTATAAGAAACGTTACATCCGAAGGATAAACACGCTGAGCCATATCATTGGCGGAATTTTTCTGCATATAGATGAGATTGTCCTTTCCGTAGGGGTCGTAGAACCATCTCCTTATATAGAATCCACTGTTGGAAATAACTGAATTTTCATCAAGACCATATCTTCCGCCTGTACTTTCAAAAAAAGCTCTGCTGCATGGCATTGCCGCAGGCATGCACAGCAGAGAAAGGAACTCCGTACAGGTCTCGTTAAGCTGTATTACAAGGGTATTCGCACTTTCAGCGTAGACGCCAAGCTCCGTTACAGGTGCGTCGTTGTCGATTATCTCATCTGCGCCCTTAATGCTTCGGAACTGTTCACGATAGGGCGACTTTGTTTCGCTTCTGAAGAGTCTCTGAAAACCGAACACAAAGTCCTCGGCGGTTACAAGCCAGCTTTCACCATCGTCTATTTTATCATTTTTGTTTTCGTCAAAGTACCAGTAACTGTCGTCTCTAAGCGTAAACGTATATCTGAGTCCATCCTCAGTAACAGTATAATGTGAAGCAACACCGTAGGTTATTGTACCATCGGGCTGTTCCTCTAAAAGCCCCTGCATCATATTCCTTAGCACAGTAAAAGCCGCAGAATTTGTGGCAATCTGCGGGTCAAGACTATCGGGATTTTCTGTTAGAGTGTAGGTAAAAAGATAGCCTGAGCCGTCACTCTCGTCCTTTTCAAAGAGCGAACAGCCCGTTAGCAGCATTACAGGCGCAAGTGTTGCCGCTGTAAGTCGTTTTAACATATAAAAGTTCCTTTCGCTACGTACACCTTGTCCGATGTACTTACTATAATATTATTATATCATCCATTCATCGGGAATACAACTGTTATTTTAATTTTTCACAAAAGTTTTTTCTATAAATCTTCTTCCATTTATGTGAAAAATTATTACCAGTTTATTCATCAAACATCTTGACAGATTTAGATTAACATGGTACACTTAATATGTTCAATTAAACGAACAAAATATATAAAAGGGGTTTTACAAATGGCAATCAAGAAAATCGGAGCAGTACTTCTATCGGCTGTCATGGCTGTAGGTTTACTCTCCACATCCACGCTTACAGGACTCACAGGCTCTGCTGCAAGCGAACTGCTGATGAACGACACCTTTGAAGAGGGCTACGGCGCTTGGAAGGGTGTAGGTTCAACCTGCTCTATCACCACCGACTATGCTCACGAGGGTACAAGCTCACTCTATGTCTACGACCGTACTAACACATGGGGCGCACCTCGCTGTTCTATGTCAGGTATCGCTTACGCAGGCAACAGCTATGAGTTTGAGGCATGGGCAATGTACGCTGAGGGCAGCAACCAGAACGAACAAATGGCGCTCAAAATCATCTATACTGACAGCTCAGGTCAAGATCACTACCAACAGATTACAGGTGCAAATGCTAAGAAAGGTGAATGGGTTCAGCTTTCAGGTACCTACAACATCCCTTCTGACGTTACCGGCATCACTCTTTATGTTGAAATGCCATCTGCCTCTACTGACATATGCTACTACATTGATGATATTTCAGTAAACGGTGAAAAGCTTACTGTAGAAAAGGACACAGAATATCTGAATGACTTTGATGACGGTACAGCACAGGGTTGGAATGCTCGTGGCTCCGCTACCGCTACCGTTACTAATGACTATAGCCACAGCGGCGACTACAGCGTATTTGTAAAGGGCAGAACACAGCTTTGGAACGGTCTCACTTCCTCCAAGGACGACATTCTCACAGCAGGCAAATACTACAGTCTGGGCTGCTATGTGATGTACAACGATGAAAAGTGGACTGACACACAAAAGTTCTCCATCAACCTCCAGTACGACATGAACGGCAAGGAAAACTACTACACCATCGCTACCGTTACTGCAAATAAGGGTGAATGGACTTATGTAGGCAGTGAACTTACCATCCCCGAAGGTGCTACCAACTGCTATGTCTACGTTCAAACAGGCTATGTTGCTACTGCCGCTGAACAGGATTTGATGGACTTCTACGTTGATACCTGTTCGGGGCAGCTACTCCCTGACCCTGAAATCGAAAAGGATCTGACTGCTCTCAAGGATGCTTACGCTGACTACTTCAAACTTGGCTGTGCATGTGCAGATTCTGAATTCAAACAGGGTGCAACCAAGGACCTTATCCTCAAACACTATAACAGCCTTACTCTCGGCAATGAACTTAAACCTGACAGCGTTCTTGACCTTTCAAAGACTCTTGCCTATGCACAGGAAACAGGCGATTATACTTCTCCTCAGATTTCCCTCAATGAAGCTGACGAAATGCTCCGTTTTGCAGCTGAAAACAAGATTCCAGTAAGAGGCCATGTTCTCGTATGGCACAGCCAAACACCTGACTGGTTTTTCAAAGAGAACTATAACGAAAACGATGAATGGGTTACTCCTGAGATAATGAACCAGAGACTTGAAAATTACATTAAAATAGTTATGGAAACACTTGCAAAAGACTATCCTGACGTGGAATTCTACGCCTGGGATGTTGTAAACGAGGCGGCTTCCGACTCCGGAACAATAAGACCCGCCGGTTCCAATAACGTTGTAAGCGGTCAGTCTGCATGGGTTTCAGTTTACGGCGACCAGTCCTACATCAAGAATGCATTTGAATACGCAAAAAAGTATGCTCCCGAAGGTTGCAAGCTATTCTACAACGACTATAACGAATACTCTCCCAATAAGCTTGACTACATCATCAACGATATCCTTACTCCTCTTATTGATGCAAACCTTATTGATGGTATGGGCATGCAGTCCCATATCGGTATGAGCAGTCCATCTATTGATCTCTATAGAACAGCTATCCGGGCTTACTCTGACCTGGGACTTGAAATCCAGATTACTGAGCTAGACGTTTCTCAGAAGTCTAATGCCGTTACAGACCAGCTAGAGCTTGCACAGCGTTATCAGGATGTTTTCAAGCTCTATAAGGAGATGAAGGACGCAGGAGTAAACCTCTCCGCAGTTGTTATCTGGGGTATCACCGATTCCACAAGTTGGATTGGCGGCTATCCTCTTCTCTTCGACAAAAACTACGCTGCCAAGGATGCTTTCTATGCGGTAATCGACACCGATTCCGTGGTCGACAAGATTCAAACCACATCCGCTTACTACTACGACGGCACAGACAAAAACCTTGAACAGGCTTTTGAAATCCAGAACTGGAAGAGCCTTAATGCCAAAGCAAATATTAATAATGACAGCATTAAGTTCAAGGCTGCATGGAACGAGGACGGAATTGTTATCCGTATAAGCTCCACCTCAGACTATGAAAATAACAGCTACGCTATTTATGGTAATGCAGAATCACAGACAGGTGATTGTTATTCAGCCGGCATTCTAAAAAAGGGTGTTACCGATGTGAAGATTCCTCTCACCGGCAAAGCTGGAACAAACGTTTATCTTGACGTTTTCGCAAATATTGAATCAGATGTTACACTGGCTACTGGCAGTATCATGAGTACATTTGAAACCTTTGCATGGAACGATAAATCCTTTGATTTGAATATAGGCACAGACGACCCTGTTTACCCCACATGCGGTATTGTAACTCTAAAAAATCAGCCTAAAATAGCTACAGCAACCAAGGGCACACCTACCATTGACGGTATAATTGACGATGTATGGGCTAACGCACCCTCTGTTACACTTGACACTTACACTCTCGGCAATGGTGCTACCGGTACAGCCAAAATGCTCTGGGATGAGAATAACATCTACGTTCTTGCAGAGGTTAAGGACCCTGTTCTCAGCAACGCAAGTTCCAATGCTTATGAGCAGGATACCTTTGAGGTATTCTTTGACGAGAACAACCACAAGTCCTCCTCTTATGAATCCGATGATATTCAGGCACGTGTATCCTACACAGGTGACAAAACTGTTACCGATGGTTTGAGTACAGATGCATTTACCTCTTCTGCCGCTATAACTGCAGACGGCTATCTGGTTGAATTTGCTCTTCCCTTTACTATTGCTCCATTCGCAGCTAATCAGATTGTTGGCTTCGATGTTCAGATTAACGATGACGGTGACGGTGATGGCAAGCGTACCTCTATCGCAAACTGGAACGACCTTACAGGTATGGGTTACACCGACCCCTCAGGCTTTGGCGTTATGAAGCTTATCGGCGACGGCTCAGAGAGCACAACCACTTCTTCCACTACTTCTTCAACAACATCCACCACAACAACTACTACTTTACCCACATCCACCAATACAGATACTACCACGAAGGTGATTCCTATTGAGGCTTACTATGGCGATGTAAACCTTGACGGCGGTATATCCATGGTTGACCTGGTATACCTTAACAAAGCTAACGCTAAAATTGTCGCTCTAAACGACCAGCAAAAGCTGAATGCCGACTGTGCATTCAATGGTTCAATCGACAGCAGCGATGCAAGCGTACTTCTTAAATATCTCCTTGCAACTATCGAATCGCTTCCATACATGGCATAAACGCAAGCTCCTCCTATATAATTCAGGAGGAGCTTTTTGCAAAGTAAAAAGGCTTGAAACCGTAATTTCAAGCCTTTCTTTGTGCTTATTTAAGAGCCTCGTCAACCTCATGACGATAGGGTATAGACTGTACTGCGCCCGGTCTCGTAACGGCGATTGAAGACGCCTTAGAGCACATTCTCAGTACATCAGGAATAGGCATACCGTCAATAATACCAGCTAAGAAATAGCCTGTAAAGGTATCACCGGCAGCTGTGGTATCCACTGCCTTTACATTGAATATTGGATGTGAATAACGTTCGTCCTTGTGAGCATAAACTGCGCCATCCTTACCGAGGGTAAGAACAATCTGCGCTTCGGGATACATTGAAGTGAGCTTATCGAGGATTGCCTCAGGCTCACTTTCACCTGAAATCTGTCCACCCTCGATTTCGTTTAGCAAGAATATGCTGATTTTTGAAAGGTCACAAGCTGAGAGCTTATCGTCAAATGGTGAAGGGTTAAGTGCTATCTGCATACCCTTTTCGTATGCCTTGTCAATGATATAGGGAAGCATATTTACTTCATTCTGGAGAAGCAGTATATCACCCTTTTCAAAATGACTAAGCACTTCATCCACGAATTCTTCTGTCAGGCACTGGTTTGCACCACCATAAAGAAGAATACAGTTCTGTGCATTCTTGTCAACCTGAATGATAGTATGTCCCGTCTTAACGTCAATAGTCTTGATATAGTCAGAGTTTACGCCATATTCCTTGCACGCATCAAGAAACATCGCTCCATCATCACCAATCATACCACTGTGGTATACTTCTACACCAGCCTTAGCAGCTGCCATTGACTGATTTATACCCTTGCCGCCCATGAAAATATTCATTGCGCCTGTAGTAAGGGTTTCGCCCGGTTGTACGATGTGGTCAACACTGTATACGTGGTCTATATTCATAGAACCAATAGTCAGTACTTTCATATAAACAGTCCTCCGTTTTCTTATGAATATGTCCTGTCCCGCACCGGCAGGACAGGACATTTTGCTTTATAATATTGTGTAAATCAACCTGCGTTTTCAGCTGTAATCAGTGTTACTTCTACAGGAATAGACTTTTCAACAGTTTCGCCGTTCATCAGCTTGATCGCTGTCTGCACAGATGTTGCACCAATCATATCAGGTTGCTGTGCAATTGTAGCGGACATCTTGCCTTCCTTGATAGCTGCAATAGCGTCATCAGTTGCGTCGAAGCCAACAATCAAGATGTTCTTGCCTGTTGCTGCTACTGCCTGCATTGCGCCCAGAGCCATTTCATCGTTTGCTGCAAAAACAGCCTGAATGTCACCGTTAGCCTGGAGCATGTTCTCCATAACGGTCATACCCTTTGTACGGTCAAAGTCTGCGGGCTGACTTGCAACTACCTCAAGCTTGTCATCAGCGATGTTATGGAAACCCAAACCTCTGTCATTAGCAGCAGATGCACCAACTGTACCCTGAAGCTCAGCAACCTTTGAGCCCTCGCCTACCTGATCAACAATATACTGAGTAGCAAGCTCTGCACCCATTACGTTGTCGGAAGCAATCTGGCAATCAATCTCTACACCGTTTACTGCACGGTCAGCAGAGATAACCTTAACGCCCTTATTTACTGCACTCTGTACTGCACTTGTTACGGTATCTGAGTCAACAGGGTTTACAATGAGTACGCTTACATTCTTAGCAACCAAATCCTCAATGTCACTTACCTGCTTGGAAGCGTCATCACCTGCATCTACAACTACCAGCTGTACGCCTGCTTCATTTGCCGCAGCCTTTGCACCCTCAACGAGAGTTACAAAGAAGGGGTTGTTCTGTGTTGATACGGACAGGCCGATAGCACCGCTACCCTGATAGTCTGATACGTCGCCATTTGATTCGCCGTCGATTGTAATAAGATTACAAGCAGTGAGACATAATAATGTCATTACGCTGAGAATCAGCGCCAAAAATTTTCTCATGGATTATACCTCCTAAAGTAGTATTAGTATTACGATGTGTGATTATCTCTTGCGGTCAGAAAGCACAGCTACGAGAATTACGATAGCCTTAATAACATCCTGATAGTAAGAGGAGATTTCCAACAGATTCATACCGTTGTTGAGAACCGCAATGATAAGTACGCCTGCGATTGTGCCTGTAATCTTACCACGGCCACCGCTCATGGATGTACCGCCCAGTGCAACAGCTGCAATAGCGTCCAGCTCATAACCGTCACCCAGTGTAGGCTGTGCAGAATCCAGACGGGAAATCAGCATCAGACCTGCCAATGCAGACATGAAACCGGAAATTGCATAAACGATAATCTTGGTCTTTGTGATGTTAACGCCTACAAGCTTTGCACACTTAGCGTTACTACCTGTTGCGTAAATCTTACGACCGAATGTGGTCTTGTTAAGAACGAAGAAGAATACAACCAGTGCGAAAATCAGAAGAATTGCAGGAATTGGAACATTACAGAAATTACCTCTGCCCACCAACTTAAATGCAAAAGCGTTACCTTCGCTGGAGATGGATGCTGCCAAACGAGAAATAGGCTTACCATCTGTGAGAATCATTGCCAGGCCTCTGTATGCAGTCATAGTAATAAGAGTTGCGATGAACGGCTGAAGTCTGCCCTTTGTAACCAAAAGACCACTTACTACACCAAGGAATGTGCCACAAACCAGAGATACCAACATTGCAATAATTGCGGGAATACCGCTCATTATGAGCTTTGCACAGATAACTGCGCTGAGAGCCAACGTTGAACCTACAGAGAGGTCAATACCGTCAGAAAGGATTACGCAAGTCATACCAAAAGCGATAAGGCCATTGAA
The DNA here is from genome assembly GCA_964594275.1 of uncultured Ruminococcus sp. Taxonomy (GTDB): domain Bacteria; phylum Bacillota; class Clostridia; order Oscillospirales; family Ruminococcaceae; genus Ruminococcus_C. The sequence goes on along the minus strand of CAZQMA010000004.1, from coordinate 8,100 downwards.
TGTCGCCTGTCTCAGAAGGTTTAGGAAGTTTCCTGCTGTTCTGAATTCGGGGCTGATAATACTGATTACAAGTACAAGGAGAACCAGTGCAATAAACGCACCATATTCGCCTATGTAGGATAACAGGCTCTTCTTATTACCGAGAGCTGTCTTTGTTGCTGTGTTTCCCATTATAAAGTACCTCCTGTAGCTAATGTCATTACCTTTTCCTGATCTGCTTCGGCAGCGTCAATGATACCCATGATGTGTCCCTCGCGGACTACCATGATTCTGTCGCTCATACCCAGTACCTCGGGAAGCTCAGAAGATACCATAATTACTGCTACGCCCTGCTTTGCAAGATCGTTTATTACATTGTATATTTCCTTTTTAGCACCAATATCTACACCTCGTGTAGGTTCATCAAGAATAAGAATCTTGGGGTCAGTATACACCCACTTTGCAAATACAACCTTCTGTTGGTTGCCGCCTGAAAGATTGCCGCACTCATGATCGGGACCAAAGCACTTGATATGGAATTCCTTGATGCCCTTATTGGAGAGGTCGGTTTCCTTGGACTTGGAAATAACAGACTTCTTGGAAATCTTACTCAAGTTTGCAAGAGAGATATTATCGGAAATGCTCTTTTCAAGAAGCAAACCCTCAGTCTTTCTGTCCTCGGTGATAAAGCCAATTCCGGCGTTTATTGCATCCTTGGCAGACTTTATCTTTACTTCCTTGCCCTCAATGTAAACCTTACCGCTTTCATAGGGAAGATTACCAAAAATAGCCTGCATGATTTCTGTACGTCCTGCTCCCATCAGACCCGATACACCCAGCACCTCGCCTGACTTTACGCTGAAGCTTACATTTTCAAAGGCCTTGGTCTTAGTGAGTCCCTCAATCTTCAGCATTTCTTTACCGATTTTTACACCCTCGCGCTTTGGATATCTTTCACCGATTTCACGTCCAATCATCAGACGTACAATATCGTCCATATCAATATCCTTAATATACTCTGTACCAACATGAGCACCGTCACGGAGAACGGTAATTCTGTCACAAAGCTCAAATATTTCTTCCATACGATGGGAGATATACACGATAGATACGCCCTTTTCACGAAGAGATTTGATAAGCTTGAAGAGACCTTCTGTCTCGCTCTGTGTAAGAGCAGCTGTAGGCTCGTCCATGATAAGCACCTTTGCATCAACCATCAGTGCCTTACAGATTTCAACCATCTGCTGCTGACCTACAGATAAATCAGACATTACAGCATCAATGGGGATACTAACGCCCATCTTATCCATAACCTCCTGCGCTTTTTTGCGCATTGCCTTCTTGTCACAAATGCCGAATTTCTTCGTGATTTCCTTACCCATGAAGAGGTTTTCCTCAACAGTCAGGTCAAAGAGAACATTAAGTTCCTGGTAGATAAAGACGATACCAGCTTTTTCAGCTTCCTGAGGCGACTTATATGTTACCTCTTTGCCGTCAACAGTGACTGTACCTGCGTCTCGTGTGTACACGCCTGTCAGAATCTTCATAAGCGTGGACTTACCCGCACCATTTTCACCCATCAGTGCATGTACTTCACCATCTGCCAGCTCAAAGCCGGCATTTTCAAGTACTTGGTTTGTTCCAAACGCCTTGTTGATTCCTTTCATTATAATATTCATATTTTCACTGCTCCTTTAATTTATGAAAATATACATCCCGACTGCAAAATGATATTTGCATAGGGCGTAGTCTCGCCGGTTCTGATTACAGCCTTGCAGTCATAGGTCAACTTTTTAAGCTCTGCATGACTTACAAACTCGGTTGCAATGTCCTGTCCCTCAAACATTTTTTCAATTTGAGAGAGTACCTCAGGATTCTGTGCCTTGATTTCTTCCGCAAGAATTATCTTTTCAATTTTCATATCCTGCGCTACGATTTCAAGGGTCTGCATAAAGGTTGGAATGCCGAAAGCCAGTGCCAGATCTATACGTTCAGTTTCATCAGGAATAGGAAGACCGCAGTCACCTACCGCTATCCTGTCCGTATGACCCATATAAGACAATACTCTGGATATTTCGCTGTTTAGTATACCGTTTTTCTTCATCGGAAATTTACACCTCCTGGTCTGTATTTGTATTAATTCATTACTGAATCCTTAGTTATTATAACACATTTTTTCATAACAAGTCAATAGCTTTTATGTACTTTCCTATAATTATCAATGTAAAATATTCGTGAATGATTATGACGTATGCTAACTTCTTATACTCACTCGCTCTATCATCTTCGATACTATATATTATTATAGCTTATCGCTTACGCCGCTATTGTTACTTCCCATCTTTATTACCATATCTTGACTAAATCGCCATTATATGATTTTTTTGTACTTATTTTTTTAAAAAAATATTTTTTTAAAAAAAGGGTTGACAAGAGAAAGATTATGTGGTAAAATAATATTCGTTGGTTAAGCCAACACCCCTTAGAAGTCTGGGTGTGGCGCAGTTGGTAGCGCGCTACCTTGGGGTGGTAGAGGCCGTGGGTTCAAGTCCCGTCACTCAGACCATATCGAGTATTCATAAGGAATTTGACTTTGTGAATACTCGATTTTCTTTTTGTTTCAACTTTTTCGCTATGTATCGAGCAAGGTTTTGTGCCTTGTTCTTTTTTTGTTATGCTGACAGCGGTTTCGGGATTATTCCACCGCTACACTTTTCGGGTATTGAACTATAATCAATAGTTTGGACACAAAAAAGCAGAAATGATAAACCATCACGATAAAACGGTTAAACTGGCTACCCCGCATAAATTTCACTTGTAGAGCAGCCATTAATCTTTATATCGGAAATATCGGAAAAACCGGTTGTGATGTATCTAAAAATAACTATACAATGCCAGTATTTTTTCTGTCATCTATCCTACTGCCACGTCTTGCCCCTTAGTATCGAGTGGTATGAACTGCGGTCGACTCTGACAACAATCCTAGTGCCACAGCCTAAACCCTATCGCCATTCTCCGGTTACTCAATTTCTCTCCGATCAGACCGAGATCAGACCGAAAAGTAGATATGTTTCCATACAAGAAAACCGAGCTTTCCGTAAGGCTTCTCTGATGATACCAACCTTACAAAAATCCCGGAAACACGTAACAATTATACACTAAACTGCAAATAAAATCAAGTAGCAAAAAATCGCTCCTAAAGATTTCTTCAACCTTTAGGAGCAGTTGTCATAACAAACGCTATTTTTCAATTAAAAGCTGTTTCATAGCACAGAGGTCAAACACATTCAATTTGCAGTCCTCACATAAATCAGCAGCTTTCCAGTTCACAAGATGTGTATCCGGAACTGCAAGTAGCCACTTTTGTAAAATCACAACATCTGTAATGTTAAATTCACCATCATTGTTAATGTCACCTTTGACAGTACTTTCTTTATCATTAACATCACCCCCTGTAATGGCTTTCACAATTTCCGGGAACACCCATTCATCATTGTATCGATCATATAACGACATTCCCTTGTAGTAGCCATACTCGCTGTCCTTTTCAATTTTTCCTCCGCCATCCCACCAGAAGCATTTGATGCCATATTTTTTCGCATTTTCTACAAGATAACCTGCCCATTCCGCACGGTCGGCTTCGTTATCCTTGTTTGCTGCACCAAATTCGCCGATAATCACCGGAACGCCTTTACTTGTAAAGTGGTCGTAAAGATTATAAATTGTTCCATCAACTGTTGATTTGCCGCCGTTTTCTGTCCATACGCTTTGTGTATTGTCATCAGCTGAAATTTCTGAACAATACGCACCAGGAGAATAGTAATGCACTTCAACCATCAAGGCATTGCTGGCAGTATCTGTTGGGACTACAAAATCATCAAGCTGTGCACCGCTTGTTCCGGCAGCATATGTGTTGACGATCAAACAACGCTCTGCATTATTTCCGCTTGTTTTGCGAACAGTATCTACGAAAAGCTGGTTCAGTGTATTCACCGCATCTCCGGCACTCTTGCCTGGATATCCCCAATTGTTATCCTCATCAAGAATTTCATTGAATCCTTCAAACAACAGATTCGTATCATAATCAGCAAATTCATTTGCAATCTGCGTCCAGACAGCAATAAACTTTTCAGAATTTGCTGTTACATTTGCATCGGAAGCTTTCAACCAGCTGTTTCCGCCAACATCGTGATGAACATTCAGAATACAGTACATATCATTGTCGATCACATAGTCTACAACTTCTTTCACTCGATTCATCCAATTCTCGTCAATCTGATATCCGTTGTTGTCATCAATATGCTGTGACCAGGTCACAGGAACACGAACCGCATTGAACCCTGCATCTTTTACAGACTGAATCATTTTTTCTGTTGTAACCGGACTGCCCCATGCAGTTTCAAAATATTCAGGCTTTCCATCAGTATATTGCGTGATCCAATCACCATAGGAATCTAAAGTGTTGCCTAAATTCCATCCTGCCCGGATTTCATTGATAATATCACCGGAAAGCCCCTCATAATTGAGGGTAATATCGGTACTGCCCTCAGTTTCATAAAAATAGCTCACTTTTTTTACGGTCAAACCATCTTCTGACGGCGATGGCATGATATTGATACCATTGAGTGTAGAAAAATCACTGCCATATTCTGATTCAATCAAATCGTACTTAAAAAATGCCGTTCCATTGGAAGAATAGGTCGGTGTCATCTGCGCCCAGGACGGTCCGCCTGTCCACGAAAACATGACAAGAATAGGCTCAGCAGAAGATTCATAATCCACCTGAATGGTAAATGGTTTTGTAAACTCATCTACTTGAAACTGATTATTTCCAAGTGAAACGACTGCATTCCAGTCATCGCCCCATTTTTGAAATTCAGCTGTTGCAGAACCTTCAAACAAAATATGTTCTTCTTCATCCGCAGCTGTTACGCAAAATGGAACAACGAAAATTGCAAATACAACTGAAACAGTAGCCGAGATTATTTTTTTGATGATATTCATACAATTAGATTCTCCTTTTCTATATATTTCACTTGTTTTGAATAAAAAAATATTAACAAGTGCCTTTTATTTATTATAAAGCAATAAATTCAGAATTGCAAGGGCAAGTTTCATCATAAATTGCTATCATTTTTTATGATTCTATGCTATAATGAAAATGAGGTGATTTCTTTGAACTACAGCGTACTGGAAAAATTATCCAATTACAATGAGGATGAACTATTTTATCGTGAATATTATCAATACCGTAATCAACCAGAAAAGCGGCACGAATTACTTTCCAATATTGGAACAGATGAAATCAATCGGCGTGGACTGCTTGTTGCTGAGATAAATAATTCATTTTCCATTCCATTTGAAATGGGAGATGGAATTTTTTATCAAAAGGAGACGCAGAATATATGCCTTTCCAAGCACAATCGCTATACGCCGGAATTTCTTCATAGTCATACTTTTTTTGAAATCATTTATGTCCTCCGTGGCAGTTGCAAGCATACCATATCCGGAAAAGAAATTGTAATGTCAAGTGGTACAGTATGCATTGTTGCTCCTCATGTATACCATTCAATTGGTGTATTTGATGACAGTATTGTATTGAATATTTTGATTCGATCAAGCACATTAGAAGATTATTATGGGTCTATTTTAAAGAGTGATAATCCTATCTCATTATTTTTAATACATAGTATTTTTTCTCCAAAATATGACCCTTTTCTACAATTTCATGAAGAAGAGAATGATGACATCCAACATATTATTTTAGCAATGTATCAAGAACAATGCAACTCGAATAATTATTCGGAGGAAATCATCAATCATCTCATGAGTATCTTACTGTATCGGTTAGTAAGAAGTAACAAAATAAGTGTGGAACTTTCAGAAATGGAAATCAAAAAAAATGATGATGCAAAAATATATCAATATTTTTGGAACCATTATCAAGAAGCATCTCTGGAAAAGCTTTCTGAAATATTAGGATATACATCAGCATACTGTTCTGTATATATCAAAAAGATAACTGGGTTTACATTTTCACAGCTACGAAAAATGATTATTTTTCGTAAAGCGAAAGAACTTCTTACCTGTACTTCATTAAGTATTCAACACATCAGTGAGAATCTTGGATATCATGATACCGAAAATTTTATACGAGCCTTTAAAAATGAGTTTGGTGTTTCTCCAACACAATTTCGGAAATCCAAGTTATAATTTTGACGGAATTTGATTTGCTGTTTTAAGAAAGCTCTCCAATTCAGCAATTCTTTTCTTAAAACTTTCCGTTTCAGCATTTGTGACCAGAAGTTTCTGCTTTTCACTCTGTAAACGTTCAATTTTATCTGCTAAATCTGAATAACTCTTTCTTTCATGAGCAAGTGTTGCAAATTCCTTTTGTTTCTATTTTAAAACTGTATTTATCTCATCAATCTCTTTAGAATTATCATTTGCTATACCGTCCACGATGACTACTTGGAGTTCCGGTTCAAGTCCGGCGTGACAATCAGTATTGAAATGTGAATAGATATGAGCAACCCCGCATCACTGGTTTTCAGTGATGCGGGGATTTTTCGTTATTTTTTGGGCTTGAATTTAGCACTATAACTTCTAACAGCCTCGTCCTTCATAAGCCAGCCGAATTTTCTCAGAAATTCGAGCTTTTGCTCATCAGTGATCCATTCCTGAAGAGTGTGCAAAACTCCGCTATATCTTTCGTTCTCTTTTCCGTTAAAAAACTTCCCGTCGGGGCCTTGCTTGAACATTGCAGGGATACCATTTTTTATAGCCTTCCATACTGAGGAACCGCCAGATGTTGTTAGGTCATTCCCAACAATACCATCAAGGGCACCGGATGCAAGTCTTCTAAGAAGCTCCTTTTCTTCATTCGTCATTGCCATACTTCATTCCTCCATTTCCTCAACACAAACTTCTTCTGAGTCATATGCACCAATGGGGTATTCTCTTGCCCATCCATGTATGTGAACTTTACGTCCACAACTCTGGCACTCATATAATTCGTCGGAATCAAAGTTGTAGACTATATCTGGTCCCATGCCATTCTCATGTTCATCGCTGCACTGATCATAGACATAATCTTCCAGATCAACTTCACTGCATTCACCACAATAAGGGCATTTGATATCTCGGATCAGCGAAATCGGCATATATCCATACATATCAAAAACATCGTAGAATTCCTCGCCATCGGATTCCTTTTCTTGAATGATGCCCCAATAATGGTCAACATCAAATGAACTAAACTCTGCTTGATCCATAAGGAGTGTTGACAGCATTTTTAATGAGTTCCGTCCCTTTGCGATCTCTTCTTCAATGTGAGCTTGACGAGAATGAATTACGCTTTCTAAAGAGCATTCACCATTCTGCAGATCACGAATATTCGCACAAGTCAAGCCGCATTTTGTCAGGGTAACAATTCGTTGCAGACATCGATAATCCGCCTCAGTATAGTTTGTACTTCGGTTACCGATGGGCGGGTTCTCAGGAGTGAAAATACCTTCTCTTTTGAAAAGCTTTATTTTGTTGGCATCAATGCCGAGCTTTTCTTGGATTTCTTTGGGTCGCATATTATCGACCTCCTTTCAAGAAGGAGTATACCATGTGGTGACTTTGTCACCGTCAAGTAGTTATATAGAAGTTTGGCTTTTTGCACAAAGAAATGAATGGATAACTATTGAAAATATAACACTCTTCCTCTGATACACTCAACCCTATTTGCAATCAACCGAATCGTAATTATGATTAGGGCGGTTGCCTGCATCACTGGCGTTTCAGTGATACGGGGCTGTTTTATTACGGATTTATTCCCACTTTATACATTTTGACGAATAACAACCAATCTACGAAGTATCGAACCCTCTGTTATCCAATTCACGCACTAACCTCACTGATCAGATTGGTTGTCAGGCGGTTTTAGTTCGTAGATGTTTTTCCAAATACAGTAAAAAGGCATCCGTGTTGACATTGCAGTTTGGTTATATGCTGAAAAAGTGCCGTAAATTCGGCACTTTTAAGCCTTATCCCTTGACATCAATACTACGCACTCCACATGCCTCGATACTCCAGATTTGATGTCAGAACCTTTTTATATTTCAAAGCACCTCC
>CAZQMA010000003.1:0-64214 GCA_964594275.1 uncultured Ruminococcus sp. | reverse complement strand
TATAGGAGCGCCTCCCGGATATGTAGGCTATGAAGAAGGCGGTCAGCTTACAGAAGCGGTTCGCAGACGCCCTTATTCCGTTGTACTTCTGGACGAGGTGGAAAAGGCTCATCCCGATGTGTTCAACGTACTCTTACAGGTTCTTGACGATGGCAGAATCACCGACTCTCAGGGCAGAACGGTTGACTTTAAAAATACTATTATTATACTCACATCCAATATAGGCTCAAACTATATTCTTGATGGCATCTCTGAGGACGGTACCATTTCAGAGGATGCAAGAGCTAAGGCTGATATGCTTCTGAAGCAGTCTTTCCGTCCTGAATTTCTCAACAGACTTGACGAGATAGTTTTCTTCAAGCCTCTGACAGAAAATGAGATAGGCGGAGTAGTTGACTTGATGATAGAAAGCCTGAGAAAACGCCTTGAGGCGAGAGAGCTTACTCTTGAAATAACCGACAGAGCAAAAGCGTATATTGCGGAGAATGGATATGATGTAAACTACGGTGCAAGACCGCTTCGCAGATTCATCCAGCAGAAGCTTGAAACGCTTATTGCGGAAATTATCATTGCCAAAGACCCGGCGCCGGGAAGCGTAATTTCCGTAGATTCGGGAGAAAATGGGCTGATGTCTGTCTGACCTGAATTATACGTGTATTTTTCCATAAAAAAAAGAGAAAAATATAGCCATATTCCGTGCAAATGTCAGTTTTCCGTGAAAATCTTGACAAATCCGGCGGAATAGTATATAATGCCAATAGACTAAATTTTTGGAGGAATACAATAATGACAAAGGCAGAACTTATCCAGGCAATGCAGATAAAGAATGATTGCACAAAGAAGGACGCAGAGCGTGCAGTAAACAGCATTTTCGCTGTAATTTCCGAGGCTCTGGCTTCCGGCGATAAGGTAACAGTATCCGGCTTCGGTTCTTTTGAAGTACGTGACCGCAACGCTAAGGAGTGCAAGAATCCCAGAACAGGTGAGACAATCCAGGTTCCTGCATCTAAGGCACCTGTATTTAAGGCAAGTAAGAATCTCAAGGAAGCTGTAAACAAGGACTAATTTTTTGGAGGTATAATAATGGCTACAAAGAAGACAACCGCAGCTGTTGCAAAGGCAGCAGAAACAAAGGCTGTAGAAACAAAGGCAACTGAGACAAAGGTAGCTCCTGTAAAGGCTGCTCCCGCTGAAAAGAAGGCTGCGCCCAAGAGAGCGTGCAAGAAGGTAAGCATTGAACTTCAGTATGGCGACAAGGCAATTGATGTTGCATCTCTGGAAGGCAAGGCAGTTGACGCATGGGCAGAAGCAACAGGCAACGCAAAGACTGCTGCTAAGGCAATCAATCTCTACATTAAGCCTGAGGAAAATGCTCTTTACTACGTAATCGAAGGCGAAGCTGGCAAGGTTGAGCTGTAAGCCATAATTATCTGAAAAAATAGCCGCATCCGTGTGTTATGCATGGGTGCGGTTTTTTGCATACAATTGTTAATTAATAAAGTGTGAAAAGACGTGGAAAGAATTAATATTGCATTGACTTATGCCGATAGTGTGTGATATAATGTAATAGAATGTAATTTTATGCTTGAAGAAAATTGCTTGTTAAATATTAACAAAAAAATCGAGCAGTATAGGTTTATACGGTATAATTTTACATGCAATTACACCATATATCGGACAGATGTATATGAGTGAATTTGATATAAGGGAGGAAAGGAAGAAACAAAACAGCTGCTCTGCGAAGCTTCAAAGTAGTGAGATTTGCAGGCTGAGCGGGCGGATTAACGGGATTGACAGCGTGACTGTCTTATCCTTTTCAGAGGCAGCTTTCAAAATCTGTCAATAAAAAAAGAAAGGTCCTCGACATGAATGCGTCGGTGTGACGTTGAATGCGGCGCATTTAACTGTACCACCTAATGGACCGCTCCTTAGAAAACGGTCCTAATACTCGTGAAAGGAGTAAATACGCTTTGGTACAGGGCGTAGACGCATATGAAAACAAACTTAAAATCAAGGTTCAAGAGAGTGCTCAGTGTGATGCTGGCTGTACTTATGATTCTCATGAGTGTGCCGTTTAGTTCTTTGAACGCAAGCGCACGTGGTGGTCATGGCGGTTTCGGTGGCTCTAACGACTGGGGTCTGGTTACCACAAACTACAAGGTTGAATTCAAGGACAGCAGCTTCAACGCAGTATCTGACGTAGAATCGGGCGAAATGTTCTATCTGATGATTTCAATTTCAGGTAACAACGTTTGGCAGGTTCCCGGTCAGAAGAATACCTATCGTGTTTATATAACCGATAATAATCTGCTTCTCCCGAACTTTGCAAACGACGGCTTTAAGGATGGCGCAACATACAGCGGTTATACGCTTCATGTTATGTCGGACGGTACACGTTATATCGAATTTAACATTAATAACGGTTCAACCAAGGTTATCCGTCTCCAGGCTAAATTCGCTAACGGTACCACTCCCGATGGCACTACTACTACCATAAAGCTGGTTAACACAACTACAAACAAGAGCACGACCGGTGTTATCTCGGCATCCTCCGAGCTTAATTGGTCGAGCAACAAGACAGAAGATAAGACCCAGATAAACGGTAGTGACATTGCAAAGGGCGTTACTGTAAATTATACGCTCAGCGCACAGCCTAATAATCCTACCGACACAAAGGGCGCATGGTGGGCAGCAGGACTGAAGTTCACTGATACCATCACGCTTCCCAAAGGTCTTACATTTGAAACCGGAGCAGTGGCATCTCTTACAGATGCAGTAAATGCAGCGGCTTCAGGTGCCGGCTATACCGCCAAGAATGTTTCCGTAACAGCAAGCGGCAGTACAGCTACAATCAGTTTTGAAATTGACAGTCAGTTCCTTAACGGAAATACTGCTACAGCGGAAATGAGCGCAGTAAGTCTGAAGCTTCCTTTCGAGCTTAACAGTAACACTGTCAACGCAAGCGGCTTTGATACCGCAGGCGACATCACAAATAACCTCAAGGTACAGGCTAAACCTATAGGCAGTTCTGCTTATCAGGACATCGGCGACAGTACTGTCTCACTTAAAGTAACTGTTCCCGAACCGCCCAAGTTCACAATCAATAAGAGTGTGACAGATGGGAAGTCCTATTATCTTCCCGGCGAGACCGTAAAGTTTAACATTACTGTATCTAACACAGGCGGCACAGCCGCTCCCATCAAGATTACCGATATTCCCGGTGAGAATATGACTATTACCAAAATAAACGGTATCGCAGGCTCTTCCTACACAACAGAGAGCATTCTTCCCGGTGCTTCGGTAACAGTACCCGTTGAGGCAACAGTATCTTCTGAAATTGCGGCAGATACAATCCTCAAGAATACTGCAAAGGGCGAATATAACGTTCCGGGCAGCTCAGGTCCTGTAAAGAAGGAAATCAGCGATGACGAGACAATTTCTGTTCGTATCCTGAAGGCTGAGATGGAGTATACCAAGACAGGTTACACCAAGAACGGCACATCCTATGTAACAGGCAAGGACACCCCCGTAACCTATATCATTACTGTAAAGAATAATGGTACAGCCGAGGGTAAATACAGCTTCACAGACAACGTTCCTGCTGATATCACAGGTATCACAGCTGAGGGTCTGACTGTAAACGGTAATACCGTTTCAGGCAGCGGCACGCTGGGCGCAGGCGAGTCAAAGAGCTTTACAATCACAGGTACACTGAATACAAAACTGACATCTATAACAAATACTCTTGAAGACGATGACGGAAATGATGACAGTGTAACCTTTACAGGTACAGAAGCAGCTCCTATTCTTTCTGTATCAAAGTCTGCTGACAAGAGTCAGTTTACAGTAGGCATTGAGAACACTGTAACCTATACCATCACAATCAGCAACAGCGGCTCTGCAACAGCAAGTGCAGATATTAACTTTACTGATACTCTTCCTACTGGCGTGACACTGGTAGCAAGCGACCTTTCCGCAACAGGTTCGCTCACAGCAACAGCAAACGGCAACAAGGTTGAAGTTTCAGGTACACTGGGTATAGGCGAGTCCTCAACCATTACAATTCCCGTTACGATTAGTGCTGAGAGAACTGATGCGATTGCAGCTAACAGCATTACTGTAAACGGAAAGACGGCAAGCTCAGGTGAAATTACGCCATATACCCCCTCTGCAAAGGTATATGGTACAAAGAGCGGTTATGTTGGCACCGACAAGAATAACAAAAGCTATGCTCCCGGTGACCAGGTAACATACGAGATTGTCGTATACAATAACGGTGACGCCGATGCTGAAAATGTAACGGTAACAGATAATCTGAGTGCTTACATTACAAATGCCCAGTACACACTTGATGGCGTGAGCAAGGGCACATTCACAAGTCCTCTGACTATCCCATCAATCAAAGCCGGTAAATCCGCAGTAATTGTTATTACAGGTACTCTGGCAGATAACGCAGAGGGCAATATTAATAACAAGGCAACTATCGGCTATAACGGTAATTCAGCTGACACAGGCACAGTAACCTTTACAGCCAAAGCACCGAATCTTTCCATTAGCAAGGATGGAGAGACAAACTATGCAGCCGATAAAACCAAGTTCCCTGTAAATGAAGCCGGTACTGAGTTTGTTTATACAATCACAGTAAAGAACAACGGCACAGCAGATGCAACCAATGTTGTAGTATCTGATGAAACACTTGCAGAAACACTTGCACAAAAGCTCACTATTACTGAAATCACAGTAAACGGTGAGGACAAGGGTACAAACCCTGAAAACCTTGTAATCGGTACGCTTGCTCCCGGAGCAGAAGCAGTAATCAAGATTACCTGTGAATCCACCGCAAAGGTTGGTGCAGAGGATATTGTAAATACTGCCAAGTATACTTCTGATAATGCAGGTACAAAGTCTGACGATGCAACGATTTATGTTGACAAGTCCAGCATGTATAAGGCTGAGAAGTATATTGTAAATCCTGCAACGGGCGAAAGAATAGCTGATAAGGACGGCAATCTTATCGGTAACAACAGCGGATTATCCGTTGGCGATACGGTAAATTATGTTGCTACCTTTACCAATAATTCCGGTGATACCATTACCGAGCTTTACCTTGCAGATTATGCATCAGATCAGCATCTTGTAGAGAATGATATTACCGTTGAAATCCTTGATGCAAACGGTAAGGTAAGGGAGACAAAAACTGTTCCCTATGCCGGTGATTCTAAGAATGGCGTAGACTATTCAAATGGCTGGTATTATAATTCCACCGGTGATACAGGCAATTACCCGAGATGGGTCTATGGTTTGACTAATATTGCACTTGCAAATGGTGAAACCATCCGGTTCAAGTATTCAACGACCTTGGAACAATACACAGATTATTGTTATAACGAGATAACCCCAATCAAATTTCCGGCTAATCAGATTGGATTTCACTTTGTAAATCCGACTACTGAACTGATTTATAATTCTAATCACAGTGAGATTGTAAAGAATGCATATGCGGTAATACCCCACGATGCAAGCTTCTCAACAAGCAAGGCACTCAGCACGGATACAGAATCCTCTGTTGACATGAACAATACAACAGCTGAGGAACTTGCAAAAAAGACATTTGGCTATAAAATCACATTATCGCCAAACAACAGCGATTCTACCGGTTATAACGGTAAGACCTTTACCATAACAGATGAGCTTCCCGAGGGTATGGAGTATGTAGAAGGTTCTCTTACATCCAATAGCACAAATGATTCTATAACAAATCTTTCAGCGGAAGCTAATGGTAATATTCTTACAATTAAGTTCACTTCTTCCAGTAGCAATGTAAGTGCAAATCCGTGGTATGCTGCTGATCTTGAACTTTCCTACAAAACTAAACTTTCAGCATCCAAGGCAGAAGCTTATGCAAGCTCTGCTGATGAACTCATCAAGCTCACAAATACCGTTACCAAGGTAACAGTAAAAGACGGTGAAACCGTGATCAAGGAGAAATCTCCTAACTGTACCGCAACAGTTGAGCTTGAAAGAAAGCCCACAGCCCCCGGCTTTGCAAAGCAGGCTTATGCTTCATTCCCGGGTCAGACATATGACGCCGATCTGGGTCTCCAGATTGCAGGCGGTAAGAACGCATTCATCACAGCCGGTGATACACTTGTATGGAGAGCGGTTGTATATAACGGCGGCGGACAAGGCGCTGATATTGCAGACCTCTCAGGCTACAAGGTAGTTGACACACTGCCTTCAAACTACTCCTACGACAAGAATAACACAACAGGCTACGCACCCTCTATCACGAGATATGCCGTAGCTAATGACGGCTCAGGCACATATACTTATACAGGTACAGGCACAAAGCTTACCTATAAGGAACCTGATGTAAACGGTGGCATGCTTACATGGGATCTCAGCGGCAGCGAGTACAAGCTGGCAGCTGACCAGTGTATTGTTATTGAATTTGTTACTGTTGTAAATGAGGGCATGGAAAAGGAAGGCGTTATCACCAATACAGGATACGCTGAATTTACTCAGCCCTTCAAGATTGAAAATGTAACAGCAGGCGAGAAGCAGGGAAATCAGCTTCACAGCTCCGCTAACTACAATATTGTTGGTCTTATGACAGAGTCGTACAAGACTATTGAATATACGACAAGCAAACATACAATCGCAGCAGGCTACGGTCATAACGACCCTGCCACTGACAAGGGCTACAGCCGTGACCCGCTTCATAACTATGTACAGGGTATGCAGGATGAGCTTGTAACTTACGAGCTTATTGTTGAGAACCAGTCTCCTCAGAATCTGGAGAACTTCGTTCTTATTGACCGCTTGCCTTTCGTAGGCGATAAGGGTCTGGTTTCCAACTATCAGAGAAACTCTGCCTTTGAGGTATCACTGGCAAGCGTTGATTCTGTGACGGTTGGCGATACTACGCTCAATGCGTCTCAGTATGAGCTTACCTATTCAAAGGATAAGGATTCTCCTCTTACAGAATATTCAGGCGACTGGTACGGAGAGAACGACGTTATGAACTGGAGCAATTCAGCAGACGGCGCATACAACTTCCGTGTCAAGATTACCGACCAGAATATCGTAGTGAAGCCCGGTGAAACTGTAAAAGTTACATTTACAGGTAAGGTTCCTGCATATGTAGCAAACACAGGCGAAGAGAATATCGCATGGAACAGCTTTGCATACGGTTATCAGAATCAGATGATTCTGGGTGACATTTACATGGTAGCAGAGCCTGCAAAGGTAGGTGTATGGGTTGAAAAGCCTACAACCTCCGCTTCCATCGAAATCAATAAGACACTGGTAAATACCAAGGGCGGTACATACTACTTCGCACTCTTTGAGAAGCTGACTGAGGGCGGCTACGTGCGCCTCAGTGATGTTGTACCAATGGAACTTTCCGCTTCTGCAACAGAAGGTCAGACTGTTCTTGACGGTCTTGACTATTCAGCTCTTGAAGCTAAGAAATCCAATCAGGCTAATGAGCTTGTAATCATGGAAACTGACTTCAATGGCAATGTTCTTGAGGACGGCGATTCTGCTTATAAGATTACCTACGGTTCTGACGCTGACAGCGACAACGTAATCGACACAACAGCAGATAAGAACGTAGTCGAGGTTACAAACACCAAGGAAGTCGGCGAAATCACAGTCAAGAAGTCTCTGTCCGCAACAAGCGGTAAGGAAACAGATACTGTATACTTTGCACTCTTCACAAAGAACGGTACAGAGTATGAGCGTTACAAGGACGCACCCGTGAAGCTCCTGACTATCGGCGGCGCAGTTACAACAGGCAGTGTAACCTTCACAGATGTTCCCGTTGGCAAGGAATACTATGTATTTGAAACCAACGCAAACGGCGTTCTCACTGATGATGACACTACCAAGTACACATCACCTGCGGGCAAGCAGTATACTGTAAAGTACACAGGTAACGGCGTGAAGCTTGCAGCAAACGATACTGCGGAGATTCTTGTTGAGAATACTCAGAAAAAGACCTACAGTATCTCTGTTACAAAGAGCCTTATCTCCAAGAACATCGAAACAAAGCCTTCATTCTATGTTGGTCTTTACAAGGAAGATGATTCGCTCATTGAGGTTAAGGCAGTAACAGCAGGTGGCACAGTTACATTTGACAAGCTTGAGGACGGCACTTATAAGGTTTACGAGTGCGACAAGACAGGTGCGACAAAGTACAAAACCGTAATTGACGGTATGGAAGTATTTCTTACCGAATCAGCAACTACCGCAACTTCCATTGACTTTGATGTAACATACGAGGATATGACGGAAAACACCATCACATTCCCCAATGCAGATGACAGCGACATCACAAAGCAGTCTGTGACTGTAATCAATAAGGACGCTACCATCAGCACAAACTACATCGAGGTTATGAAGTCCGCAGCAACAGAAGCTATAGACGGTACAGCTGTTCCTGAAGCTGATCTGGAAGTAACACTTGCACTTTATACACTGGCTGACGAGGATACAGCAGGTGCAGTAAAGGACAACGACAATAACTACTATATCCCTGCAACCGACAAGGATGGCAAGGCAGTACCTGCGCTGACCCTGACAACAGGCAAGGACGGTACAGCTAAGAGCAAGTTCGAGAACCTGCCTCTTACTGACGCAGAAAATAACACAATTGCTTACTATGTATTTGAAATGGACGGCGACACTCCGGTATTCAATGAGGGTACAATAGCAATTAGTGGCAAGACATTTACTGTAAACTATCCCACAGGCAACCAGGCTATGCTTTCTGATAACGTAGCAGGCAGCGTTGAGGTTACAAATTACTACACTGAAAAGGCAGTTCTTACCTTTAATAAGGTGGATGTAAATGGCGATATGTTCAGTGGTGCCAAACTGTCAATCACAAAGGATGGCAAGGTTGTAAATGACGACAATGGCAATACTCTCTCATGGACAACCGACAACGAAAATGTCTACACTGTAACAGGTCTTGCAGATGGTGACTACGAACTTAACGAAGTTGCTATGTCCGGTTACAAGGAAGTAAGCGTTCCCTTCACAGTTAAGAACGGCTACTTTGTGGCAAAGGCAGCAGAGCAGTATGACGATGCAGTTATTACATCTACAACACTGACGCTGACAAACCGCAGCATACTTAATATCAGTAAGGTTGACATTGACAGCAATACCACCGAGCTTTCCGGTGCGCTTATCACTATCACAAATACCGATGGCAAGTCTATCGGCGGTGCATGGCTTACAAGAGCAGGCGTTACCGATTTTGTAAATAGCACAAAGGCAGAGAAGAACGTTACCAACGGCAAGGCATACTACGCAGGCTCCGGTTCAACACTCTCCTTCTATTCAGGCGATGCTGTTACAACAATCACAGGTCTGCCCGACGGTAATTACACAATGACCGAGGACGCAGCACCTGACGGCTACAACACCGTAAGCGAATTTAAGTTTACTATCAAAAACGGCGTTGTAACAGGTACAACTCATACAAACGTTACAGTAACAAGCGCAAACGAAACAGATGAAAACCTTATTGTAATGTCTGATAAGGCTATGCCTAAGGTATCCATTACCAAGATGGATGTGGCAGGTCAGACAGAGATTGCAGGTGCCTCTCTCAGCGTAACAGGTTCAACCGATAACGATTGGACTGCTATTGCAGAGAAGTACAAAACATCCCATGATATGACAGTTATCAAGGATGGCAGCGATATTAAGGGCGTGGAGTGGAAGTCTATCGAGTCAACCGCTTCTGTCAATGCAGCAGTTGAGCTTTTCGGACTGAAGAACGGCGAGTACGTTCTTACCGAAACAGGCAAGAACGGCGTGTTTGAAGCTGAGGACGGCACAACTTATAAGGTTGTCGAAACAGCTCTTACATTCACCGTAGAAGATGGCGTTGTAATAGCATCAAACGCTAAGAACGTTCTTGACGACACTGCTACAGACAGTTACTTCTATAGTGACTCCGCAGACCTTAACACAATTGCAGTTTGTGACGCAGTAAGCGGCGCAGATATTACAATAAGCAAGGTTGACATTGACAAGGATACAGAAGAGCTTGTAGGGGCTTATATGGAGCTTACTCTTACACCCAATACAGGCAAGTCTGATAACCTGGGCAAGGTTACCATAACAAATGGCGATGAAACCTTTGCAGAGGGCGAGACATCACGTAAGGCTGACACTCTTGTTCTCACATGGAAGACTACAGATAAGGCAACAGTTCTGGGTATGATTCCCGACGGTTCTTATGTTCTGAGAGAAACAGCAGCTCCTGACGGCTATACAGTAATTACTGAATTTAAGTTTACTGTAGAAAATGGCGTAGTAGCAGTATCTGCTGAAAATAAGTCTACAGATGTAACAGTTTCAACAGGCAATAAGCTTGTAGCCAAGGATACAGCGTCAACGCTGAGTATCAGCAAGCATGACATTGCAAACTGGAACAGTACATCCAATCCTGAGATTTCGGGAGCTGACATGAAGCTTACACTCATTACTCCCACTCAGATAGGCGCAACACTTGACGGTGTTACACTCAGCGGTGCAGGCACTCAAAAGACTGAGTCCGACGCTAAGGTAATCGAATGGACATCCGGCGATGGCGATACTATTCTGAAGAACATCCCCGACGGTACCTACGAGCTTATCGAAACTGCATCTCCCGATGGCTATACCATTGTCAAGACTACATTCAGCTTCACCGTTTCAAATGGTAAGGTAACTTCCTCTGAGGTGCTGGATGGAAATGGCAATAAGGTAACAGACAGCAAGGATTATGCAATAAAGGATAACTCTATCGAGGTTTACGACGCAGCTTCAAGCTTCAGAATCCTGAAGAAGGATGTTGCGGGCGAAAATATTCCCGCAGCAGCAGGAGAGGCAAGCTTTACTCTTACAGGAGCTAATATCGCTACTAAGAATTATACCGGCAACGATATACTGATAGAGGGACTGCCGGATGGTCAATATGTTCTGGAAGAGACAGCCGCTCCCAAGGGTTATACCGTAGTTTCAACCTTCAAATTCACCGTTGAAAATGGCGAAGTCAAGACTATTGATACTACTGTATTCACATCAGGTAAGGCTAAGATTGACGAAAATGGCAACATTGTTGTTATGGACGACAAGGAAGGCACAGTAAGCATCAGCAAGATCGACGTAATGAACAGCAAGGAAATTGCAGGTGCAGAGCTGACCCTGACAGGTGCTCCGAATAGTTCAGGCTTATGGACAACAATTGCTCAGGAAATCGGCGGAGAAGCTATATTGGAAGCCAGCGGCTCTTATACAGGCGTCAAGTGGACATCCACAGAGAATGCTACAATTATTGAGGGACTTCCCGCAGGTGACTATACACTCTCCGAATCCGTTGCTCCTTTGGGCTACAAGATGGAAAACGCTTCTGTTAATTTTTCCATCAGCAATGAGGGCGTTGTAACAGGTGATAATGTTACAGATTCAAATGTATCTCTGGGCAACCAGCCTTACACAATCAGCATCAGCAAGCAGGCGATTGATAATACAAGCGCAGAGCTTGACGGTGCGAAAATGAAACTTACACTGGTAACACCTGACAAGGAAGGTTCAACTCTTGAAAAGGTGTACCTCAAGAAGGGCGCAGACAACTTTACCCCCGATGCTGCTGATACTACATCTATCAGTTGGACATCAGGTGGCGAAGAAGTTACATTCCACGCAATTCCCGATGGTACATACTCTCTTGAGGAAACAGCATCTCCCGATGGTTATGTTGTTATCACAAAGTATGAGTTCAAGGTAGAAAAGGGCGTTGTAACTCCTATCAGCGAAAGCACATCCGTTACAGTAGACGGCAAAAATGCAATCGTTGTAAAGGATGATGTATCCAAGGTTACAATCAGCAAGAAGGACATTGATGAAACCAACTCTGACCTCATTCCCGGTGCTGAAATGATTATCAAGCCCCTTGAAAATCAGGACATCACAGGCGCAAAGATTAACGGCGAAACCGTTACTCCCGAGTCAGACGGTACAATCAAGTGGATAAGCGAAGACGGCGATGACATCTTTGAGAAGCTTCCCGATGGTAAGTATGAGCTTACCGAAAACGCAGCTCCCGATGGTTATACAAAGGTTGAGTCTGTATTCCAGTTTGAAATCAAGGACGGCAAGGTCGTTTCCAAGACAGAGAATAACTTTGAGGCAACCGAAGAGGAAATCGTAGTCAAGGACGCAGTTTCCACAGTTTCCATCAGCAAGAAGGATATTGCAAATATCGACAAGCCTGCCGGTGAAAACACTGAAGTTCCCGGCGCAAAGATGAGCCTTACACTGAAAACAACTGCTGAAAATGCATCAGTTACTCTTGAAAGCATCAAGGTATTCCGTGGCTCAGCAGAGCTTACAGGCAACAATGTCACAAAGTCCGGCAAGACAATTACCTGGACATCAGGTGATTCTGAGACTGTATTCAATGCACTTCCCGACGGCGAATATACACTTGTTGAAGAAGCTGCTCCCGCAGGCTTTGGCAAGGTAGTAACAACCTTCTCCTTCACAATCGAAAACGGTGTTATCACTGATTCTAAGATTCTGAACGAAGAAAACGCAGATGTTACAGCTGAAAGTAAGGACTTCACAAGAGTAGACAATGCTATCAATGTAAACGACGAAAAGGCAACTGACGGCAGCGTTACAATCAGCAAGGTTGACGTAATGAAGGGCGAAGAGCTTGCAGGTGCAGAGCTTACTCTGACACTTGACAGATCTGATATTGCCCTTACAATACTTAACAATGTTGTAGTAAAGCGTGACGGCATAGAGCTTACCGAAATTGACGGCGTTACAAAGACAAACACTACAATCACCTGGATTTCCGGTGACAAGCCCGTAGTACTTGAAGGACTGCCCACAGGCGAGTATACACTCTCCGAAAATGCAGCCCCCGCAGGCTATGAGGACACCACAGCTACCAAGCAGTTCAAGATTACCTTTGCCGGTGAGCTTAAGAATATGGACGGCACTGCAATTGCAGACGATACCGTAGTATTCGAGAACACCGCAAAGACAATCAGCGTAAGCAAGATTGACGCAGCAGACGGAGCTGAAATCAAGGGTGCGGCAATGACCCTCACACTTGTTAAGCCCGAAAACGATGGCGATACTCTTGAAAACGCATATCTGAAAACAGGCAGCGTGATTTCCGCTCCTGAGTCCGGTTCCGGAATCACAGAAATCAAGTGGACATCCGCAGATGTAACAACCGAAATTCATGCAATTCCCAATGGCACATATAAACTGGTTGAAACTGCAGCACCTGATACCTATACACGTGTTACAACTGTATTTGAGTTTACAGTGAGAGACGGCGTTATCAGTGATACATCCATCACTGACGAAAATGGCACAGTTATTGCAGACAGCACAGATTATAAGGCTAATGGCGGTAAGATTACCGTAAGCGATACTATTTCCGAAATCAGCATCAACAAGACCGACATGAACAAGGCTCCTATCGAGAATAACTCTCGTGACGCTGAGTTCACACTTACAGGTGCAAATCTCGCAGGTGCAAAGGTTGGCAATACAGCTATTGAGGGAACAGAGTATACATTCAAGAACAACCTGACAATTACAGGCTTGAAGGACGGCACCTACACCCTTGAAGAAACAACCGCTCCTATGGGTTATCTGACCGTATCTGTATTTGAGTTTGTAGTTGATAATGGTGTTATCGTATCTCACAATTGTACATCTACAAATGGCGGTGTAGCAATTGACAAGAACGGTACAGTACTCTATGTAATGGACGCTAAGGAAGACGAAAAGACTGTTAATATCAGCAAGCGTGAAATCTCCGGCGCAGACGAAATTAAGGACGCAGTTCTTGAAATCACAGGTGAAAGCCTTACTGAGCCTCTGACAACCATTACCAATGGTATTGACAAATGGGTAGTATCCCTTATCCCCGGAAACTACACCCTCACTGAAAAGACTGCTCCCGCAGGTTATCTGAGAGCTGAATCCATCGACTTCACAGTTGATAGGAATGGCAAGGTAACTGTTACAAGCGAAACAGGCAAGACAGAAAACGACAACATAGTTGTCATGGAGGATAAGTACACCGAGGTACAGATTTCTAAGTCCGACATCACAACCGGCAAGCCTCTTGTCAATGCTGAGCTTGCAATCTATGATGCAACAGAGTACAACGCAGCAAATGGCGATACATCAGCTCTGAATGCTCTGAGAGAGTGGACAACTAACGGCAAGACTGAAACCATCAAGGCTCTGCCCGCAGGCGACTACGTTCTCGTTGAAACATCTGCTCCCGATGGCTATACTGTTGCTGAAGCTATGCATTTCAGTGTTGTAATCAAGACTGATGATGCAACAGGCAAGGAAACAACTGAAATTGTCAAGGTTGAAATGAAGGACGCACAGTCCGGCGTTACAATCAGCAAGAAGGATATAGACAGCACAGGCTCTGACCTGCTGCCCGGTGCAGAGATGGAACTGAAGTCTCTGGACGGCAAGGATCTCTCCGATGTTACAGTAGGTGGAAAGACTGTTACTCCTACAGCTGACGGTACAATTAAGTGGACAAGTGAAACAGGCAGCGATACTTTCGCTAAGCTCCCTAACGGCGAGTACACACTCACCGAAACAGGCGCACCTGACGGCTATACCAAGGTAAAGACCGTATTCAAGTTCACTGTAACTAACGGCAAGGTTTCCGGTACTTCAACCGACAGCTTTGAATTAAGCGGCGATGAAATCACTGTTAAGGATGCAACCTCTAAGATTGTTATTTCCAAGAGCGATATTACAGGTCAGACTGAAATTGCAGGTGCAAAGCTTACTTTGACAAATGCAGCAATCACTGACTGGAATGCTATCATTGCAGCCAATACAGGTCTGGAAGCAGCTGAAAACGGCGGTGTTCAGTGGACATCCACAGGCACAGCTATGATTATCACAAAGCTTCCCGATGGCAGTTACACTCTGGCTGAAACAGGCGACAAGTTCACTGTGGACAATACAACCTATTCTGTAATTACAAAGACAGTTACATTCAGTATTGTAGATGGCGTTATAACTGACGTTATCGGTGCTGAGGAGTATACTGATAGCAATGCAGCTGATGGCTACTACTTCTATAACAGCAAGTCAGACGTAAATAAGATTGTTGTATGCAATGCTGAAGCAGTAGAGATAACCACAACCACACCAACCACAACAACCACAGAATCTACAACGTCCACAACATCTACAACAACTACTCCATCCACAACATCCACTACATCAACAACAACTACTACATCTGCAACTACTACTGAAACTACAACAACTACAACATCTGCAACCACTACTGAAACTACAACAACTACAACATCTGCAACTACTACTGAAACCACAACAACTACAACATCTGCAACCACCACTGAAACCACAACTACAACTACAACAACTACAGCGACCACTGCATCTTCTGCCGGCCCTACAAACACAACAACCACCACAACAACCACATCATCAACAACAACTACTACAACTACAACAACCACCACAACAACTACAACAACTACAGTGACCACCGCATCTTCTGCTGGTCCTACAAACACCACAACAACTACCACAACAACAACTACCAAGCCTACTACTACCAAGCCTACAACAACAACTACTACCACTACAAATACCACCACCACAACAACCACAACAGCTCAACCTACAACAACCAGAAACACTCTGACACTTACAACACCTACACGTACTACAGGCGATACCGATGTCCTGCCAAACTGGAGCACAACAACCACTGTTGCAACAGAGCCTACATATCAGATTTACTTTGATAAGCAGGCAATTGTTGGCGGCGTTCCGACAGGCGCAACTGTAGTAGGTGCATATCTGAAGGTAACAGCCGAGGACGGTACAGCTATTGCATCCTGGATTTCCGATGGCACACCGTACCTGTTCACAGGGCTCCGTGAGGGCGAGAAGTACAGTCTCGTAGAGACAGCGCCGCCCACAGGCTATTACTACGCAGAGTCAATTGATTTCACCGTTATCGGCGGTGCAATCTACATCCTGAATGAAGATGGTTCAATGACGCCTGCGGGTGATACAATTGTTATGTATGACCAGGCTATAGTTGTTACTACTACAACTACAACAACTACAACCACAACCACTACAACGACAACTGTTACCACCACAACAGGCACAGGTTCTGACATAAGTACAGATACCTCTGAAACAACCACTGTAACAACGACTACAGTTATTCTGAATAACGCATACATCAGCAAGGTTGATGCGGCAAGCGGAGCAGAGCTGCCGGGTGCTATTCTCCAGCTGAGTCAGAACGGCATAATCTTTGACCAGTGGACATCAGGCAATACACCTCATTATGTAACCGGTCTTACCGACAATGTGGTATATAAGCTGACAGAAATTATGGCACCTGAGAATTATGCTATTGCAGAATCCATCGAATTTATGATGGCAGACGGTAATCTGTATATTGTACAGAACGGTCAGAACATTCTCCAGACAGGCAATACTGTAGTTATGCGTGACGAGTACGCTCCCGTAGTTACAACAACCACTACTTCCATTGCTACAACAACAACAACTACAACAGCTACTGCAACTACAACAGCTTCAAGCTCTGATGAAGCAGGAAGCACAACTACAACAACTACAGTAACAACTACCACAGCTAATACTACAGCTACCAATAAGACCACTAAGAAGGGTTCCACCAACTCATCTTCATCTCCTAAGACAGGTGACAGTGTGATGATAGTAATTCCTATGTGTGCTTCCGCATTGGTACTTGCAGCAGCAGCGGCAGTAACACAGAGAAGAAAGCGCAAGTAATCGTCTCTGAAACCGAATAGAATCAGCATATGCTGATTAATCTTCATAACCGTACCGATGGCTCAGGCTGTCGGTACGGTTTTTTTATGCCATTTTCTATGTTCTATGGCGGGATAAACCCGCATAGTATAGAAGCAAAGAGTGTGAGCATATGAAAGGAGCGATAAAAATGAACGATAATGGAAAGGTATATGCATCGTCAGCCCGTGTAATCTCCTATCTTTCACCCAGACTCAGGTGTGCGGTACAGAGTATGAGCGGCAGTGATACCTACAGGATACAGGAGATAAGACTGAGAGCAGGACGACCTCTTGCCGTCTCAATAAACGGCAAAGAGAAGTTCGTAACCATGGCGGGAAAGCTCACGGCATATCCTGATGAGGGGGTAAAGGTTTTGCGCACAGAAATCGAGGAAACCTTCCGTGCAGTCTGTGAATACTCGGTTTACAGTTACCAAAAGGAACTGAGAGAGGGCTATGTAACTCTCAAAGGCGGTGCAAGGGTTGGTATTTCGGGTACAGCGGTATACGAAAACGGGGTGCTTACCTCTATGAGAAATATAAGCAGTATGGCGTTTCGTATACCCAGAGAGGTAAAGAACTCAGCGGCTGAGCTTGCAACACTGAGATTTAATGGACTTCTTGTTGCCGGAGCGGCAGGAAGCGGTAAAACCACGGTTTTACGTGACTTGTGCAGGATTTTGGGCAGTGAGAAACGGGTATCCCTTGTGGATTCAAGAGGCGAGGTTGCAGGTATGCTTCACGGTATGCCACAATTTGACATTGGATTTCACACTGATGTTTTCGATGGTTTTCCCAGAGATATCGGTGCAATGACTGCACTGCGCTCCATGACTCCCGAATACATAGTCTGCGATGAAATCGGAACATACGACGATACGGAAGCCATAAAGCAAATATGCGGTTGTGGTGTTAATATCATAGCCTCAGCCCATGGCGGAAGCATTGAAGATATACTGAGACGTACTGCTCTTCTTCCACTTATAGAAGCGGGGATTTTCAGCCATATTGCAATGCTGGAGAGTGCGCTGCACCCCGGAAGAATCAGTGAAATCACCGACCTGAGGACAGCTTGATGAAGCTCCTGGGACTTCTGATTCTGGTTATCAGCGGGGCGTTAGCAGGAAACGCCGCTTCGGGTCAGCTTAAACGCAGGGAAGCCCTTTGCAGGTGTACGGGTTTATTTCTGGACGAGCTTTTAATTGCCATGCGCTGTACCTGCGCACCCCTTGGCGAGCTTCTTTCGGAGCTTAGTGCAAAGGAGTGCTTTTCATCCCTTGTTTATCTCAGTAAGGCACATGAGCTTATCCGGAGAGGCAAGCCTTTTCCGCAGGCGTGGAAAGAGGGCGTAAGGGGAGATAAGAGCCTACAGGCGGAGCTTGAGGAGCTGCTTCTCACTCTTGCGGACAGCCTTGGAGCAAGCGACCTTGATGGACAGCTTATGAGTTTTCAGCGCACTAAAGCCCGGCTTTGCTGCATACAGGAAAAGGCACTTGAAAGCTACCGTACAAAGGGCAGACTCTACCGCTGTCTGGGTGTACTGGGAGGAATATCAGCAGCACTGCTGCTATGCTAAGGAAAGGGAAGAAATCGTGGAAATTGACCTTGTATTTAAAATAGCGGGTGCGGGAATTATCGTTGCAGTGCTGAATCTTGTATTGAAACGGGCAGAGCGTGAGGAGCAGGCAATGATGACTACACTTGCAGGACTCATAGTTGTACTTATGCTCCTTGTGGACGAAATTGGCGACCTTTTCGACAAGATAAAGACGGTGTTCGGCTTATGACGGGAGATACACTTAGTGCCGCTGCACTGTGTATAGTGGGCGCAGTAACAGCTGTGGTACTCAGGCAGTACTGTCGGGAGCAGGCACTCTTTTCAAGCATAGCGGTGTGCGTCATACTGGGTGGCTGTCTCTTTGCCTTTATCAGCCCTGTTATAAAGGAGATTGAAGTCCTTTTTGAGCGCACAACCCTTGACCGAAGCTACTTTTCACTTATGATTAAAGCAGTGGGAATATGCTATATCACAGGAATAGCAGGAGATATATGCCGTGATTGCGGTGAAAACGCCCTTGCCACGGCGGCTGAAATTTGGGGTAGGATTGCTCTTTTGGTGCTGACTCTCCCTATGATTGAATCCCTGCTGTCCGTAATAACAGGAGTACTGAATTGAAAAGGATACTTAAACTTTTACTCTATGCCTCTGTGTTTACTCTTCTTACATTTTTTCTGTGCTATACCGTAATGGCTGAGGAAACCTCACTATCCGAGGAAATACTTGCAGCTAGCGGCGCAGATGAGCTTCAGAACGATATGCCTTCCGATGTACGAGCAATAATGGAAAGGTACGGCATAGAAGCAGGCAGTACCGACCCTTCAGAAAAGTTCGGATTCGGTGAAGCCCTGGAATACTTCCTCGATGCAGTAAAAGATAATATAACTCAGCCAATGAGCGTGCTTTTCACCTTTACAGCCGCGATAGCCCTTGCCTCTTTCATGCAAGGGATGGATGGCGGACTGAAAGGCGGCATAGACAAGATGACAGGCTACGTTGCGGTCATAGCAGGAGCAGGTGCGTCACTACCTCTTATATGCGGGTGTTTTCTGAGAACACGGGAAACCGTTCTCCAGTGCACCGACTTTATGACTGCCTTTACTCCTGTTTTCGCAGGAATCGTAATAACAAGCGGAAATCCTGCCGCAGGTCTTGGGTGTTATACAACTATCTATGCTCTTGTAAACATCATAATGCAGGTTATGGGAAGTGTGTTTCTGCCAATGTTGAGTATGTGTCTTGCATTGTCAATCGCAGATGGAGTAAGCGATAAAATGTCTATGGGAGGAATAATACGCTTTCTTAAAACTCTTGTAACCTGGAGTCTGGGATTGATAATGACACTCTTTCTTGGAATGCTCTCTATCCAGGGTGTAGTTAGAGGTGCAGGGGACAGCTTCGGTACGAAAACCGCAAGGTACGTGGTATCAAACTTTGTTCCCTTTGTAGGAGGAGCAGTTTCAGATGCATATGGAACGGTTCTGTCCTGCATGAAGATACTCAGAAGCAGTACAGGCTTTGTGGGAGTTGCGGCTCTTTGCATACTCTTTCTGCCTGTCCTTGCAGAGCTTGTACTTTATCGTTTTGCTGTTGGGGCGGCAGCGGCGGTGTCCGACCTTTTTGCGGTGCCGTCACTGGGTAAGATGCTTCGTGGAATCGAGCTTACGCTTCAGATGACCATTGCGGTTTTTGTCTGCTTTTTTGTGATGTTTATAGTTGCAATCGCAATGGTAATGGTGATAACAGGTAGTACAGGGTAGGAGAAAAGCATGGAAACGCTAAGTGAAATGATACTCTCAGTGTGTACACTGAGTATAATCGCAGGACTTATAGCTGCGCTTGTGCCTGAGGGAAAGTTCGCAGCTCAGATAAAACTTATGACTGCCTCTTTGCTGATTATAGGGATACTGTCGCCCTTTGTAGGAGCGGCAAAGGAACTTACTCTTACACATTCCGCCTTTGAAGAAGTGGAGACAGAGGAGCTTCAGGAACTAACTGATGAACAGGTAAAAGCACTTGCGGAAGCAGAGCTTGAGGAGGTGCTCAGGCAGGAACTTGCACAGAGAGCAGTACCCATAGGACAGATTGCAGTGAGAATGAATATAGATGAAACTAGCAGCATAAATATTACCAGTGTGGATATAGTGAGTACAAAGCCCGCAGAAGCAAAGGCAGCCATAGAAGAAATCTTAGGAGAGGATGTGTGTGTAAATGCAGGAGAA
The DNA here is from genome assembly GCA_964594275.1 of uncultured Ruminococcus sp. Lineage (GTDB taxonomy): Bacteria > Bacillota > Clostridia > Oscillospirales > Ruminococcaceae > Ruminococcus_C. The sequence goes on along the minus strand of CAZQMA010000003.1, from coordinate 43,536 downwards.
GCTGAGAATGAAGTTTCGTGAGCTTTTTTCGGGAGAACGTAAAACAAAGGCAATCGTTCTTCTTGGCATGGTAGGACTGGGGTGCATATTTCTATCGTCGCTTATACCCGAAAAGGAGAAGAGCGATGCCTCAGAAAGTGAGACTGTGGCAGAGGATTTCGGAGATGGCACCGAATACGCAGCGGTGTTGGAGGAGCGGCTTGAATCTATACTCAGCTGTATAGAGGGCGTAGGTGAATGTAGGGTGATGATAACGGTTTCAGGGAGTGCCGCCAATACATATGCCAGGGATTCTCAGGAGTATGCTGACAGTGAATCCCACGAAATAAACTGTGAATACGTCCTTTGCGACAATGAAACAGGCGATTCACCGCTCATAGAATACACCTTGAATCCACAGATAAACGGCGTGATAATAGCATGTGAGGGAGGCGAGCATAATGTTGTGAGAGAGATGGTATACAATGCGGCAGAAGCTGTACTTAATATTCCGTCAAACCGAATATGCGTTGTAAAGATAACCGAAGAAAGGTAGGAGTACTTATGAAAAAACCGACATTGATTATAGGAAAAAAGCAGATTATACTTTCATGTCTGACGCTGATGCTTGCGGCGGCGGTCTATGTAAACTACGCCATGACTAAAAACGACCCTGAGGTCAGTCTTTCCGAAACGGCAGAGCTGAAAGGAACGGTTTCCTATGGGGATACAGAGTTTGTAAGTGCAGGCACAGCACCCGCTAAACCTGCCGAAAAGACCACTGAAACTACCACAGCCACCAACAAAACCGATTCCAAAACTGCCGAAGGAGAGACAGCAGCGGAAGATGCAGGCAAAACAGTAAATGCAGATGCAGAGGAAATGTTCATGGAGCAGGCTGAGGGACAATCAGCAGAGGACTACTTTGCCGAAGCAAGACTCAGCCGTACAGCCAGTCGGGATCAGAGCGTTGCAACCCTCCAGTCAATCATGGGCGGTGGTGACAGGACAGACGACGAACTTATTACTGACGCCATAGCCGCAGTCCAGACCTCACAGCTTATCAAAAGCGAGAGCAATATTGAATCAATCGTAAAATCCATGGGCTATACGGACTGTATAGTCTACCTTGATACGGACAGTGCAAAGGTCGTAGTGCAGACAGATGGGCTAGATTCGGCAAAAGCTGCCGCCATAAAGGACGTAATTTTAGGCGAGGTTACAATTCCGGCAGAAAATATCAGACTTTTTGAGGTAAAATAGTTGTAATCCTCGAAGTTTTTTGGTATAATAGAAGTGTGTAACTCTTCGCTCACAGTAAAATGTAAACAACAGTCGGTATATAGGCGGCTTGCTGTAGATTTATGCGGCAGCTGTCTATATACGTGACTTGAATTCAGGAGGTAATTATGACAAACAACACAGCAATGACAAGACACGAGGTACGAGAGTGTGCATTTCTCATTCTTTTTGAGATGACTTTCCGTGAGGATGAAACAGCCGAGGATATGTATGCACTGGCAGAGGAAGTACAGGAGCTTACCGTAAACGATGCAGTAAAGAGCATGGTTGAGGGAGTATTGGAACACAAGGATAGCATTGACGAAATTATTTCCGCATACAGCAAGAAAAGAAGTATCAGCCGTCTCCCGAAGCTTAATCTCACAATCCTGAGACTTGCCCTCTTTGAGATTCTCTACGATGACACAATGCCTGACAATGCGGCAATTTCCGAGGCAATCAGCCTTGCAGGCTCTTATACATATCATGAGGATACAGCCTTTATCAATGGTGTTCTCGGTGCATATGTACGTGAAAACAATAAGAACGCAGATGTTGAGTAAGATGTCCGGATACTTAGGACTTGACACCAGCAATTATACAACCTCATGTGCATGGCTTTCCTGTGACGGGTCTTTCCGCCAGGAGAAAAGGCTTCTTCCTGTAAAGGAGGGTGAAGCGGGTCTACGTCAAAGTGACGCTGTTTTCCACCACACAAAGCAGCTCCCTGAGCTTATGGAAAAGCTCATGTCGGATGGAAGTGAAAGTGTGCGTGCAGTAGGCGTTTCAGCGAAGCCGCGCAATATAGATGGTTCCTATATGCCCTGTTTTCTCTGCGGCGAAACCCTTGCAAGAGGAATAGGCGCAGTGACAGGTGCAAGGGTGTATGCCACATCTCACCAGATAGGACATATCCTGGCGGCTCTCTACTCTGCACAGAAGCTTTCTCTTCTGGAAAAGCCTTTTCTTGCGTTTCACGTAAGCGGCGGTACAACGGACTGTCTGCTTTGTGAGCCTGACAGCAGGGAACTTCTTAAAATAACCGAGATGGGAACATCTCTTGATTTAAAGGCAGGACAGGCTGTTGATAGGACAGGACTTATGATGGGACTGCGTTTCCCGTGTGGAAAAGCACTGGAGGAGCTAGCGGTTCAAAGTCAGCGTAAATGGAAGATAAAACCTGTAATAAAGGACGGCAGTTGTTGTCTGTCGGGATTACAGAATCAGTGTGAAAGGCTTCTCCGTGAGGGTACATCCAGAGAGGACACTGCGCTATACTGTCTTAAAGCCGTAGAAGCGGCAGTAGCAGCCATGACAGAGTGCGCTCTTGCTAAAACAGGGGATATACCTGTTATCTTTGCAGGCGGTGTTATGTCCAATAAGATAATACGTGCAAGCCTTGAAAAACGCTTTGGCGGATACTTTGCAGAGCCTGAGTTTTCCTGTGACAATGCCGCAGGAACGGCTGTATATGCGGCAATAATGGATGGAGGAATGATTTTTGGCAATACTGACAATATCACAGCTTAACCGCTATGTTGCATATCGTCTCAAAGAGGACAAGGCAATCCAGAGCATCCTAGTACGAGGTGAAATTTCAAACTTCACCTGCCACACCCGCTCGGGGCACTGCTACTTCACCTTAAAGGACGAAGAGTGCGCAGTACGTGCGGTAATGTTTCGTTCATCCGCTCAGCAGATACGTTTCCGACCAAAGGACGGTATGCATATCATAGCAGCAGCATCGGCAAGTTTATATGAGCGTGACGGCAGCTTTCAACTTTATGTAACGGATATGCAGGAGGACGGCATCGGTGCACAGCAGCTTGCACTGCAAAAGCTTAAAGAGAAGCTTACAGCAATGGGCGTATTTGACCCTGCGGCAAAGCGTTCACTCCCCATGTACCCTAAGAAAATCGGTGTGGTGACTTCAGGTAGCGGTGCGGCGGTACACGATATAATGGACGTTACAGGTAGACGCTATCCCATAGGCGAACTTGCAATATTTCCCGCACAGGTACAGGGTGAATCTGCTCCTGCATCCATAGCCATGGCTATAAGGCAGGCAGAAGCGGCAGGTTGCGATGTTCTCATTGTAGGACGTGGCGGCGGTTCAGCAGAGGATCTCGGTGCGTTCAATACAGAACAGGTGGTTATGGCGGTCTACAACTGTACCGTGCCTGTTATCTCTGCGGTAGGTCATGAAACGGACGTTACTCTGACGGATGCAGCAGCAGACCTCCGCGCACCCACGCCTTCAGCGGCAGCAGAGCTTGCAGTGCCCTCTGTACAGGAGATGAAAAAGCTCCTTGAATCAAAGACTACAGGGATGACAATAGCTTTTGAAGGAATTTTGCAGCAGAAAACCGCTCTCCTTGAAAGACTTACCCACAGGGTAAAGGCGTGTTCTCCCGAGCAGCGGCAGCTTTTAGCAGAAAAGGAACTTCAGAATCTTAAAATCCGCCTTGAACGGAGCATAAAGGCTAAGATAACGACAAGTGAAAATATAATGCAGAGAGAGGTGCTCAGGCTTGACGCACTGAGTCCCTTGAAGATACTTTCAAGAGGCTACTCTCTTGTATATAAAGATGATGCTCTCCTGCGCACTTCTGAAGAAGCGAAGGAAAACGATGAGTTGAGAGTTGTACTCAGCAGAGGAGAGCTTTATGTAAAGGTACTGAACCGAAAGGATGATGATAAGGATGACATTTGAGGAAAACATCAGCGCACTTTCCGAGATAACAAAGAAGCTTGAGGAAGGCACTCTCTCACTTGAGGAGTCGGTTGAGCTTTATAAAAAGGGACTTACTCTTTCCGCAGAATGTTCAAAACAGCTTGAAAGTGCTAAGCTTAAAATAACAGGCGATACTGAGGAGGCTACAGCATGACCGAAGTAAATTCCGCACAGATGAAAGCTGACATAAAGCTTATTGAAGATGCGCTCAGAGGCTGTTTCCCCTATGAAGAGGAGACAGAAAAGCAGAAAAGCGTAATTGATGCAATGCTCTATTCTCTGGAAGCAGGAGGTAAGCGCATAAGACCTGTTCTTGTACTTGAATTTTGCCGTCTCTGCGGCGGCAGGATAGAAGACGCCATTACGCCCGCAGTAGCACTTGAGATGATACATACTTTCTCACTTATCCACGACGACCTTCCCGCAATGGACGACGATGACTACCGCCGTGGCAGAAAGTCCTGCCATAAGGCGTTTGACGAAGCAACGGCAATTCTCGCAGGAGACGCACTTTCCATCCATGCTTTTTCTGTTATAGCCGAGGACGAAAAGCTTACAGCTGAAACCAAAGTAAAGCTCATGCAGATTCTGGGTGAAACCTCAGGCTATAAGGGCATGATCGGCGGCCAGATTATCGACATGGCAAATGAAAAGAGCGAATGTGTGGATGAAGAGAATCTTCGTGCCATGTGTGCAGGTAAGACAGGTGCACTTTTGAGATGTGCCTGTATGATGGGCTGTGTATCAGCAGGAGCAGACGATGAAACTATCGCCTTAGCCGAAAGATACGGTGCTTGCACAGGACTTGCATTTCAGATAGTAGACGACATCCTTGATGTGACAAGCACAACGGAAGTGCTGGGCAAGCCGGTAGGCAGCGACAGAGAATCCGGCAAAACCACCTTTGCAACGCTTCTTGGCGTAGAAAAGGCTCAGACACTTGCAGCTGAGCTTACAAATGAAGCTATCTCAATTCTGGAAGGCTTTGCAAACAGCGGATTTCTTACCGAACTCACACGAGACTTACTGGTACGAATAAATTAAGGGGAAAGCGGCAGTCTGTCGCAGAATACAGAATATATGGAAATTAATTCACAAAAAAAGCATACCGGAAAGAAGCAGTCGATACTTGACAGCCTGAAACTTCCCGAGGACGTGAAAAAGCTCAGTCCCGACCAGTGTACAAGGCTATGTCAGGAGATTCGTACAAAGCTCATCTCCACCGTATCAAAGACAGGCGGACATTTAGCGTCCAATCTGGGCGTAGTTGAGCTTACGGTATCACTTCACAGGATTTTTGAATCACCAAAGGATAAATTTGTCTGGGACGTAGGTCACCAGTGCTATACACATAAGCTGCTTACCGGAAGAAAGGACGGCTTCGACACTCTCCGCCAGGAAAACGGTATCTCAGGCTTTCCCAAGCCCACGGAATCGGAGCACGACTCCTTTATCAGTGGTCACAGCAGCACAGCCATTTCCGTTGCGGCGGGTATTGCCGAGGCAAACCGCTTAAAGGGCAGCAAACGCCATACTATCGCCATAGTCGGTGACGGTGCAATGACGGGCGGACTTGCCTACGAGGGACTTAACAACGCAGGCAAGGTTAAGGAAAACCGCCTTATTGTTATCCTTAACGACAACGAAATGTCCATTTCAAAGAATGTAGGCTCAGTGGCAAAGTATCTCTCCTCCATCAGAGGCACTGAGAACTACGTGAAAGCGAAGAAGCGTGTTGAACGCAGGCTTACAAGCAATGCCCTTGGTAAGCCTGTTGCAAGGTTTATAAAGAACTCCAAGGATGTTCTCCGTGAAACGATTCTGGGAGACTCCACCATGTTTGAGGATTTGGGATTTGTATATCTGGGTCCTGTTGACGGTCATAATATAGAGGAACTTGACGAGGTGCTGATGGCAGCCAAAAGTTACGAGTGCCCTGTACTTATCCATGTAAATACAGTAAAGGGCAGAGGCTATCTTCCCTCTGAAAACAACCCCGGCGAGTATCACGGCGTTTCCAGCTTTAATATCGAAACAGGTAACCCGGAAGCTGCACAGAGCGACACCTACTCTGATATTTTCGGTAAGTTTCTGGTACAGCTTGCCCGCAAGGATACATCGGTCTGTGCAATTACAGCTGCAATGGAGCACGGAACGGGTCTACACCACTTTGAACGAGCTTTGCCCAAGCGTTACTATGATGTGGGTATTGCCGAACAGCACGCAGTGACCTTTGCGGCGTCTCTTGCAAAGCAGGGACTTTTGCCCGTATTTGCAGTATACTCTTCGTTTCTTCAGCGAGCATACGACCAGATTATGCATGACGCTTCAATTGGCGGTGCACATATTGTTCTGGCGGTTGACAGAGCGGGCGTGGTAGGCGAGGACGGTGAAACTCACCATGGCTTGTTTGACGTTTCATATCTCAGTACTATCCCGAATACAACCATCTACTCTCCCTCATGTTATGACGAACTTCAGCTTTGTCTCAAACGGGCGATGTACGAGGATACGGGCATAGCTTGTGTACGCTATCCCCGAGGTTCCGACCATACTCTGTTCGACAAAACAGCCCTTAACTGCGACTATACTCATATTGCAGGTACAGGCTCAGATATACTTCTCATCTCTTATGGCAGAATCTACGACCATATGTTCCGTGCACATAAGACAGCACAGGAAGAGGGTATTCGCTGTGATATGCTGAAGCTTACAAGGATTCTCCCCATGGATAGTGCCATTCCACGGATTGCCATGAGTTATAAAAAAGTAATCTTCTTTGAGGAAGCCTATGACCAGGGCAGTATTTCACAGCAGCTGGGCGCACTTCTCATGGAAAAGGGTTATAAGGGCAGCTACACACGTGTAACGGCAAAGGGCTTTATCCGACAAGCATCAATGGCGTCACAGCTTGAACAGCTGGGTCTGAGTACAGGAGCAATGGTTCAAACTATCCGTGAGACTGCGGGAAAGGACGTTAGCGATGGCAAGGCTTGATGCAGAGCTTATAGTACGAGGTATGGCGAGGAGCCGTGCAAGGGCACAGGAGCTTATTTCCGCAGGACAGATTTCCGTTGACGGGAATGTGTGTACAAAGGCTTCAAAGCAGGTAAACGATACCTCGGATATAACAATGGAGGGCGAGGGACTTGTCTATGTAGGCAGAGGCGGACTCAAGCTTGAAAAGGGACTTGTCATGAGCGGTGCTGACCTTACAGGAGCAGTATGCATGGATATAGGTGCATCCACAGGCGGATTTACCGACTGTATGCTAAGAAACGGCGCATCTCTTGTCTACGCAGTTGACGTAGGACACGGACAGCTGGATAAAGTGCTAGCCGCAGACAGCCGTGTTGTAAATATGGAGGGCACTGACGTTCGTTCGCTAAAAGATGAGGACGTCCCCGAAAAAACCGACTTTATTTCTGTGGATGTATCTTTTATTTCCCTGAAACTGATTATTCCCGAGGCATCACGATTTCTGAAAGAGGGTGCTTCAGCGGTTTTTCTCATAAAACCGCAATTTGAAGCTGGGAGAGAGAATATAGGCAAACACGGTATAGTGAAATCGGAAAAGGTACACGTGAGAGTTCTTGACAGCATTTTACAGGAGTTTGCCTCAAACGGACTGAGCCTTAAAGCCCTGGAACCCTCACCTATAACAGGAGGGTCAGGCAATATCGAATACTTAGCTGCTGTGGTTAGAAGTGACGAGGGTGCGGTTATGGCAGATGTTCCCGAAATAGTAAGGGGAGCATTTGCGGCAAATAAGAAGAGCAAGGAGGGTAAGGCGTGAAAGCGGTAATCTACCCCAATCTCCAGAAGGAAAACGCACTCCCATGCGCAAGAAACGTATGTGATGTGCTTCATGATAACGGCTTTGAGGTTGTATCTGACCCAAAGCATCAGGCTGTATTTTACGATAAGCCCTTTGTGGAGTACGTTCCATTCAGGCAGGCTGCAAGAGAGGCTGATTTTGCCTTTGCAATCGGCGGCGATGGTACAATACTCCGCTGTGCCAAGGCTCTTATCGGTACGGATACGAAGCTTTTAGGCGTAAACACAGGGCGGTTGGGTTTTATGGCATCTATTGAACCGTCACAGCTAAGTGAGCTTTCACGTCTTGTCAATGGCGACTATCGTGTATCGGAGCGTATGATGCTCTGCGGTGAAATCGCTGACGAAAACGGCTATGTACTTCACAGATTCGACGCCCTCAACGACATAGTTCTTGCAAGACAGTTTGCAAGGGTGGTTGATTTTTCTGTTTACAGAAACGAGGTGCTTCTAGGGCAGTACCGTGCAGATGGTGCGATTTTCAGTACGCCCACAGGTTCGACAGCCTATGCATTATCCGCAGGAGGATCGGTAATTGAACCGGAATTTTCCTGTATCGGATTCACACTGGTTTGCCCCCATTCACTGGCATCAAGACCAATTCTCTTTTCACCGGAAAGCAGGCTGTGCATGAAGCTTCTTGAAAACGATGATGGGGACGTATACATCTCTTCAGACGGCGAAACTCCCGTTCCCTTTGTCGGCAGTCATCAGCTCACCATCTACCGTTCAGAACATACCATCAGGCTTGTTGACCTGAGCGGAAATACATTCTTTGATTCCCTTAACAGAAAGATAACACACTCTCTCAAAGGGAGTGATCCTGCGAAAGGCGGCAACACATGAAAAAGGAACGTCACAGTAAGATTTTGCGTATTATTGCGGAAAATCAGGTACACACACAGGACGAGCTTCAAAGATTGCTTCTTGAAGAGGGCGTTTCCGTGACACAGGCAACCCTTTCAAGAGACATGCGTGAGTTGAGGCTTACAAAGCAGCACTCAGGCGGAACAGTGCGCTATGTACGCCCTGACGCCCCCGCTGCCATGGATGGAATAATCCGTGAAGCGGTGCTGAGCGCAGACTTTGCCGGACACATGGCAGTGATACACTGCCGTCCGGGCATGGCACAGGCAGCCTGTGCGGCACTTGATGCAATGAAAAAAAACGGCGTAGTGGGAACTATCGCCGGTGATGATACTATTTTTGTTCTTATGCGCTCGGAGTCTCTGGCTGAGAGCTTTTCAAAGCAGTACAGAACGGGAAACTTCGATGACAAAGATAAGAATTGAGGCGCTTTAATTAATGTTGACTGTAATTTATATAGAAAATTTGGCTGTAATTGAAAAGGCAACCATACCCCTTAGCAAAAGCTTCAACGCCTTTACAGGTGAAACAGGTGCAGGTAAGTCTATCCTTATTCACGGTATAAATGCGGTTTTAGGACAGCGCACCTCTAAGGACATTGTACGTACAGGGTGTGATAAGGCTGTAGTTTCAGCTCTGTTCCGTGACCTTAGCGAAGAGGCAAAGGGTGTTCTTCAGGATATAGGAATAGAGTGCGAGGATGAGCTTCTTCTTACAAGAGAGATATTTGCAGACGGCGGCAGTACAGCCAGAATCAACCACAAAGCCTCTACCGTAGGTGCACTGAAACGTTTGGGTGAAACACTTATCGACATCCACGGACAGCATGACACCCAGATACTTATGTCCTCAGACAGGCATATGGAGATGATTGACCGTTTCGGCGGTGATGATACGCTCCTTAAAGCGTATCAGGAAAGCTTTAGAATGCTCCAGAAAAAGGCGAAACGTCTGAGTGCCCTTGTCAAGGAGACACAGGAGCAGCAAACCAGGGCTAAATATATGCAGACCCTGGTAAATGACGTTGATAAGCTTCAGCTTAAACTGGGTGAAGAGGACGAAATAGCCGCAGCCCTTGAACGTTTGGAGCAGTCGGAGAGCCTTATTTCAGCGGTTTCAACGGCAGCATCATCTATAAGCTGCGACAGTGAGACGGGTGCAGCAGCACTTCTCCGTGAAGCTTATCTAACCCTGGACAGACGCTCAGAGCTTATTCCCGAAGCAGGAGAGATATGCCGACGAATTAAAACCGCAGAGCTAGAACTTTGTGACATATCCGACACCTTGAGGAGCCTTGCAGGTTCAATGGAACTTGACGAGATGAAGCTTCAAAAACTCCAGTCAAGAAGCAATGCAATAAGAGAGCTTACCCGTTCCTACGTCTGCACAGGAGATGACCTTGTAAAGCGGTGCGAGGAAGCAAAAGCATTCTTACAGAATATGCAGGATAATGCAGGGGAGATTGAATCCCTTAAAAAGGAGAAGGCAGAGCTTTTAACTCGTGTTTCCGAGCTTGCCAAGGAACTGAGCAGACAGCGTGCTGAAACTGCTAAGCGTTTTACCGAGTCGGTAACAGCAGAGCTTCAGTTCCTTGATATGCCCGGAGTACGATTGGAGGTAGCCCACACGCAGGGCAAGCTTACACTTCAGGGCATGGATTCCATGGAGCTTATGATTTCCGCAAATAAGGGAGAAGCTATGAAGCCTCTGGCAAAAATCGCCTCAGGCGGCGAGCTTTCCCGAATTATGCTTGCGCTTAAATGCGTTGTTGCCGACAAGGATAGTATTCCCACCATGATTTTCGACGAAATCGACACCGGCGTAAGTGGACGTGCCGCTCAGAAAATCGGCATAAAGCTTCGGGAACTTGGCAGAGTAAGACAGGTTCTCTGCGTAACCCATCTTTCCCAGATAGGAATTATGGCAGAGCACCATCTTAAAATTGAAAAGACCTTTGAAAACAACCGTACATCAACTAAGGTGAATGTACTTGATTTTGAGGGCAGAGTGCGTGAGATAGCCCGTATCATGGGCGGTGAAGCACCTAGCCGACTTATTCTTGAAAGTGCGAGAGAGGAGCTTCTAAAGGAGCATCCCGACCTTGCCGGAGAGGAGAAAAAGGCATGAGACTTGGTTTTAGGCGTGGACTTATACACGGTGTACCAATAGCACTGGGCTATTTCACCGTATCCTTTGGTTTTGGAATAATGGCTGTACGGGCAGGACTGAGCGTAGTGGAGGCTGTGTGCATATCAATGACCAACCTTACCTCAGCAGGGCAGGCGGCAGGTGTGGGTGTAATAGCGGCAGGCGGTACGCTGATTGAAATGGCAGTAACTCAGCTTGTAATCAACATCCGCTATGCTCTTATGGGTTTGTCACTTTCACAAAAGCTTGACAGTTCCTTCAATACTCCCCATCGCTTAGCGGTTTCCTTTGGAATAACCGATGAAATCTTTGCAATGGCATCAGCTCAGCCATCAAAGCTTGTTCCCAGATATATGTACGGAATGATATTGATTGCATTTTTAGGGTGGAGCGGCGGTACGCTTTTGGGAGCAGCTGCCGGCAACATTCTCCCGGGAGCAATAACCGATGCCATGGGCATAGTACTCTACGGAATGTTCCTTGCAATCATCATACCCGAAGCAAGGCAGAGCAGGAGTGTGCTTTTTGTAGTGATTCTGGCGGCAGTGTGCAGCTCGGTTATATACTATGGAATACCTGTAATCGGCAGTGGATTCAGTGTAATTATAAGCGCAGTTATAGCAGCGGCAGCGGCAGCAGTACTCTTCCCGGTACCTGACGAAGAAAAGGAGAGTGCATCATGAGCGTAGCGATTTATATAGCAGTTATGGCAGGGGTAACCTATCTTGTACGAATGATACCCTTTACTCTTATGAGAAAGAAGATAGAATCACGTTTTCTCAGGAGTTTTCTCTACTACATACCCTACGCAGTACTCAGCGCAATGACTATCCCTGCAATTTTCTATTCAACGGATAGCATGGTAACATCTATTATCGGAACGGTGATAGCAGTTGTACTTGCATATCTGAAGTGTCCGCTTATCGTTGTAGCTCTTGCAGCGGCGGGTTCGGCGTTTGTGGCGGGAATTTTTTTATAAGAGAAAAATAAAAACGGAGTCAACGCATAAAGCATCGACTCCGTTTTTGTATTTTACTTTTCTCAGAAAATATTTTCGCTGAATACCCAGATAAAGAATCCATTGAACTCCATCTCAATACGCTCTCTCATGAGAAGCTCACTTGTTGATTGGAGAAGTTGGTCACGCTCACCGTAATTCATAAGCAGGAAGTATTTGTCCTGCTCAGGCTGAGCTTCATACCAGTGAATGTTACTCTGGTAGTTGTTGACGGAAACGCCATATGCGTTAATGTCAACATTTCTTGTCTTTACCGCAGAATCAGACTGAATAGTAATGGCTTGAGCGTACCAGAAGGTAGCGTAACCGTAGTCAAGCCCTTGTTCCTCAAGGAATTGAGCAAGCTTGTAGTTTTCATTTTCAAGATAAGAGTCTTTTGGCAGAGCTGAAAGAGTAAGCGCACCGTTTGCACCAATAAAGCCAAAGGGCAGGAGAAGAAGTATACCCAGACGTTTTATTTCTGTGTTCAGGTAAATCCATCTCATAAATGCAACGCTTGTGATGAAAGCTGTAACAATGATAGGTGATAGACGCCAGTTTGCAGCATTGAGCAGACCGCAGATATAACCCACCAGAATAAAGGCAGTAACCACGAAATGAGAAATAATAATCATCCGTGTCCCCGTATCCTTGATTTTACCGTAACAGAAGAGTGCAACGATGGGCAAAATAACAAGCATCAGCGCAAAGGCAATAAGCATGATTGCCTTAATACCATCAATTGACATGAGGTAAGCGGTAGAATCAATGTTGAGACCCATAAGATTCAGGAAAGCCAGAGGCAGACCCTCAATGTGTTCCCACCATGTGTTGGTGTCAGAGAAGTGAGAGTAAGCGTTAGCATAGGAAGCTATAACACCGTCGGCAATAATTTCACCGATTTTAATACCGGCAATGACGCTTATACCACAAAGCAGGAACATGATTAAGCCAAGACCGGTTTTCTTGTTAAATAGCGGCGCAGAGTGGTCAAGAAATCGCTCACAGAAGAGTGCAGCCAGAATAGGCAAAGCAAAGAGAGCAATTGCAGTGGTTGAGTTTGTACAAAAGACGGTGAATACCACCAGAAGAACAGCAAGCCAGATAAAGATGCGAGTTTTTTTGCAGTGGACTTTTTCCTTTTCCCGGAGATTGTAGATATGAAGAATAATCGCCAGACCGATAATCAGAAAAAGCATACCCAGGCTGTAGTAAATAATGTGACCCCAGAAGATTTCTCGGAGCTTTTCGCTGAGCGAAAGGGTCATGAGCAGACCGCCGATTGTAACACCCTTCCAGCGGATACTCCATTTCATTTCACTGAGCATCCAGAAGAGAGCAATTACAAAGACGGCAAAGAAAGTGGTCATTCCCAGAGTGTGGCTTGTCATGGAAACGCCGAAGAAGGGAATCCATATCTGCATGAAAATGTTGCCGCCAAAGGGCATAAGAGCCGCATACTTGAAGTCGGGATTTATAAGACCGTTGCCCTGCATAGCTGCCTCAGCCCAGTAAATGGTGTCAGTGCTATCAGAGTGAAATTCGCCTCTTGCGGCACCGAATATGTAGTTAAGAACAAGGATTATTCCATAGAACATAATCCCAAGGCTTCCGATGGTAAGTACAAATTTACCTGCCTTTTTAAGAAATGTACCCTTGTCTTTTTTGTGAGCTTCCTTTTCGGAAGTATTCTCCAAAGGCTCCTCGTCGTAGTCATAGTCGCTGAAATTCTCTTTTTCGTAGATTTCATCTGTTTCATCTTCAGAGAGGGGGCGGTCACTCACTTCTTCCATGGAAATCACGTCATCGACCTCATCATCCTTGGAAGCAGTGTCTGTATCGGCAACGGGAGTTTCTTCTGAAACTTTGGTTTCGGCAGCAGTGTCAGGGACGCTTACTTCGGATTCAGGCTCGGAAATCGGAGACTTTTCCTTTTCGTTTAAGTCACTCACGCCTGTCCCTCCTTCTTCTCCTCGTGATACTCCTTCTCAGTGTTCACGTTCCAGATGTTGGACTTGTCCTTTGCGCCTGTTCTGATGTTCTTTACAGCCTCAAAGGATGTTACCATAGAGTGGTCGATGTTGTTGTAGCGGTGCTGACCGTTACGTCCTACGCAGTAGAGATTATCAATTGTATTCAGGTAGTCAACCAGAGTGTCAATCTCGTCATAGGTGTCAAAGTAAGCAGGATATGCCTTTTTGACCTTTTCCATATGAGTATCAAGTACAATATCGGCACTGCTGATAAGACCCAGTTTCACCATCTCGTCAACACAGAAATCGGAGAACTCTTGCTCAGTCATATTCCAGAACTTGTCGCCCTCGTTGACGAAGTATTCAAGTCCGATCCATACAGTATTCTCCAGATCCTTAACCATGTAAGGAGACCAGTTGTTGTAAATCTGGAATCTGCCCATCTGCACTCGTCTGTCCTGAACGTATACCCAGCAGTCAGGAACAATATTGCCAACAGTCTTGAATGTTGTCTTATTATCTAAGTTGAGCTTAGGCACCAGTACACCCAAAGTCATATAGTCACGATAAGGCAGACCCGCCGCAATTCTTGCAGGCTCAGCAGGAACATCGTTCATGCCTGCTACCAAGTCCTTTATAGGCATTGAGGATATAATGTAGTCACCGTTCAGTGTGATTTCCTCACCGTTCTTAATGTAGCTTACGCCTGTGAGACTGCCGTCTGCGCCCTTGTGAATCTTCTTGACCTCAGCTTCCATAATTATTGTACCGCCAAGCTTTCTGATTTCGTCAGCGGTAACCTCCCAAAGCTGACCCGGACCCAGCTTTGGGTACTTGAACTCTTCGATAAGAGAGGTGTTCACCTTACGGTTCTTCACTTTGAAGAGCTTGCCGAAAAAGTCCTTGATTACGCCTGAAATCGACAGACCCTTAGTTCTCTGTGCACCCCAGGAAGCGTCGATTTCACTGGGATGTCTGCCCCAGAGATTCTGGGTGTAGTACTCGAAGAACATAGAGTAGAGTTGCTTGCCGAAGCAGTTGATGTAGAAGTTTTCAAGGTTTGTTTCGGGACGCTTTTTTATAACCGCACCCAGATAGCTGAAGCCTACCCTCATGGTTGTAAAGAAACCGAAGTTTTTGATGGTTTCGGGTTTCAGACTAACGGGGTAGTCATAGAACTTATCATTAAAAAGAATACGTGAAATTCTGTGACGGGTAAGCATTGTGCGGTTTTCCTTTTCAGGGTCAGGGCCACCCGGCTCAGTGTGAGACTCACGTCCCAGAATGATGTCATCGTAGGATGGAGAACCTTGCATAGGAAGCATATTGCTCCACCACTGGTTTACCTCGGGAATCTTTGAGAAGAAACGATGACCGCCCATGTCCATACGATTGCCCTTGTAGTTTACGGTCTTGGAAATACCGCCGATT
The DNA here is from genome assembly GCA_964594275.1 of uncultured Ruminococcus sp. Taxonomy (GTDB): domain Bacteria; phylum Bacillota; class Clostridia; order Oscillospirales; family Ruminococcaceae; genus Ruminococcus_C. The sequence goes on along the minus strand of CAZQMA010000003.1, from coordinate 28,289 downwards.
TCATTTGAGCCCTCCAGGATAATTACTTCATATTCCCCTTTTTCGTCCTTTAAAAGCTCATATGCTGCGGTAAGTCCCGCAGGACCCGCACCGATTACTATTACTTTTTTCATGAGTTTTCCTTTCATATTAAATTTAGATATTATACTTCATTAAAACATACTATTTAATTATACACTACAGATGGTTTGCTGTCAATACTAAAGTATAAAAAATATTAACCCTTTCACCAAATTATCACTTGCTTTTTTGAACACTTTGGAGTATAATAGAAATATTGATTAATTATAGAAATGAGGTACAATTATGGACAACACCATTAAGATAGGATTTATAGGCGCAGGCAATATGGGCTTTGCCATCATGAAAGGCGTTTCGGAGAGCAGTCTTTGCAGTGAGCAGGCTGAAAAGAGAGCAGAAATCTATGCTTATGACCCGAATCCTGCACAGGTTGAGCGTTTGGCAGAGCATGGCGTCAGGAGCTGCGCAAGTGAAAAGGAAATCATGGAGAAGTGCAAGTATGTTTTCCTTGCAGTAAAGCCCCAGATTATCGAAAGTGTACTGGAAACTGTTGCGCCTTTTACTACTGAGGATACGGTTTTTGTTTCAATTGCAGCAGGTATTTCCGCAGAATTTATTGCCGCAAAGACAATTTCAAAAGCAAAGGTAATTCTTGTAATGCCCAATACACCTCTTCTTTTAGGCGAGGGTGCATCCGCTCTTTCTCACAATGAACGTGTAACCGAGGAGGAATTTTCTCTTATATTCAGCATTTTCTCCATTTGTGGAAAGGCAGCGGCGATCACAACTGATAAGATGAAGGAAATCATCGCAGTAAACGGTAGCAGTCCTGCATTCATCTATCTTTTTGCGAAGGGCTTTATGGAATTTGCAGGTAAAGAGGGAATTGCAGAGGATACTGCGCTGAATCTCTTTGCACAGTCTCTTATCGGCTCTGCAAAAATGCTTACTGATTCCGGTTACACTGTAGACGAGCTTATCCGCATGGTATCCTCACCCGGCGGTACAACTCTGGCAGGTCTTGACGCACTCTACGAGGGCAAGCTCACTGATATAGTTGTAGATGCCTGCGACCGCTGTACAAAGAGAGCCTACGAGCTTTCCAAGTAAGACAACACCGGCGGTATTCCGCCCAGAAAGGAATTTTGATACATGGGTCTTTTCGGACAGAATTATGAAAGTGCAGGCGTTGGTATTTCCAAGCGTGCACCAAAGAAAAAGGGATTCTTTCGTTTTATGGAAATATTCGGCAGAAAGTTTTGGAAGCTTTTCGGACTGAATCTTCTATATTCAGCGTTTTTCCTGCCCTTGGTGGGAGCAGTTACCGTTGCTTTTATGATGATGAGCGGTAAGCTTTCCGCCGGACTTCCCGGTATACTTATCATTGCTGCTCTTGCTATTGCCTTTGCCGTGATATTCGGGCCGGCAACAGCGGGACATACAAAGGTGCTCCGTGCCTATATCCTTGAAAAACCTGTTTTCATGGTGCATGACTTCATGAAAACCTTTAAAAGCGAGTTTAAAAACAGCTGTATCGTGGGTATCTTCGACTGCTTTGTAATTCTTTGTATTGCAGCGTCGCTCTACGTTTACCCCATTCTTATCGAACAGTCTGGCAGCAAGGTTTTCTATGTGTTCTTTGCAATAGCTCTCAGCGTGGGAATTGTTGTACTCATGATGAACTTCTATATGTTCCTTATGATTATTGCAACTAACCTTTCACTGAAAAACATAATGAAGAACTCCCTCTCTCTTGCAATCATCGCCCTTAAAAAGAACATAATAACACTGCTGATTATTGCAGTATTTGCGGGAATTTTTCTTTCACTTTTCCTTTTTGCAGATCTTGGCGTGTCCTTTATCGCAATGTGTCTGCTGCCGTTTATTCCCGCATCTTGGCTGGGACTGGTTATCTGCTTCAACAGCTACCCTGTAATTCAGAAGTACATCATCAACCCCTACTACGAGCAGCGTGGTGAAATTAATCCTGAACTTATGGGCGAAGTTGAAGAGGAACACGACCCGGAATCCGAAGATGTACTCTTTGAGGACATGGGCGGCAGGGAACAGCCTCTTGAAGCAAAAAAAGTCTCCAAGGCTAAGGGCAGAAAAGACGGCGGCAAGGGTAATCATAAGGGCAAGGTTATCTCCTGATGAAAGTTCACAAAATTGTAACTTTACAAATCAGCTCAGATGTGGTATAATAAATAAGTCATGTACTTGGATACGGGAATAAACCGCAATGCGGAGCATCACCTGCCCGTTTCTATGTTCATGGTTAATATTTTAATGAGGTGAATTTATCATGATGCTGAAAGAAGAAAAAACAAGCGTAATTGAGCAGAATCGTCTCCACGAGACAGACACAGGTTCTCCCGAAGTACAGGTTGCAATCCTGACCAAGAGAATCAACGACCTGACTGAACACCTGAAGACACACAAGAAGGATCATCACTCCAGACGTGGTCTGCTGAAGATGGTAGGTCACAGAAGAAATCTGCTGGCTTACATGAAGAAGAAGGATGTAAACCGCTATCGTGCATGCATCGAAAAGCTAGGTATCCGTAAGTAATTTACAGAAACAATACGCAAGAAGGCAGACGGGGAATCCCTCTGCCTTTCCGTGTATAAAATAATACGGCGGCGGCTATTTAGCATGAAACCGTACATCTCACATAAAGACGCAGAAGAGTGAGAGATGCAGGGTTTTCTGCTAAACTGTCGCTGTATGCAAGAAAATGCAATACAGAAAGGAATCTATCAAATGTTTGAAAATTACAGAAAGTTTGAAACCACATTTGCCGGTAGACCTGTAGTAGTAGAAACAGGCAAGACCTGCGAGCTGTCTAACGGCTCATGTTGGGTACATTATGGTGAAACTGTTGTTATGGCAAACGTAACAGCAAGTGCTAAGCCGAGAGAAGGCGTTGACTTCTTTCCTCTGTCTGTAGACTATGAGGAGCGTATGTACTCCGTAGGCAGAATCCCCGGCTCCTTCACAAAGAGAGAGGGCAAGCCTTCAGAGAAAGCTATTCTTACATCCCGTATGGTAGACCGTCCCATTCGTCCTCTCTTCCCAAAGGATATGCGCAACGACGTATCCGTTGTAATGACAGTAATGGCTGTAGATCCTGACTGCTCACCTGAAATCGCAGGTATGTTGGCTACTTCTATCGCTATTTCAATTTCCGATATTCCGTGGAACGGACCTATTGCAGGTGTAAGTGTGGGTCTTGTTGACGGCGAGTTGGTTCTCAATCCTACACTGGAGCAGAGAGCGAAGAACGATCTTCAGCTTACAGTTGCAGGCTCTATGGAAAAGATTGTTATGATTGAAGCAGGTGCAAACGAAGTTCCCGATGACAAGATGTTGGAAGCTATTATCTTCGGTCACAAGGAAATCAAGAAGATGGTTGCATTTGTAAATGAAATCCGTGAAGCAATTGGCAAGCCCAAGTTCTCCTTCCAGTCCATGGATGTTGACCACGACCTGTTTGACGCTATTGAGGCTGAGTTTGCAGAGCAGGTAAAGGTTGCCCTTGATACTGATGACAAGAATCAGAGAGACGCAAGACTCCAGCCAATCTCAGACGCTATTCACGAAAAGTATGATGAGCAGTGCGTAGAAACTCCCGGTATGCTGGATGAGATTCTCTACAAGCTTCAGAAGAAGATTGTACGTAACTGGCTCTATGAGGGTAAGCGTGTAGACGGCAGAGGCATCGACGAAATCCGTCCTCTGGCTGCCGAAGTAGGTCTACTGCCTAGAGTACACGGTTCAGGTCTCTTTACAAGAGGTCAGACTCAGGTTATGACCATCGCAACATTGGGTCCTGTAAGTGAATCCCAGAAGCTTGACGGTTTGGATGAAGAAACATCTAAGCGTTATATGCACCAGTACAACTTCCCCTCATATTCTGTAGGTGAAACAAAGCCGAGCCGTGGACCCGGCAGACGTGAAATCGGTCATGGTGCACTGGCTGAAAGAGCGCTTGTTCCTGTACTTCCTTCTATTGATGAATTTCCTTATGCAATGAGACTGGTTTCTGAGGTGCTTTCCTCTAACGGTTCCACATCTCAGGGCTCTATCTGCGGTTCCACATTGGCACTTATGGATGCAGGCGTACCGCTGAAGAATCCTGTAGCAGGCATCTCTTGTGGCCTTATCACACTGCCTGACAGCGATGACTTCATGACAATGGTAGACATCCAGGGTCTTGAGGATTTCTACGGTGATATGGACTTCAAGGTTGGCGGTACAAAGAACGGTATCACAGCTATCCAGGTTGATATTAAGGTTGACGGTTTGACATATGACATCATCAAGGAAGCATTTGAAAAAACCAGAAAGGCTCGTCTCTATATCCTGGATGAAATTATGCTGAAGGCAATTCCTGAACCCAGAGCCACAGTAAATGAGTACGCACCCAAGATGTTCCAGACAAAGATTCCCGTAGACAAGATTCGTGAGGTAATCGGTCAGGGCGGCAAGGTTATCCAGAAGATTTCCGCTGAGTGTGATGTAAAGATTGACATTAATGAGGATGGCAGTGTATTTATTAGCGGCATGAGCATGGAAGGTTGCCAGAAGGCACTCCAGATTGTACACACAATCGCTCTTGACCCTGAGGTAGGCGCAATCTACCGTGGTAAGGTTGTATCCATCAAGCAGTTTGGTGCATTTGTAGAAATCGCACCCGGCAAGGATGGTTTAGTACACGTATCCAAGCTTGATAAGCAGAGAGTAGAGAATCCTGAGGATGTAGTTTCCGTAGGTGACGAGATTATCGTTAAGGTTATGGAAATCAAGGACGGCAAAATCAGTCTGTCCCGTAAGGACGCTCTCATTGAGCTTGAACAGCGTAAGGCTGAACATAACGCTGAATAAAAAGTAAGAAGGTCTGACCTTAAATGGGTCAGACCTTTTTTGTTACTTTTGTCGTTTTTTCGTAATAAACGTTTAAGCTTACTGAATAGTTTTGCGTCAAAGCTCTGGGAAAGGTAGAATAATGGGCGACTATTAAGCCGCCCATATCTATTTATAACGTGAAGTATATTCGCATTTTTCAATTGGCACTTGCTATAAACTCAGTTTCCCGATCTACCTGTAAGCTTACCGAGAACAAGGAAGATAAGGAAAACAGCAATATCTGCCGCAACTATGGTTGAACCGACGGGTGTTGAAAAGAGGATTGCAACAACGATACCCACCACCGCACATACAACAGATATAATAGCTGAGCTTAGAATAACAGAGCGGAAGCTCTTGAACATTCTCATAGCGGAAAGTGCAGGGCAGATAATCAGTGCGGAAATCAGCAGTGAACCTACCAAATTCATGGCGAGAACAATGATGACAGCAGTGATGACCGCAATTATAAGGTTATATACAGATGCTTTAACACCTGTAGCGGAAGCAAAGGTTTCATCAAAAGTGACGGAGAAAATCTTGTGGTAGAACAGGAGAAAAATACCGATAACAAGTGCAGACATAATAATGCAAAGCCATACATCAGTGGTAGTCAGTGTAAGTATGGATGTTGAGCCGAAGAGGGTACTGCAAACATCACCTGAAACATTAGTCGAGGACGAGAATATGTTCATAAGAAGATAGCCCATAGCCAAGGAACCGACGGATATAAGTGCAACCGCCGCATCCCCCTTGATTTTGGTATTCTGACCTGTCATAAGGAGGAGAATTGCGCTTATCACAGTAATAGGGAGTACAATAATCATTTCGTTGGAAAGATTCAGCACACCTGCAATTGCAATTGCACCGAAAGCTACATGAGAAAGACCATCGCCGATAAAGGAGAAACGCTTCAGCACCAGAGTTACGCCTAAAAGTGAAGAGCAAAGTGCAACAAGAACGCCTACCAACAGTGCATATCTTACAAAGAAATGGGAGAAGTAGAATGATAGTGTTTCAAAAAGCTCAGTCATTTTTGCCGCCTCCTGTCTGCATGGTAAACACCTTACCGATATCGCTTTTAAGGTAATCTTCCTTAGTACCGAAGAAGAGAGGCTCTTGACCCAAGTGGAGAATGTGAGTAGAATATTTCACAGCGGCAGCGATGTCGTGGGAGACCATGATAACGGTAATGCCATCTTCCTTATTAATCTTTGCCACAAGCTCATACATTTCCGAGGCAGCCATAGGGTCGAGACCGGTAATCGGCTCATCAAGGAGCAGCATCTTCTGAGTTGCACAGAGAGCTCTTGCAAGAAGCACACGTTGCTGCTGACCACCTGAAAGGTGGCGGTAGCTTTCTTTTTTCAGGTTGCATATACCAAGCTTGCGCATGTTTTTGTGGGCGAGGAGTTTTTCGTCCTTGTTATAAAACGGACGGAATCCGCTTCGGCTTAGACAACCTGAAAGGACAATTTCCTGAACGGAAGCAGGGAAGTCACGCTGAACGAGAGTCTGCTGAGGAAGGTAGCCGATTTCACGTCGCTTCAGACCGTCTCCCAGAGTGATTTTACCGGCAAGAGGAGATTTCAGCTGTAAAAGGGTTTTTATAAGAGTACTCTTACCGCTGCCGTTTTCACCTACAACGCAGAGGTAGTCTCCCCCTGAAACGCTAAAATTCAGATTTTTTGTCACCACGGTGTTTTCGTAGCCGAGGGTGACGTTTTCACATGAAAGCTGTATACTCATTTAGCTTAAAGCCTCCGTAAGCACTGCAAGATTCTCTTCCATAACGGAAAGGTAGGAGATGCCATTTTCGATGTCCTCACGCTTTACCGTCTGCATGGAATTGAGAGTAAGAATCTTCTGGTTTTTATCAGTTGTATTGGAAATGACAGCCTCTGCAATGGAGCTGTCAGAGCCGTCAATTGTGATAACACAGGGGAGAGAGTTCGTGTCAACCGCTTCTGCAAGTTCAATGACTGTTTCAAAGCTTGCGTCTGACTCAGAGGAGCAGCCGGGGAATGCAGCATAATACTCAAAATCATAGTCTCTCATGAGATAGATAAAGGGAAAACGGTCTGCAAAGAGGAGGACGTTTCTCTTTGATGATTCAAGCTTTGTGCGAAAATCACTGTCCGTTGTCTGGAGCTTACCCGTGTAGTTTTCAGCATTTTCAGCGTAAATATCTGCGTTTTCGGGGTCAGCTTCAGAGAGTGCCTCGGCAATGGCGTTAGTGAAAAGCTCCGCATTTGAGAGTGACAGCCATACATGCTCATCATAGGAATGTTCATGTTCTGCTTCCTCATGTTCGTGGTCGTGACCCTCTAAAGTACAAGCCTCAGATTCAAGAGCACTGCCCATAATTTCAGTAAGGTTTACAGTAACCATATCAGGATTGGTTGCATTTGCGAGGGAATCCTGAATCCAGCTGTCGGATTCACCGCCAATGTAGATAAGCACATCGCAGGAAGCGATTGTAACCATATCATCCGTACCGGGCTGATAGCTGTGAAAATCCGCACCGTTATCGACAAGGAGGGTGAGGTTGATATTCTCAGTATCGCCAATAATCTCTCTTGCCCAGTCGTACTGAGGGAAAACTGTACACACTACACTGAGCTTGTCTGAATCCTCAGCCACAGGCATATTACCGCATCCTGCCAGAAGCGCAGGACAAACCAGCAGAGGTATAAATCTTTTTATCTCCATAATTTTCTCCTTGCAAAATGAAAATGATTCTCATATTATTATACACTTCTCATCACTCTTTGTCAAGCCTTTTCTATATATAATATAGCCGTATATTATCAAACAAACAGATTATGTGTCACATATAATGATGCTATTTGCAACAAAGAAGATAGCAATTGCTATTGAGCTTATTGAAAGTATTTGTTATAATTTAACTATGGAAAAGAATTTGGGCATATGTACCAAATTATTCGTGATATCAAAACGACAACACATGATAGCATATGCCATGAGAGAGTTTGGAGGAAAGTAATATGAAAAAGACCGTAAAACTGGTAAGTGGTCTGTGTGCAGTAGTAACAGCAGTATCTGCAATGCCGCACCTTACATTTTCAACCGTAGAGGCAGCGGCTTCTTACCCTATACAGAAGTTCCAGCTTGCCATCTACAACACCAACCGCAACGTAAACTCAGAGGATTCATGGATTAAATCAGAGAAGCAGAACGGCACATCAGCTGAGGACTGGTCACTTAACTATGTAAGCGAAGGCGTGTACGAAATCGTAAATAGTGCAAACGGGCAGATTCTCACAGCAAATAATGACAGCGTACGACTTGCCGCAGATACAGACGGCGCCAATCAGCGTTGGAAGATTGAGGGTGTAGAAAAGGACTTTGACGGCTACTATCTTTACTACAAAGTAACCTCCAATGCAGACGACAAGGCACTGACTTTCGACCCTGACACTAACTCTTTCAGTCTTGAAAGCTACAGTGGTGCAGGTTACCAGAAGTATAAGCTGAACCTTGACGGTCTAGAGGGCTTTGCCGCAAACTGTACTGTTGACAATGGCGAAAAGGCAGGTACAATCGGCGGACTCTTAGGTCCCACTGTTTTTGTTTCTACAGCAGATGACCTTGAAAAGCAGCTCAACTCTGTTGACGCACAGACAATTGTTGTTACAGCAGACATCGACATGCAGAATAAGTCCCACACCAGAATCCGTGATAATAAGACATTAGTTGGTTCATATGACGCCAATACAATCTATGACTCTCAGTTTCGTACAAACGATGTGTGGGGAACAGAGGGAGATGAACCCAGTGACAATATCGTATTCCGAAATCTTGATATGCAGGCCAAGAATGTAAAAAATAGAATACTTATCAATATCTGGTCATCTCGTCAGATCTGGATTGACCATATAAACTTTAACAGTACGCTGAGCTATGACAAGTCCGGTAACGGTCAGGACGAGGTTGGTAAGTTCATCTGGCTGAACACTCCATACGATTCCTACAGGGATGCAAAGGACATGGACAGAAGTCCCGACTACATGACCATTTCCTATTGTAAGTTTACAAACCGCTACTGGACGGTTGCATATGGTACACAGAATGGTGAAATCACCCGTGACCGTACAACACTGCTCTACAACTGGTGGAACGGCAACATCCGCCGTTGCCCTCAGATAGGCAACGGCAGTGCCCATGTTTACAACAACTATTACAATGGTCAGTCTGACGGCAATAACCAGTATACATCCCAGATTATCGGCGGTGATGGCTCTAACGTAGTCAGTGAAAGCAACCGCTTTGACGGCGTGACACAGAGCCAGGCGTTCTGTGGGGGCAGTGCCGACCCGTATCGTGATACAAACTCCTATCTCTCTACAAGCATCGGTGGTACGCCTTCAAAGGTGAGTCTCAGCGTTAAAACCGAGAGCACCTGGTATCCCAACGAGAGCAACTACGGCTACTCTCTCCTTGATGCATACAACACAAGCAATACCGATGCTAAGACCTTCTGTCAGAAGTATGCAGGTTGCTTCAAGTCCGAAAGTGAGTTAAAGTATATCGGCGATGATGACTTCAAATCATGGGTAAAGACAAAGTATGACGCCCCCTTCCTGAAGGATATCGAAGTATCCGATGGCAAGCCCGGTGCAGAGATGAATACAGCTCTTACATATGAATTCAGAAATTTTGGCAGTGGTTACTATCTTGAAGTAGCAGATAGTAAGGCTGAAAACGGTGCAAACGTACAGCAGGGCGATACAGGCGCATCAAAGTGGACTTTAGCTGACGCAGGCAATGACTACTACAAGATTTATTCTGTTCTGGGTGATGGAAAGACATTTCTCCTGGATCTTGACTACGGTAAAACCGATAATGGCACAAATATCGGTATCTGGGGCGATACAAGCTCAGATGCACAGCTCTTTAAATTCGTAGACAATGGTGATGGCACATATGCAATAGTAACTAAGGCAACCAAGGACAAGAGCGGTGTTGGCATACACAGCGGCTCCAAGGAAAGTGGCGCAAATGCAATTCAGTGGTCACTGGACGGCAGTGACAACCAGAAGTGGGTGCTTGAAGCATCTGTAAATGGCGGTGAGCTTATCAAGGATATCCGTGTTTTCGATGTTGCAAATGCAGATGGATGGAAGTTCGACTCTTCTCTTGCGGCAGGTGACCTTGTTTTCGGTGACAGAAACGTAACCTATGCGGTTGTTCCCGAAGCACTCAGAGGCGCAGAGACAATTCTCACGGCTTGCGATTCCAAAAATACAGCCACTGACCTTGCGACCTTTGTTGCAGGTAAGGATATGACCGTTTATATCGCAGTGGACAATCGTGTAACCAATACATCTGCGTGGCTTAATGATTACACAAAGACTGATATGACAGTATCAAATAACAACGATGTTGTGTTTGACATATATTCAAGAGAAGTAAATTGCGGCGAAACTGTTCTTCTGGGTACAAACAATCAGTCCGCAGGCTGCGTAAATTACACAGTTTTTGCAAAGGAAAAGGCAGCTGAAATTACCACAACAACCACTACCACCATTACAACAGTAACCACAACCACCGAAACCGCTCTCGAAACAACAGAAGCTACAACAACCGCCACTACAACTACCACCACAACAGTTTTCACAGAAGAGCCTGTAGTGACTGGATGTGCAGGAGATGCAAATATGGATGGCAAGATATCCATGGTTGACCTGGTACACATGAACAAGTATGTTGCAGGACTCGTAGGCTTTAACGATAGTCAGAAATTTAATGCCGACTGTTATAGGGACGGTGCAGTAAACGGCTCCGATGCCACTGCACTTCTCAGATTCTTGCTCCAGGTAATTGATATGCTCCCTGTAATTCCCGAATAACTCCGAACTCTATTCGGAAAATGAATAAAAGAATACAGCAAAAAAAGACGGCAGACTAAAATCTGCCGTCTTTTTGTTTTATAAAAGGTTTATCTGATGCCGTAGTTTTCGATGACATAGTCCATATCCTTATCGCCTCTGCCTGAGAGACAGATGAGAATTGAGCCACGCTCCATTTTTTCGGCAAGCTTCATGCCGTAAGCCACAGCGTGGGAGCTTTCGATAGCGGGAATGATGCCTTCCATTCTGGAAAGCTTGAAGAAAGCGTCGATGGTTTCTTCGTCGTTTACAACATCGTACTTTACTCTGCCGATGTCACGGAGGAAAGCGTGTTCAGGGCCTGATGAAGGATAGTCAAGACCGCTTGCAACTGAGTATACAGGAGCAGGTTCACCGTTTTCATCCTTGAGCATAATGCTGTTGAAGCCGTGCATGATGCCTTCTGTACCGAACTTGAGACTTGCAGCATGGTCGCCCAGCTTTTCGCCTCTGCCCAGCGGCTCTACGCCGTAAATTTCAACCGGGTCATTGAGGAAGCCTGAGAACATGCCCATAGCATTTGAACCGCCGCCAACGCATGCAATAACTGCGTCAGGCAGTTCACCTGTCATTTCGATAAACTGCTCTCTTGCCTCAATACCCACAACGCTCTGGAAATCACGTACCATCATAGGGAATGGATGAGGACCGAGAGCGGAGCCGATACAGTAGATGGCATCTTTGTATTCCCTGGCGTAAGCAGCGAATGCGGCGTCCACAGCTTCCTTCAGGGTTTGGAGACCGTGAGTAACCTCTACAACATTTGCACCGAGAATCTTCATTCTTGCAACATTGGGAGCCTGCTTCTTTATGTCAACAGCACCCATGTAAATGTCACATTCCAGACCAAAGTAAGCAGCAGCGGTAGCCAGAGCAACACCGTGCTGACCTGCACCTGTCTCGGCAATAATCTTTTTCTTGCCCATATATTTAGCCAGCAGTGCTTCACCCATGCAGTGATTTAGCTTGTGTGCACCGGTGTGGTTCAGATCCTCACGTTTAACGTAGAGTTGAACATTGCCGATGCTGTTTGAAAGACGTTCCAGGTGAGAAACAGGAGTAGGTCTGCCCTGAAATTCCTTACGTATTCTTCTCAGCTCACCGATAAATTTACTGGACTTACAGATGGTCATATAAGCATCTGTGATTTCCTCCATAGCCTTTTTAAGCTCGTCGGAAATATAGCAGCCGCCGTACTTGCCGAAGAAGCCGTCCATGTCGGGATAGTTTCTGAAATATGTGTCAAAGTTGATACCGTTGTAATTCATAATGAATACCTCCAAAAATAAATATAGAATGGTTTTAACCGAAATATAATCTTGCCTTATGCGTTACGACAGGGTCGCCATCGTCTTGTAAGCAGTACCATAATAATACCTCCGAATTGCTGTCAAAAAGCAAAAACGCCCTTGACAGAAAGACTTCAAATCTCTGTCAAGGACGAATAAATCATTATCCGTGGTGCCACCTTGATTCACAGCAAATGCCGTGCGCTTTGCAGGATACCAACATATCCCTGACAACTAACGTGTGCCATACGTCATGGAATACTAAGCTCGAAGCCTTTGACCATGCCCTCAGCGGTCCATTTGATAATCTGTGTTTCATCCGGCTCACACCTTCCCCGGACTCTCTGTGGAAGCATAACTACCTTTATCTCCGCCTCAACGGTTTGAATATATTACAAGTATATCACGTAAAAACCACTTTGTCAATAGCTTTTGTCAAAAAAATTATAAAAATCACAGTCGACTTAAAGGGAGAAAAAAGCCGACTGTGAAAAAGCGTATTTATTTGTCAAGCTCGCTCTTCATTATAGCGAGGTCAAATATATTGATTTTGCCGTCGCCGTTCATGTCGCCTTGACTTTGATTGGTAAGTGAGCCTATGTTTACGATATATTTCTGCATCATAACCGCATCAAGGATAGAGAACTTTCCGTCAGCGTTTACATCGCCTCGTACAAGCTGGGGGAGTGTGCCGTCCTTTACAAAGCACCAGTCAGAGAAAGCAATATCGGCGCCTGAGAATACAAAGTAAAGGTCTTTTACACCGCCAACCTCTGCCACTTTGTTATTGTAGATGGTCTTATATTCGCCATTGGTGTCGAAATCAACATAAGAGAGAATCGCACCTGTACAGGAATCTGCCCTTACTTCAAGTCTGCCTTTGCCCTTGACAACAGCGTAGAAGGAAAGAGGTTCTTCTACAATAGAACCATTGTTTATGGTTTCATCAGGTGATGCAGGAGAAACAAAGAATTCAATGGAATCTTTAGTTTTATTATAGATGAAAGAAGCATAGTCGGAAGTGTAAACATTTGCACCATCATCAAAACCGTTCCAGATGTTTTTAAGACCGTCAGCCCATTCTCTGGTATTGGTAAGCTCAGAGGCAATATTAAAGGAGTACTCGTCGTTAATTACAATATTCTCAAGGAGCATGGTAATCTGAGCATCGTTGTCAACGCTGAAGAAGCCGATGATTGTCATACCACTTTCACTGTCTGTATCACAGGTAACGGAATATTTGCCTGTGCCATCAACAGCAACCGATTCCTTGTAGCTTGTACCGCTCTTGCCTGTTGCGTTAAAGGAAAGATTGGTAGCCTTGTCTACAGATTTAACATCAAAGTTGTAGGTGATGGATTCAATGGGAGTCTTAATCATCTCAACGGGCTTTTCATCTTCTGTCTTTGGAGAAAATTCAACGTCTCTGACGCTTATCCATGAGCCTTCACCGCCGCTTATTATAGTAGGATTATGTCGATCGGAGAGGTCGTAGGAGATATTTGCTGTACCGTTAAGACTTGCCGCACTGTTTACAGAATATGCGTTAACATTAATAATAGAATCTGCGCCTTGATTTGTAGCACCTGTCTTTTCAATGGTAACAGTGTTCTCGTCAACGTTTATTTCTTCCACAGCCAGGCTTCTGTATGAGCCTTTGATGCCCATACCTTTTTTAAGTTCTAAGGTGTGGTAGAACATATACCACTTATCCTTGAATTTATGCATATGGGTGTGGTTGTTGCAGTATTCAAGTCCTGATGTACCCGGATTCATAAAGCATTCGCCGCGCATTTCCCAACTATAAGGATCAAGAGGCGTTTTAGTAGTCATATAAACCATACTGCAAGCTGAGGGAGCAGGACAGTCGTAGTCCCACTGTTTTGAGTGGTCACTCCAGTCGGTATTATAGGTGTAAACGTAAGTGCCGTTAATGTAGTTCAGCTCGCTTGCCTCGAAGTTATATGGAGCGGGAATATTCACAAAATCGCTTGCAAAGGAAACCATATCCTCGCCCAACTGAACGATTCTAACAGAACCGGGCATATAGTCGGTGCCGTCTGAGGCTTTACCCGCACCGAAAGCTAACCATCCCACGCCGTTGTCGTCAATTACAACGCCCGGGTCAAAGGGATTAGGACAATCGGTAAGACCGGGAGTGCTTGATGAAACAAGAGGTTCACCCAGAGGGTCAGACCAGGGTCCAACAGGGTCAGTAGAGGTAATAACTCCCGTACCTGTGCCATTGTTTGAGAAATAGAGGTAGAAGTGGGTCAAGCCATCGGCTTCAACTCTTGAGGTGATAGTGGGAGCCCAGGAGTTAATAATCCACGGAGCGACTTCTCCCACGTTAATCTCACCGTGATAGGTCCAGTTCACCATATCATCGGTAGAGAATACAACCAGGGATTTAATCTGCTCATAGGTATTATCAACCTCTGAGCCCTTCACCTCAAATTGTTCGTGGTCATTGGTGCCGTAAACGTAAAGCCGGCCATTATATTCAACTGCGGTAGGGTCTGCGCAGAAGAATTCGGAAGATATAGGGTTATTGAACTTTAAGTTCTTGTTGTTGTCGGAACTGATTTTATCGGTGCTTATGGTAATCCCTCCCATAGTTTCGATTGCGTCTGTACTGATTTGCGCCTTAGCAGTAACGGATGTACAGGGAATCATAAGATTCACACAGATAGCCGCTGCTGAAAGAGCTGCAGATATTTTACTGAAATTCATAAAATTTTCTCCTTTAACTTGAAAGAATCGGACTTATATGTTATACTGATTATAACATATGATTTGAGAAAAAAGTAGAACTATATGGACTGAAATTAGCACAAAAAAGACATAAGGGGCTGATATTATGCTAGTAAATATGCCTATGGAAATTTTCACAGACGTAAAGGATTTTCCGGTGCATATGCAATATGGACTTCACAACGCCGACGACTGCTACGTCCATGGACATGCTGATTTTTCCGAGCTAGTGGTAGTTCTTGATGGAAGGGCAGTGCATATAGCGGGGGAGGAGCGTTATTCTATTTCCAAGGGAGATGTTTTTGTAGTAAGCAGATATACGCCCCATGGTTTTATAGAGGCAGAAAACCTCAAAATATGTAATATAATGTTCCATCCTGAGCAGGTTTTGGAGAACATCTATAATCTCAGGGAACTTGCAGGTTACCAGGCACTCTTTGTAGTTGAACCCCGGCAGCTCCGGAGCGGACGATTTGAGAGCCGAATGAAGCTCAAGAAGCACGACTTTGACAAAATAGAGGCTTACATTTCCGAGATGATGGATGAGTACCTTAGCCGCAGAGACGGTTGGCAGGCGATGGTTTACTCGGAGTTTCTCAGACTTTGTACCCATCTTTCCAGGTGCTGTGAGAGCAGTACAGCAAGTGTAAGCGGAGCTATGAAGCTTGCCAAGGCGGTGGCATACATCGAGAAGCACTATAATGAAGAAATATCCATGGAGAAACTGTCGGGAGTGGCAGGCTATTCCGAACGTCAGTTGGGACGGCTTTTCGTTGAAACCTTTTCAGAGTCACCTCTTGAATATATAACAAGGCTTAGAATGAGAAAGGCAGTGAATCTTCTCAGAACAACATCTGAGTCTATAGGAGAAGTCGCCTGGCAGTGTGGCTTTCTCGACCAGAATTATTTCAGTAGAGTATTTAAAAAGTATACAGGTCAGACGCCCTCATCATGTAGAAAAACACGGTAGAATTTTTGCATTTACTAAACTTAAAGTAGAATTTCTATAATATCAATTGCTTGACTTCAACTGTGCGGCGTGATATAATGTAATTACAATGATCATTTGTGAAACGGAGAATGAAATATGGATTCGGTTTTCGGAAGAAACCTTACCAGATGGAGAAAGAAACAGGGACTCACTCAAGAACGGCTTGCCCAGATGCTTGCTGTAACGCCACAGGCGGTCTCGAAGTGGGAGAAAGGCAGCTATCCCGACGGCGCACTGCTTCCCCAGTTGTCATTAATTCTCGGCGTGTCTCTTGATGTTCTTTTCGGACTTAAAGAGGAAGAGCAGGATGAGAATATCTGGCAGAAGCTTATAGACGACCTGAGAAAGCGACCTGAGTCTGAGAAGAGTACCTATGTTATCGAGCTGTTCTATCAGCTTCTTAACGCTTATCATGAAAACGACATGAACGTAACGCCTAGTTTTCCCGAGGCACTGACCAAGGAAACCTTTGCTGTACTGCGTTCCGACTACGAGCTTGCCATTGAGCGACTCAATCCTGATATGCAGTATGCATGCTTTATGAGCGTTCCCGAGGACGGCGTCAACGGCTATGTGTAGATTACTCCCAGGCTGTGCGGCTTATTTTCCCTGCTGTCCGACGAAACGGTACTGAAGGTTATCTTCTACGCGGAAACACTTCCCCGTGGCTACATGATAACGAAGCAGAGCATATCAGCGAAGCTGGGAATTGCGCCGGAGGTTGTAGACAGTATAATAGAGCGTTTTCTATGGCTTGGTATCATTTGGGAGATGACGGCTGACATAGGGGAGGAGTCTTTCCCTATATACGGTTATGTCCACAATATTCCGCTGATAGGACTGTTGGTGCTTGGTACATCGGTTACTCACTTCATCGCAAATAGAGAGCCTGACATTGACATTTGGTCAAAGGGTCCCTTCCGAAATCCTGATTCTGAATCTTCACAAAGCAAGTGACATAAATTCGGAATAAGATTTATGTGGAGGTTATTACAATGAAAACACGGAAGTATGCCGCTGTGGTAGCAGCAGTAATGGCAATTACAAGCATGACGAGCGTAGTATACAGTCCTGTATCTGCCGATGCGGGCTATGAAATGAATGTTTCCATCAATCTTTCAGGCGAAAGAAAAGCAATAAGCCCTTACATCTATGGTGTAAACGAATACGGAAATGTAGACAACCTGAAGAATGTCAGCGTAAACGCAATCAGACAGGGTGGCAATCGCTACACCGGCTACAACTGGGAAACCAACTGGTCAAACGCAGGTGAGGACTGGCATAATATGAGCGACACAAATATCGGTGATGAATCAAACGGTCCTGCATATGCTGCGCAGAAGCTTTCCAAGAACTGCACAAAGTATGGTATTTCTTATAAGATGACAACTCTCCAGATGGCCGGTTATGTTGCAGCTGACAAGAACGGCGAGGTAACAGAAGCAGCGCCCTCTTCCAGATGGAACGAGGTAAAGTTCAATAAGGGAAGCGAGCTGTCCTTGACTCCCGACCTTACCGATGGCACAGTTTATATGGATGAGTATGTAAACTACATCGTAAACAAGTTGGGTGATTCTTCTTCTGCAACAGGCATACAGGGTTATAGCCTTGACAACGAGCCTGTCCTCTGGGACAATACTCATCCCTATCTGCACAGTGAAAGTGTTACCAATAACGAGCTTGTTTCCAAGTCTATTGAGTTGGCAAAGGTAGTAAAGAGCATCGACCCGAATGCGGAGGTTTTCGGCCCTGCGTTCTGGGGTATGCTTCCTTGTGTACAGGCAGGAGAGGACGGCAGCAATGGCTTTACCGACAGCGAATGGCAGGCAGTAAAGAGCAATTACTCCTGGTATGTTGATTTCTACCTTGACCAGATGGCAAAGGCAGAAGAAGAATGTGGCTATCGTCTCCTTGACGTATTTGACGTGCATTACTACGCTCAGGACTGTGCATCCGATGCATCTCGCCTCCAGGCAGCAAGAAGTCTTTATGACGAAAGCTACGTAGAAAACAGCTGGCTTCAGCCTTATCTGGGTCAGTACTTCCCCTTCCTTGAACGTCTCCAGGAATCCATCGACAAGTATTATCCCGGCACAAAGCTTGCCATTACCGAGTATAACCTAGGCGACATAGGAAATGAAGCTGTAACAGGCAAGAACATTACATCAGCAATTGCAGAGACCGAAGCACTGGGCGCATTTGCAATGAACGATGTTTACCTTGCAACTTATTGGGGTACACTTCCCAATTGCCCCTACGTAGAATCAGCAATTAACCTTTACACCAACTATGACGGTGAAGGTGGTGATTTCGGCGATACACTGCTAGAAGCAACGACCGACGATCTTTCTAAGGCAGCAGCCTTTGCCGCTGTCGATAACGGTGATGACACAGAGATAACACTGGTTCTTTCCAATAAGGATACATCCGGTACTCAGAACGCAACTATCACTCTCGATGGTGCTTCCTGCGACTACAAGAGTGCAGTAGTATACGCAATCACACAGGACGATACAGACATCAAGATTATTGAGGTCGATAACGATGTTGCAGACAATACTGTAACAGTAACACTTCCTCCTCTCTCTGTAGCACAGATTGTAATTTCCGATGAACCTACCGATAAGAAAGTATTCGACGCATCTCAGATTGAAGAAAAGACCGAAACCTACAAGATTGCAGACCTTGAAATCTCCGAGAACGGTTATCCAATGATTCCTCTGGATGATAAGGAACACTTGGTAAAGGCTGTTGTCACAGCAAATGCAAGCTGTAATTCCGGTGCAAGCTGGTATTGTGGCGGTGGTGCGCTTTGCTTCAATAAACTTGTTGACGCTTCCGGTACAACACTCTGGGGCAGCAAAACTTTCACCTACAGCAACTCGATAAGAGAGTGTGAAATTGCGTTTGATGGTGAATTTACTGATGCAAATTTGGAGACAGTTGAAGCAACAATCGGTGATGAATATGCAGAGCTTCAGAACTGGTGGACATCTTCTGATAATGATGACAAAGGTGCCGATGTAAGCGTAACCTATGAGTCCATTACTCTTTATTACGAATACGACAACAGCAAGCCTGCTGAGACAACTACAACTACCCCCGCAGTTACAACAACTACGACTACAACTACGACTACAACTACGACCACAGAAACAGAAACTACCACAACTACTACCGTAACTACAGTCAGTAGTGACAGCAGTGATACTACTACTGCTGATTCCGGCACTGGTACTACTGTATCAACTACTGAAACATCATCACAGCCGGAGGAAACCACCACAACATTAATCGTACCTGAAAACATATACTATGGCGACGTAAACCTTGACAGCGGTGTATCTATGGTTGACCTGGTATATCTGAATAAGTCCATTGCAGATATTATTACACTCAATGATTCCCAAAAGGTAAACGCTGACTGCTATCTTGATTCTAACATCAATGCACAAGATGCCTCAGTACTTCTCCAGTATCTCCTGGCAAAGGTAAACAGTCTCCCTGTTCAGTCCGGATAACTTGTTTCCCTAAATATATATCTCCTGCAAAGGCTGCTTACCACTGAGTAGAGCAGCCTTTGCGCATTACTATAAAAAGTGCGTACCGCCATATGAGCAGTACGCACGATTTTTTTGATATACAATTTTACAGGAAGATGTATTTCAGTATGAAAAGAACTGCCAGAACATAGAGAACGGGGCTTATCTTCTTGTAATTCTTACATGCAAGGTTTATGATTACATAAGAGATAACACCGATTGAGATACCCTCTGAGATGCTGTAGAAGAGAGGCATAGCGATGATGCAGAGGTAAGCGGGGATAGCAGAAGCATAGTTCTTATCAGAGAACTTGATTTCCACGATATTGGAGAACATCAGGAAGCCGACAATGATAAGAGCAGGAGCTGTAGCAAATGAGGGGATAGCAGTGAAAATAGGTGCAAAGAACATAGAGAGCAGGAAGAGAACAGCAGTAGTAAGAGCTGTCAGACCTGTCCTACCGCCGGAAGCTGCACCTGCTGAGGATTCAACAAAGGTTGTAACGGTGGATGTACCGAGAACAGCACCGGAGGTTGTAGCAATAGCGTCAGCCAGAAGGGCAGGCTTGATACCGGGGAGTTTGCCGTCCTTGTCAAGCATGCCGGCCTTAGCACTTACACCGATAAGAGTACCCAGAGTATCAAAGAGGTCAACGAAGAGGAAAGAAAATACGATAACAGCAAAGTTGAATATACCAACGCCGCTGAAATCAACATTAAAACACTGACCAACGGTTTCTCCGAGCTTAGAAAAATCAGTCATACCCAGAGTGGGAATAAGAGAGTAGTAACCTGCATCCGGGTCAACCTGATATATACCTGTTAGCTGGCAGATAATACCCAGAACCCATGTACTCAGAATACCGATAAGAATAGAGCCTTTAACCTTTTTAATATAGAGGATAGCAGTAAGTGCGGTACCAACAAGAGCGAGAAGAGCGCATATACCATCGGTAGAGAAGTTATCGGTAAAGCTTACGATAGAAACGAGAGTGCTTGAATTTGCAATGGAAAGACCTGCATTCTGTAAACCTATGAATGCGATGAACAAACCGATGCCAACTGAAACACCATGTTTCAGTGAAAGCGGAATGGCGTTGAAGATAGCTTCACGGACATTTGTAAGGGACAGAACGATAAAGATGATACCTTCAATAAATACGGCAAAGAGAGCAATCTGCCAAGAGTAACCGAAGCCAAGAACAACGGTATAGGCAAGGAAAGCGTTGAGTCCCATGCCTGCGGACAGGGCAAATGGGAGATTTGCCATAAAAGCCATGCAGGCTGTACCGATGAATGAAGCGATACATGTAGCAAGTAGAACAGCAGTTGTGTCCATACCGGCATCACCGAGAATACTGGGGTTAACGGCTAATATGTAAGCCATTGTCATAAATGTGGTAAGACCGGCAGCAAGCTCGGTTTTTACATTGGTGTTGTGCTGTTTCAGCTTAAATATTTTTTCAAACATATTAAATACACTCCTCGTTGAATTCTGCAATGTAGGGAAGATTACGGAAATATTCTCCGCAGTCAAGACCATAGCCTATAACGAATAAATCATCAATGGTAAAAAGTGCCTTGTCAGGTTGAAGTTGTACTTTACGGCGTGAGGGCTTGTCCAGGAGGGTAATAACACGAAGTGAAATAGGGTTTCTGCCTTTCAGTATGCCAATAACCTCCTTAAGGGTACGACCTGTGTCGATAATGTCCTCAACGATGACGACGTGGTAGTGGCTTATGTCCTGTTCAAGATCCATAGTGATGTTCACGTTGCCTGTTGATACAGTGCCGTCAAAGTAGCTTTTAGCCGCCATGAAACCGATTTCACAGGGGACAGTAACAGCTCTGCACAAATCCGCCATAAAAACGAATGCGCCTTTGAGTATACTCACCAGAAGAATGGGTCTGCCATCGTAGATAGCGTCAATGTCTTTTGCCGCTTCCTTGATGGCTTCTTTTATCTGGCTTTCGGTGATGATTGTGCGTTTGATGCGTTTCTGGTAGTCATGGATTGAATTGATATCCATAGGAATCACACCCCTTTATCATTTTTTGTAAGAATTGCATCACTACTATTATATCACATTACGACAATTAATTTCAATATTTAAGGTGTTAATTTCCAAATATGTTACATTTCACCCTTTTTGATGACAAAAAAGCAATGTGGTTAATATAATAAACGTTAAACGTTAATTAAGGATTAATATATGTGTTTTATAATAAAACTTATTGTTAAAAGGAGGACTATCCCCATGAGACTTAAAGACAAAGTAGCAATTATCACAGGTGGCAGCCGTGGTATTGGCTTTGCAACAGCATCCGCATTTCTGAGAGAGGGCGCAGTTGTAATAATAACAGCCAGCAATCAGGCAAACGCTGACAAGGCAGCCGACAAGCTCCGCACGCTCTATCCCGAGGCGAAGATTCAGGGTATCGCCCCAAATTTAAGCAGCCTTGAAGACATGAAGGCTGCATTTGCTGACGTGGCAGCACGTTATGGTAAGCTTGATATTGTAGTAAACAACGCAGGCGTATCTGAAAGCACACCCTTTGCAAGCTATACAGAGGAGACTTTTTCAAAGGTAATGGATTTGAATGTCAAGGGCGTATTCAATAGTGCAAAGGCAGCTTCTGACATTATGGCAGAAGCTGGCAGCGGTGTAATTCTCAACACCTCTTCTATGGTCAGCATCTATGGTCAGCCCGGAGGCGTTGCATATCCTGCGTCCAAGTTTGCAGTAAACGGTCTGACTCTTTCCCTGGCAAGAGAGCTAGGTCCAAAGGGTATCCGTGTAAACGCAGTAGCTCCCGGTATCACTGAGACTGATATGATGAAGGCAGTACCCAAGGATGTAATTGCCCCCCTCATTGCCCAGATTCCTTTGAGAAGACTGGGTCAGCCTGAGGATATTGCAAACGCATTTGTATTCCTGGCATCTGATGAAGCTTCCTACATTACAGGCGTTGTACTGAGCGTTGATGGTATGGCAAGAAGCTAAACACTATACTATATTAAATAAGTAACCGCAATGGAAAGCACACCCATTGCGGTTTTCTTTATAGTTTTATTCAAGATAGTTAACATATTTGGAGTTAAAGTACTCCCATGAATTGGCGGAGACAAGACCACTTCCGTAGTCAACCATGTTATTTTTAACAGAAAAATCAGCGTACCAGCCGTCAACAACATACATACGTCTGCTTGTATCAACCGCACCATAGGGCTGATCCATGTAAACGGTGTTGTTTTCAAAGACAGCATGATAGCCCCATCCGTCCACCTGTTCATGAAGCTCAAATGCTGCAACAATCTTTTCGTTGCCGTTCCTGTAACCGATATTGTCATGGACGGAAACATCATTGCCTGCAATATCAATAAAGCTTCCTGCGTAGTTTTCGCCTGTCATACCATCGCCGTAGAAAGTGCAGTTTTTGACTTCAGTGCCAGTGGTGTATTCTTTTATGTCAATATGCTCCGCAGCGACATTTTTAAAAGTACAGCCGTCAATCACATTATAGTCGCACTTATAGTCAAAGCCTGTAGTGGATTTTGCACTTCCCACGTAGACGCCCTCACCATAGCCCGGAGTAATTGTACCGGAATCGTGGATATAGGTGTTTTGTACAAGACAGTAGGAAGATCCGTCACGGAGAGCAACAGCCTCAGAGCCGGTATCAGAAATCTCACAATTTCTGATAATGGAATAGTTCGAATTATCAAGCACAATACCTTTCTGGGAAGTTGTGATTTTAAGACCATCAATAATCCAGTAGTCACCTTTTATGTGGAGAACATAGCCGTTTTCCTCGCTTTTACCTGTAATGACAGGTGGATTTTCGGGATTAGCCGCAGTAAGAGTGATGGGCTTTTCAGCGGTACCATCAGCGGAAGTGTCAATCTTCTGTGCACTCTGATAGGTGGTGTAGTCGTAGGTACCGGGTGCAATGCGAATAATATCACCGGGGCTTGCGTTTCTCATTGCATCGAAAAGCTCGTCGATAGTTGAAACGTCCACATAGTTGCCTGTAGTTTCATCCTCTTTCCAAAGTCCTGAAATCAGAGCCTTTTTGAAAAGGGATAAATCTAGAACATTTATCTGTCCGTTACCATCAGCATCAGACAGGGACATATCGTTTAGTGGTTCAAGTCCAAGAATGTGCTTTTGCACTGCCAGAATATCAGCAAGTGAAAATACTCCGTCTCCGTTTACATCGCCTTTTACATTAAGAGCGTCAGCTGAAAATCCTATTGAAAGAACTGAGACCAGAGCCGTAATGCCTGCTATAAGCTTTTTCATATAAAATCACCTCAGATTTATTTTTGCAACGCATATAATACTATAATTATAAAACAAATTTGTTCTACAAGTCAAGAAAAAACTGTAAATATATTACTACAATTAAACCTTAAACCATCTCGCCCTTTGCAATACGCTCTGCAAGGTCGTTAAGATAAACCCAGCGTTCCATTTTATCGGTAAGCAGAGCTTCAAGCTCGTCCTTTTTTTGTGAAAGCTCCTGGAGTTTCACGTAATCGGAACCGGATTTCAGAAGTTCCTTTTCTGTGTCCTCAATTTCTTGTTCAAGGTTTGCAATGTCATCGTCAATTGTCTCAAACTCACGCTGTTCCTTGTAGGTGAACTTGAGCTTTTTTTTGCCTACAAAAACACGCTCTGATTTTTCAGACTGTTTTTTTGGTTTGTCTGCGTCGTTGAGTTCTGAGCGATTTGCAGCGTAGTCGCTGTAGTTTCCGTTGTAACGTAAAACTTCGCCGTTGCCTTTAAGTTCCCATATTTCCGATGCCATCTTGTCGAGAAAGTAGCGGTCATGGGATATGGCAATTACCGCACCCTGAAAAGCTGAGAGATAGTCCTCTAATATTGTGAGAGTAGCAATATCAAGGTCGTTGGTAGGCTCGTCCAGGAGGAGAATGTTGGGAGCAGTCATAAGAACCTTGAGAAGATAGAGTCGTTTCCGTTCACCGCCTGAGAGCTTTTCAATGCGGTTCCACTGAAGCTCCGAGGTAAAGAGAAAACGCTCTAGCATCTGTGCCGCAGTAACAGTACCGTCAGTGGTTTGTATACGGTCAGCGGTTTCCCGGATGTAGTCGATAACACGCATAGTCGGATCCATGGACTCACATTCCTGAGAAAAGTAACCGATTTTAACCGTGTCACCAATAATAATACTGCCGCTGTCAGGCTGCAAATCGCCGTTTAGCATCTTAATAAGGGTAGACTTTCCCGCACCGTTGTGTCCCACAATACCGATTCTGCCATCACGGGGCAAAATACAGGAGAAGTTTGAGATAAGTTCTCTGCCGTCCATAGATTTGGAGATGTTTTCAATTTCAATGGTTTTTCTGCCGAGACGTGAAGAAACAGAGCCGAGTTGGAGCGATTCAGATTCCTTGGGAATTTCACGATTTTCAAGCTCATGGAAACGTTCTATCCTGTCTTTGGACTTAGTGCTTCTTGCTCTTGCGCCACGTCTTATCCATTCGAGTTCCTGACGGTAGAGTGTACGGTTTTTACGTTCCTTTGCTTCAAGGTCTGCCTCTCGCTGAGCCTTCTGTTCAAGGTAAACGCCGTAGTTTCCGTCATATTCATAGAGCTTTCCTCTATCAACCTCAACAATTTTACGTGTAATGCTATTTAGAAAGTAACGGTCATGAGTTACCATTACAATAGCGCCACGATATTTTTTCAGCTGTTCCTCCAGGAGCGCAACAGTTTCATTATCAATATGGTTGGTAGGCTCGTCAATGAGGAGAACATCGCTGGGCTGAATAAGAGCTGCGGCAATGCCTGCACGACGCTTTTCACCACCTGAAAGGGTACTTATGTCACGGCTGTAGTCTTTGATTCCCATCTTACTCAGAATAGATTTGGCTTCAAACTCTTTAGCTTCCTTTAAGTCGGCGGGCAAATGAAGCATAACCTGACTTAAAACACTGCCATGGTTCTCAAACTCGGGTATCTGGGGAAGATATGATATCCGTACACCGCTTGTACGGATAATCTCGCCACTGTCAGCCTCGTCTGCGCCTGCAAGGATTTTCAGCAGGGTAGACTTTCCTGTACCGTTTATACCGATAATACCAACCTTGTCACCCTCATTCAGAAAGAAAGAAACGCTGTCAAGAACCTTTCGTTCCATATATGTTTTGGAAATATT
This sequence comes from uncultured Ruminococcus sp., assembly GCA_964594275.1. Classification (GTDB taxonomy): domain Bacteria; phylum Bacillota; class Clostridia; order Oscillospirales; family Ruminococcaceae; genus Ruminococcus_C. Next base: position 2,688 of record CAZQMA010000003.1, on the reverse strand, counting down.
CTGTGCGGATAATAGTATCATTATATACTCCTTTGCAGTATTTGATTTAAGATACGATGTAAGTAAAATAAGTGTATAATAAACGCTCTTTGTTAACACCCTGTGCTTATTATACCATATTTTCAGAACGGGAACAACAATTTTTTATAAATTCCCGACTTGAAGAGTGGCAATATCATGAAACGGACAAATTATACAAAAAAATGTATGTAACCTATAATATTATCGTATTGACATTTATGACGAAATATGATAAAATTAACAAGATATGAAATGATGCTGATATAAAAAAGACAACAAGTTATATAGTTTGGCTGAATGCATGAATATAGCTGAATGCATGAATATATGAGTATATATCAGTATAATATATTTAAGGAGAAAGTCAAGTATGGAGAAAGAATACACCATTTCGTTCAAGAATTTATTTACACTGTTTTTACGAAAAATATGGATAATTGTAATAGCAACGATTATCTTCGGAGTAGCAGGCTTTGGATATTCAAAGTTGGTTCTGCCGCTGGAATATTCGTCTCATATTTCAATGTATGTTCAGAGCTACACGAACGTTTCCGAGAATACGGCTAATAACCAGAACAATATTTCCAACTCTAAGCAGCTGGTAAATACATATATCGAAGTGCTTAAAGATGATGCGGTAATGATAGCTGTAGGTGATATGCTCACTGAAAAGTTTGATGAAAGTATTATAAATGAGTGCTTTATAGTCGATGACGGCAAAATTTCCACATCATCTCTGAGAGAGTGTCTCAGTATTACCGCTGTTACCGATACCAGTGCGCTCACTGTTAAAACCACAACAAAGAATCCTGAGGTAGCAGCTGCAATCTGCAATGATCTTGCGTCTGTTTCTCAGCAGTATATCGAAGAAGCAGTAGGCGTTGGTTCTATCAGTACGATTGATACAGCACGTGTTAATGAGAATCCTGTTGCGCCTAATTCTGTTAAGAACGCTTTAATGGCAGCTGTTGTTGGCATGGTTCTTACAATGGCAATTATCTTTGTTATTGATATACTTGACAATAGTGTCAAGGACACCGACACACTTGCCAATCGTTACGAGAAGGCCATCATAGGCGAGGTACAGCGTTTTGGCTCTGATAAAAAGGAAAAAAAGAAAATGAAGGACGACAAGAAAGATAATCATGTCCGCCTTACAGATAAGGATGTGCCTTTCTATGTAGTTGAAAGCTATAAGTCTATTCGTACTAACGTTACCTTTGCTCTTTCTACATTTGAAAAGAAGATTTTGGCTGTCTCATCCGCAAACCCTGCGGAGGGAAAGTCCACAACTGCGGCTAATATTGCTATTGCATCCGCACAGGGTGGCAATAAGGTGTTGCTTATAGATGCTGATATGAGAAAATCTGTTCAGCACAAAATTTTTAATCTGAAGAACAAAAAGGGTCTCTCTTCAGCGATAAGTAAAATTAATAAGACAGATGAATGTATCCAGAAAAATGTCATGGAAAACCTTGACGTTATGACAGCAGGTCCTATCCCGCCCAATCCCTCCGAGCTTCTTTCATCTGATTCAGCAAAGAAGCTTTTTGAAGAATTGAGCGGCAGATACGCTCTTATTGTAATTGACTTGCCTCCTGTATGCGTTGTATCCGATGCACTGACTCTCAGTGATGATATATCCGGTATGATTATGGTTGTCAGATACGGTTCCACATCCTACGATGATGTGGAAGAGGCAAATAAGCGTATGGAACTTGCTAATATGAACCTTCTCGGCTTTATTCTAAATGATGTTGAGAGCAAAGCTCATAACTCAAGATATTACCATAAGTACGGCAAATACGGTAAATATGGAAAGTACGGATACAGCTATGGAAACTACGAGTATAAGTCCGACGAGCCGGAGAGCGACAAGTAATGTTTACTGATTATCACACTCATGTGCTTCCGGGAATTGATGACGGTGCTTCCAACACTGAAACATCTCTGTCTATGCTTGAATTACTAGGTGAACAGGGAGTTGAACGTGTAGTTGCAACTCCCCATTTTTATGCTCACCGAGAAAGATCTGTTGAACGTTTTCTGGAAAAGCGACAGGTTGCATATGATAAAATTAAAGAACAACATTCAATCAGGGATATACGCTTAGGTGCAGAGGTTTCTCTGGAGGTTGGAATAAGTGATGTTCACGGTATTGAGAAGTTGGCTATTGAGGGCACAAATCTGATTCTTTTGGAGCCGTCGTATCACGGATTCAAGATGTCAATGTTTGACGAAATTCATAATATTGCAAGTGAGTATGGACTCAAACCGATTATAGCACATGTACATCGATATGTGTCGTTATATGGCGTGTCTGAAGTGGAAAAGCTTCTGACAGTGAATGCTATTTTTCAGATAAATGCAGATGCGTTTTCAAACAGATTAGAACGCAGAATAGCAAAGGATATTCTGAAGAGCGGAGAAAGTGTGGTTTTTGGTTCCGACTGCCATAACCTTACTAATAGAAAGCCGAACATGGACTATCTTTTAAAAAAAGTAAGAAAATTCGATGACTGTATCGCTATGTCAGATGATTTGCTTGAAAGATACAGCGTTTATAAGTGAATTAAGAGATTGCATGAAAATAGCGTCAATAGGCTCTAAAAAAATAAAGACCAGCTATAAAAAGTCAATACCCTAAACCAAATTTTTAGGGAAAAC
>CAZQMA010000002.1:0-78911 GCA_964594275.1 uncultured Ruminococcus sp. | reverse complement strand
TACCTTCACCACCACCGTGAGGGTGATCGCAGGGGTTCATTACGGAACCTCTTACAGTAGGTCTCCAACCCTTATGACGCATACGTCCAGCCTTACCGTAGCTTACGTTCTCATGGTCAATGTTGGAAACCTGACCGATGGAAGCTCTGCAGTTTACGGGAACCTTTCTCATTTCGCCGGAGGGAAGTCTTACCAGTGCATACTTCTCTTCCTTGCCCATGAGCTGTGCCATGTTACCGGCACTTCTTACCAGCTGTGCGCCCTTACCGGGATAAAGCTCAATGCCGTGGATAAATGTACCAACGGGAATTGCGCTCATAGGTAGTGCGTTGCCGGGCTTGATGTCAGCATCTTCACCACTGCGTACAGTGTCGCCAACCTTCAGACCTTCTGCAGCCAGAATGTAGCTCTTTGTGCCATCCTCGTACTGAATCAGTGCGATAAATGCGCTTCTGTTAGGATCGTATTCCAGAGTAAGAACTGTAGCGTTCATGCCGTCTTTATTTCTCTTGAAATCAATGATACGATACTTTCTTCTATTACCGCCGCCTCTGTGACGAACGGTGATTCTGCCGTAGCTGTTTCTACCGGAGTTCTTCTTCAGGGGCTCCAGCAGACTCTTTTCCGGCTCAACCTTAGACAGCTTAGAATAATCGGTAACTGTCATGTTACGGCGAGACGGTGTCGTCGGCTTGTAGGTTTTAATTGCCATTTATTTCACTCCTTAAATGCTCTTTCGCGGGAGCATTACTCCCATACAGGACTGTTTTAACAGTCAGTCTTAGAACATGCCGTCGAAGAATTCGATGGTGCCCTTACGCTTCTTGTTTGTCGGCTCGGGATTGATGGTAATGATAGCCTTCTTATAGTCAGCCTTCTTACCAACAAAACGTCCTACACGTCTTGTGTGGCCGATGCAATTCATTGTGTTAACCTTAACAACCTCTACATCGAACAGAGCTTCTGCAGCCTTAGCGATTTCAACCTTATTTGCATTCTTAGCAACCTTGAAGGTGTATTTGCTGTCAGCCATGTTGTCTACGCTCTTTTCGGTGATTACCGGTGTCAGAATGATATCCTGCGGTGCTTTCACTTTGCATACACCTCCTCGATTTTTGCAACAGCATCCTTAGATACGATGAACTTGTCATAGTTCAGGATGTCGTATACATTCAGGGTGTTGACAGCTGCCGTCTTAACGCCCTCAATATTTCCAGCACTCTTTACGATCATCTTGTCTGCTTCAGCAGTTACGATCAGTGCCTTACCTTCTACGTTCAGTGCTTTCAGCATCTGAGCGATGGTCTTTGTCTTGTAGCTATCTACAGCCAGAGTATCGAGAACGATCATGTTGTTATCCAGAACCTTTGTGGAAAGTGCGGACTTCATTGCGAGTCTGCGAACCTTCTTGTTCAGTGCATAACGATAATCTCTCGGCTTCGGACCCAGAGCTACACCACCGTGTGTCCACTGAGGAGCTCTGATGGAACCCTGTCTTGCGTGACCTGTTCCCTTCTGTCTCCAAGGCTTTCTACCACCGCCGCGTACTTCTGTACGAGTCAGTGTGGACTGTGTGCCCTGACGCTGGTTTGCAAGGTAATTTACTACCATTGCGTGCATTACAGCTTCGTTGGGTGTAATTCCAAAGACAGCATCTGCAAGCTCTGTTTCAGCAACAGAATTACCTGCCATATCAAAAACGGAAATTTTTGCCATTAGTGTTGCCTCCTTTCTTACGCCTTAACGCTGTTTACGATTGTAACAATGCTGCCCTTAGCACCGGGAATAGCGCCCTTTACAGCAATGAGATTATTCTCTGTATCAATCTTAACAACTTCCAGATTCTGTACGGTTACCTTTTCAGCACCCATATGACCCGGCATACCCTTGCCCTTGTAAATACGGGACGGAGAAGAACATGCGCCCATAGAGCCTGCTTCTCTGTGTACAGGACCTGTACCGTGAGTTTCCTTCAGTCTGTGCTGGTTATGACGCTTGATTGCGCCGGCAAAACCCTTACCCTTGCTGGTGCCGCTAACATCAACGCTGTCGCCAATTGCAAATGTGTCAGCCTTAATTACATCGCCAACGTTCATGCCGTCGCAGCCTTCAAGTCTGAATTCCTTCAGTGTTTTCTTAGCTGCAACTTCTGCCTTGTCGAAGTGACCCTTCATCGGCTTGTTAACTCTGTTTGCCTTAACATCGCCAAATCCGAGCTGTACTGCTGCATAGCCATCGTTCTCGATTGTCTTCTTCTGAATAACAACGCAAGGACCTGCTTCAACAACAGTTACCGGGATTACCTTGCCGGACTCATCGAAAATCTGCGTCATGCCGATCTTCTTGCCGATAATTGCTTTCTGCATTTGTTTTTCCTCCTGTAGGTTATTGGTTGACCTTTCATCAACTTGACCATTACGGTTATTGGTTGGTTTTCACCAACATGACCGATGCTTTCGCATCAGAGGCAACGTGTATTTTTCACGCTGCGCTGTCTTTTCAACAGCTTACTTGAGTTCCATTACGATATCTACACCTGCGGGAATTTCCAGCTTCTGAAGAGCCTCTGTGGTCTTCTGTGTAGGTCTGATAACATCTACCAGTCTCTTGTGTGTACGGATCTCAAACTGCTCACGACTATCCTTGTACTTATGAGTAGCTCTCAGTACAGTGATGATTTCCTTGTCAGTCGGGAGCGGAATCGGACCGGAAACTCTGGAGCCGCTTCTCTTTGCTGCTTCAACAATCTTTGCTGCTGCTGCATCTACAGTTGCGTGCTCATAGCCCTTGATCTTGATTCTGATTTTTTCATTGACTGCCATTTCTTTTCGCCTCCTCGTGTTTTTCAGGGGACGAGGGTCATTTCCCTCAGGATGGTTACACGTTGCCGGGTGTTTCGCGCCCGCATAATTTAAAAGACTCGAAAAACTTGTTCGTTCTCCGAGCCGGAATTATAACACAGCTTACCCTTTGGGCAGAATGCACCTCTGCTAAAGTAATACCCACAAACTGTGTCCCTATCCTTATCCGCCCGGTTTTAAATCGGACATACTCCACGAAAATTACCCGACATACCGCCGGCAACCTTTCGCTTCATCGCATATCTTTTGCAATCACGCTTGTATATTATAGCATACTTTCCAGAGCATTGCAAGTCTTTGTACCATTATCATATGTAAACTTTTTGTAAACAGCAAAGCTTTTTGTCATACTCGGATTCACCCTTCCTTCAAAGGCGTGATAACCTTCTTCTGACGGCTAAGATATTCGCCCAGGAAGTCATAAAACCGCAAAGTCCGTTCCTCCTCTGCACCGCTGTGACTGTGAAGTTGGAGAACAATGTCACGTGCGCAATCAGGGTTGATTATAGGCAGCAGTAGAATTTCATTCTTACGGCTTCGCCCCCAGGTATAGTGAGGCCAAAAGCCTACCCCCAAGCCTGCCGCAATCAGGTTCTGCACAGCCTGAGGGCTGTCACTTTCAAAAACCGTTTTAGGGGTAAAACCCGCCATCATACAACAGTGGTCACATATTACTCGCAAAGTTTTTGAACCGGCAAGACTTATAAACGACTCGTCTCTGAAATCACTGAGTTTGATTTTACCGATCCCCTCATACTCCTCACGTCTGGGTACCGCAAGAAAGATATGCTCCGAGAAAATACGGAAATGGTCACTGCTATCTTCAGGTTTCACAAACTTCTCCATAGTGAAAATAGTTATATCAGCGTTTACATCCTGAGCGTTCTGTGTAACCTGAAAACGTATATCAGGGTTTTCCGTCTGAAATAGTATAAGAGCTTCTGTAACTAGTGTTGAGGCTGCCAGAACGTTTATACGAATTGTACGTCTCCTCTCCTCTGTCATTTCACGAATGCGGGACGGAATCTCCTCTATGACAGGTAGTACACCGTCAAGAGCCGATTTCAGGTAATCACCGTATTCGGTAAGAACGATATTTCGCCCCTGTTTACGGAACAGCTTTACGCCCAGTTCATTTTCAAGGCGGCGTATACTCTGAGAGAGTGCCGGCTGAGCTACATGAAGCTGCTTTGCTGCTTTTGTTATGTGCATATTCTCAGCAGCAGCACAGAAATACTCTAACTGTAAAAGTTCCATGTTTCCCATCCCTTCAAGATACTTTATACTATATACTATTATAATATAATACTATTATAACGCATATCACAGTTTTTGTCAAGGAATTCATAACTTGTATATTATTAATTCTCTGTTTTAAATGTATTGGACATATGGGTTTTGATGTGATATAATAACATTGTAAGATACAAACAACACAAAATAAAAAACAATGAGATGAAAGAGGTATTATTATGAGCGTTATTCTTGAGAGTATAATGATGATCTGCTTCGGTCTGTCCTGGCCCATAAATCTGGTAAAGAACTACCGTTGCCGCAGTGCAAAGGGTATGAGTTTGCCGTTTATTCTGCTTCTCATCGTTGGCTATACAGCAGGCATCACCGCTAAGTTTATGTTGGGTCAGAACGGCTATGTACTGGTGATTTACTTCATAAATCTTGCCATGATTCTGGCTAATCTCGCAGTATACTTCCGTAACAGACGTATTGATACCCTGGGCGAAAGCGGCTCTGCACTCGCAGTTAAACGTTGCCACGTCGCTGCATAATTTCAACTGAATTCTTCAAATTTTCATTTTTTCATTTATACAAAAACCGCTGTGATAAAACACGGCGGTTTTTGCTTAGTTGATAGCGGATAAATGTTGAGTATACAATTATTAATTGAAAAAGGGCAGCTTCCGCTACCCTTTTTTCTTAAAGCTCAACGCCGTTTTTAGTCAAAAGTTCTCTTGCAGATACAACAGAATCCACGCCATCCTTGTTCTTTACAGGTGCAAATTCCTTATCTCTTATAACCTCATAAGCCAGACAAGAATCCTGCATATGAATCATGTCAAGCACTAGTGTTTCAAACTTATATGCGTTTTCCTTTTCAGGCTTTACAGTATTGCCTGTCTCATCTACATAGGCAACCTTCTTGTGAGCCGTATGGAGAGGAAGTTTCTTGTCGAGTGTTTCAATAAGCTTGTCAGTGCGGAAGAGATAGTTGAGGATTACGCCATAATTGTACGCAAGTACACCGTTTTCGTCACGGCGGGTAATCATCTCCTCTGTCATTTCATAGTACTCCACAATAGATGGCATACCATCCTCAAGACAGAGCACGCCAACTCTCTCCTGCGGGTCAGCCTTTGCTACAACCTTACCACCGCTTGTACAGCCTGATTCAATGGTTGCACCCAGGAATACAGGGTCAGCCATGCGCTGAAGCACGTTGTCAACTGCGAAAACGTTAAGCCACTCAATACCCTCACTCTTAAGAAGATTAATGAGTCCTGCACGCCGAAGAGATGAGAACCAGCCACCGTTGCCATTTGGGGACATTGCTATACAGTCCTTGTCAGCAAGGAGGATTTTTCCATCCTCATCAACAGCAGGAGCCATCTCCTGAACGAAGAAGTGAACATACTCTTCACTGTAGCCGAAGAACTTGTTTTCTATGAGAAACTCTCTTGTTTCAGTATCGTTTGATTCACTGGTCATAATGAACAGATGAACCATCGCACCTGCTTCATCAGTAACCTCCATCAGGTTGTTGATGAGGCACTGGAAAATATAAAGCTCACGGTTTATACCCATATTGTACATTCCCTTGGGATGTTCAAAACCCAGGCGAGAGCCTTGTCCGCCTGCCAGAAGTACACATGCCGCCTTGCCGCTTCTGATTGCGGAAAGACCTGTTTCACGATATTTATCGCAGTTTGCAGCAATTTCATCAAGAGTCAGCGCACCCAGAGGCTCAAATGCACCTCTTTTCTGCTCGTCCTTTTCGTGGAAGAAATCAAGCACTGAGAGATTCAAATCATCTATCTGAGAAAGAAGTCTCTCTCTCCCCTCCTCAGTAATTTCGTCAAAATAGCAAAGCAGGTGTTCCTGCTTATATGGTATCAGTTTTTCAAGTGCTTCCTGTTTAGTCATAGTCATTTTCCTTTCCTGTTTTTGTTATATCGCAACTTATAATTAAACTCCAATCTATTTATGCATACATTATAGCATATATACATTCAAAAATCAAGGGTATATGATGGATTTATCTATCCTGCTCTTGACAAATTTTCTTATACATATTATAATATCCTTTAGCCGTATCGGAAACAGGTGCGAAGCCTGTACAAGCACGTTGCCGTATGGTGCGCATAAACATCGGATTTATAGGACAGCCGCAACTGCCCTGAAACGCCATTGGGAGACAAGCTCCTGAGAAGGCAGTCCTGTATTGCACTAAGTCGGAATACCTTACGGCTAAAATATCCCATTTCAAGACAGCGAGTGCCTGTCACGGGATAAATACATTTTAAGGAGTCTTTATCATGACAAAGAACACAAGAAAAGCAATTTCTATTTTAACTGCCATGACATTGATTGCGGCAATGTCTCTCACTTTTACAGGCTGTGGCAAATCCGATGATACAAACGTTACCGATATCGTTACAGCAGATCAGGAGTTTGAGTCCATCGGCGAGGGCGAAAGTCAGTTCACCTTTATGGTGACAGATACTGAAGGCAACACTCACGGTTATGAGGTGCACACCGATGAAACGGTTGTAGGAAAGGCACTTCTCAACCTGGGACTCATCGACGGCGATGACAGCGAGTATGGTCTCTATGTAAAAACTGTTGACGGCATAACCCTCGATTATGACACAGACGGTAAATACTGGGCTTTCTACATTGACGACTCGTATGCAACATCAGGCGTAGATGCAACGGATATTGAACCGGACGCTACATATGAATTCAGAGCGGAGTAAACGGGCAACAGGACTGAAGCTCCGTGAAATTGCGGTTTTTGGAATGTTGGGCGGGCTTATGTACGCATCAAAGCTCATTATGGAAATGCTCCCCAATGTACACCTTATAGGTGTATTTACCGTTGCAATAACGGTAGTTTACCGCAGAAAGGCACTCTACCCCATCTATACGTTTATTTTTTTAGTCGGACTCTTCAACGGTTTTTCAACCTGGTGGCTGCCATATCTTTACATATGGCTACCCCTATGGGGCGCAACAATGCTTCTGCCACGTGAAATGCCAAAAACTATAGCACCCATTGTATACTCTCTCGTATGCTCAGTTCACGGCTTTCTCTTCGGCACTTTATATGCGCCCATGCAAGCACTCCTTTTCGGACTGAATTTTGAAGGTACGATTGCATGGATAGCAGCAGGACTTCCCTTTGATATAATACACGGCATAAGCAACTTTGCTTGCGGACTGCTTATTGTTCCTATAATCAAGGCACTTAAAATCGCAAAAAACAGCTAAAAAAGAGCGACCACCGGTCGCTCTTTCTTGTTAATTACTACTTTCAGCTGCCTTCGCCATCGCCCTCAGATTTACAATACATTCTCTGGGACATTCCTTGGCACACAATCCGCAAGATACGCACTTACTGTAATCAATAACAGCATGTGCATCCTTTATTACAATTGCACCGAACTTGCATATTTTCACACACTTGCCACAACCGATACAAGACTTCTTGCAAGCCTTTACAGCAGTCACACCTGCATCCTTTGAGGAACACACAACGTGAACTTTCTTCTTCACCGATACAAGCTCAATAAGACCATTAGGACAGACTTTCGCACACTTGCCGCAGGATATGCACTCCTCAGTGCAGACAGCCGCTAAGCCGTTCTTTATGGTAATACAGCCATTATCACAGACAGCCGCACAGTCGCCAAAACCTAAACAGCCATGCATGCATGCGCCTGTACCGCCATAGAAACGTTTAGCAGAGGTACAGGTCTGAACGCCGTCAAAGTTGAACTTCTGCTGCATAGCTTCACAGTCACCGCTGCAATGGATAACTGGCACCTTCTTTTCAGAAACTACAACCTCAGCTCCCATTATCTCTCCGATAGCCTTAGCCGCAGTTTCACCGCCGGGGAGACATGAATTCATAGGCACACCCTTTGTTACAATAGCATCAGCATAGTCTGCACAGCCCGCAAAGCCACAGGCACCGCAGTTTGCACCGGGAAGAGCCTCGGTTATCTTCTCTGTGCGTTCGTCAACCTCTACTGCAAACACCTTTGAAATAACGGTAAGCAGTACACCGAAAACAACGCCAAGTACAACAAATATAATTATAGGAAAAATATACGCTTCCATTTAACTGCCTCCTTACTGACCCAGACCGCCGAAGCCCAGGAAGCTCATCGAAACAATAGCCGCTGCTGCCAGAGTTGCAGGAATACCACGGAACATTTCAGGAGTTTCACTTTCGGCATCGTCAACCTTTGAACGCACACCTGAGAATATTACCATTGCCAGAGCAAAGCCTATTCCCGAGAATGCGGCATTGATAACCGACTGTAAGAAGGTGTAGTTTTCGTCAATATTCATGATGGTCACACCAAGCACCGCACAGTTTGTAGTGATAAGTGGAAGATAAACGCCCAGGGTCTTATACAAAGGAGGCATAAGCTTCTTTATCACTATTTCAAGGAGCTGTACAAAGACAGCGATAATAAGAATAAACGCAACGGTACGGAGATAGGAAAGCTCCAAAGGCTCAAGGATAAGATGGTATACAGGATAGGTTACAACAGACGCACATATCATTACGAAGATAACTGCCGCACCCATTCCTATGCTGGAGTCAATCTTCTTTGATACGCCCAGGAAAGGACAGCAGCCGTAGAACTTTGAAAGTACAAAGTTATTGGTAAGCACTGCCGCTATAATAATTCCGATTATAGTATTCATGCGTTCGCCTCCTCACATTTTGCACCGCATACCGATGCGTTGGGGCAGCCCGCACAACCAAGCTTTTTAGGCGGCTTGCGCTTTGAAAGCTTACTTACAATCGCAATAAGCATACCCAGTGCAAAGAATCCGCCTGCGGGCATTACAAAGAATGACATTGTATGTCCTGCCATGCCGGGAACTGCAAAACCAAGCCATGTACCTGAGCCTAAAATTTCACGTACACTTCCCATAAGGAACAGGGCAAGGGTAAATCCAAGACCCATTCCTGCGCCGTCAAGCACAGAGGCAACAGGGTCGTTCTTACATGCAAACATTTCAGCTCTTCCGAGGATAATACAGTTTACGGTGATAAGTTCCAGGAACGCACCCAAACTTGTATAAAGTGATGGTACAAATCCGTGAAGCAGGAACTGGATGAGTGTTACAAATGTAGCAATGATTACAATATAGCAGGGTAACTTTACCTGCTGAGGGATAGCCTTACGGAGCAGGCATATAACAAGGTTTGAACAAATAAGTACAAAAGTAGTTGACAGGCCCATACCTATGCCGTTGAATGCACCTGTTGTAACAGCAAGCGTTGGGCACATACCCAGAAGTGATACGAATACGGGATTCTCCTTCAGAATTCCCTTTGTAAAGGTAGTTAAATTACTCATCCAAGAATCGCCTCCTTATTAAGAGTGTAGGTTTCAAGTGCCGCCTTAGCCGCAGACTTAAGACCATTTGACGACAATGTTGCTCCTGTGATTCCGTCAACTTCATCCATAGAATCAACATTATCCAGACCGATGATATTATCAAGGAGAAGCTCAGGATTTGACTGAACCTTAGAGCCAAGACCCGGAGTTTCAGTCACGGAAATAAAGCTTATGCCTGTAAGCTTGCCGTCCTTGTCAATGCCCACAGCCATCTGTAAGCCGCCCTTGTTGTAACCGTCAGCGGTTACAAGAACAGCGGCCATATCGTTTTCGTCAGCATATAGACCTGTTACCTGTACCCTGTCTGCTTCGGGCGCAGTAAAATCTATAATCTCTTCAAAAGTGCCAGCACCCGGGAGTCCTGAAAGACTGTCCTGTACAGCCTGCATTTCTGCGGCTGCGATTTTGTCCTTAGTGATACCGTTTGCAAAAGCAAGAAGCCCGCAGCACACCGCACATACACACGCCAGTACAACAGGCGGCATTATCATTTTCATATTCATTACTTAGCCGCCTCCTTTTTGAGTTTCTTAGCTCCTACGGGAGAGGTTCTTGTGAACTTGTCTATGTAGGGTGTGAGCAGATTCATAAGCAGTATAGAGAAAGAACAACCCTCAGGCATACTTGCAAATTCACGGATGACAAATGTAAGCACACCACAACCTATACCGAAGATAATCTTACCCTTTGGTGTGATGGGTGTAGTAACGTAGTCGGTTGCCATGAAGAATGCACCTAACATTACGCCACCACTTAAAAGACTTACCAGCACATCGGTCATTTCACCGCCTGTTACAAGCACCTGAATGAAGCTGAGAGCCGCCAGAGAGCCAATATAGGCAACAGGAGTAGCAGGAGAAATAACCTTTGCAAAGATAAGGAAAAGACCACCAATGAGAATCGCCAGAGCAGATGTTTCTCCAATAGAGCCGCCCACGTTACCTATGAACAAATCAAATAGGTCTGCTTCGCCGCCTGCAAGAGGTGTTGCACCGGTGAGACCATCAAGAGCCTGACTGCCGGTCGTCTCGAAAATGCCCATTGAGGGTGCCTCCAGATAGTAGAAAGGTTTCACCCATGAGGTCATATCGCTGCCCACTGAAAGAAGCAGGAAGATACGTCCTGTGATTGCGGGATTTGCAAAGTTGCACCCCAATCCTCCGAATAGCTGCTTTACAACCGCTATGGCAAAGATACAGCCTACAGCTGCCTGCCACAGAGGAAGTGTTACAGGAAGATTCAGTGCCAGGAGTACGCCTGTCAGCATTGCACTGCCGTCAGAGATTGTACCCTCTTTCTTCATAAGGAAGCGACATACCGCTTCGGTAAGCATGGAAACCAGTGCGCAGAACACTACCAGTATAAGCGCACGAGGACCAAAGAATATTGTAGCCGCCACAACCGCCGGTACCAATGCAAGAACTACCAGAAGCATAATCTTCTGAGTAGTCATGCTACTCCTGATATGGGGTGACGGTGATACTGTAAGTAAACCCATTATACCTACTCCTTTCTTACTTCTTGCCCTTAGACATCACAAGTGCCTTGGCAAACTGATTTGTCTCCGCTACAGGTCGCTTTGCAGGACATACATATGTACAGCAACCACAGTTCATACACAAGGCTATTTTCAGTGCTTCAAGCGTCTCTGTATCCTTCGCCTTATAGGCACGGCATATATCAGGAGGCATAAGTCCCAGAGGACAAGCGGCGATACATCTTCCGCAGTGAATACATGCTGAGGACTTTGGCGATGACTTCTTCTGAGGGAAACGTTTGAAAGCAAGGATAGCGTTGTTCGCCTTGATAACAGGGTCGTCAAGATCGCTGATGCTTACGCCCATCATAGGACCGCCGTAAAGGAGACGTTCTGCCTGCTCTATGTCACATTCAGCAAAAGCAAGCACATCCCTTACAGGTGTGCCCACAGGTACGACTGCATTGCAGCGTTTACCTATTACATCGTCGCCATCAACAGTTACCATACGGGAAATCATAGGCATACCTGTTTTAAGATAACGGCTTATAAATGCAACAGAGGAAACATTCATTACAACTACGCCTTGGTCGGCGGGAAGCTGACCTTCCATTACAATTCGTCCCAGAGTATTGTAGATAAGCACCTTTTCCGCACCCTGAGGATAGGTACAGGGCAGAGTGTAAACGGTGATATTGTCGTAATCCTTTGCTTTTTCAGACAGCAAACGTATAGCCTCGGGTTTGTTTGACTCAATGCCGATAACACACTTATGGATGGACAGATACTTCATGACAGAGAGTACACCGTCAATAACCTCATCGGGAGCTTCGACCATCTGGCGGTAGTCGGAGGTGATATAAGGTTCGCACTCTGCCGCATTAATACATAAGGTATCAACAGACTGCTTCGGGCTAAGCTTTACGTGTGCCGGGAAGCTTGCGCCACCCATACCTACAAGACCGCTTTCACGTACAGCTCGGAGGAAAGATTCCTTGTCCTTTACCTCGGGCACTGATACGCTGTCGCTTATGGTCTGCTCACCGTCAGTTTCAATCTCGATGAGCTTGCAGATGCGACCGTTTGATAGACGGTAGTCAGTCAGAGCCGTCACCTTACCCGATACACTGCTGTGAATGGGAGAGGACATAAAAGCATCGGTATCGCCTATCTTCTGACCCACGGTCACAAGGTCGCCCTTCTTTACCAAAGGCTCACAAGGCACGCCAATGTGCATACTCATGGGAATACGCACCTTTTGGGACAATGGCAGAGGAACACTCTTACATTCCTCTGTACGCTTATGATGGGATAGTTTTATTCCACCAAGTTTTCTCATACATTTTCCAACCTTTCGTTTTTCATTTTCATTTTTCATTTTCATATATAAAATTAAGCCCGTCGCTGACATAGATGTTTCCATCCCTGTCTGCGGCGACAAGCTTATATTCACTTGATTTGAGATGACGTTCTATATTCTCTGTGCCGTCCATATAGATAAGAGTTGACAGGTAGTCGGAGAGGATACCGCTTTTGCAGAGAACGGTTACCGTCACAAGGTCGGTTTCTACAGGGTAGCCTGTCAATGGGTCAAGGATATGGGAGTAGGTCTTGCCATCATCACCCTCAAAATAGCGTTCATAGCCACCGGAAGTTGAAAGAAAACACTCCGTCGTTTCCACTGTACCAAGAATTTCACCGTCTCCCGCTCCTCTCACAGCAACACGGAAAGGCGTACCATCTCCCTTTGCGCCATAAAGAAGCATGGATGAGGTCGATGAAATGATGGCGTACTCTGCCTCTGTTTTACAGAGACTATCATACATCCTGTCAAGGGTATAACCCTTAGCCACTGCACCCAAGTCAATCTCAGTACCATCAACAAGGGATATTTCCTCATCGGAAATAATGACGTTCTCAGCACCTATAGTGTCAAGAGCAGAGAGAATTCCTTCAGTATCGGGTATACTGGGATTTTCACCATTTACATCCCATAGGACTGTAAGCTTACCCATAGTGACATCTACTTTGCCTTTGTATCTTTCCTGGAGTCTTAAAGACTCACGAATTACAGAACCTGTCTCAGTAGCGCAAGAAATAGCTTCACCGCTGTTTAACCGTGAAACCTCGCTCTCAGGGTCAAACCTGTCAAAGGCACTATGAAGCGCACTGAGCAGACTTGTTACTTCGCCCGTACTGCCGCCCATTATTTCAATGTCCCAGTAGGTATCCATGGCGAATACACCGCTTTCGGAAAGAGAGGGAGTTTCTCTTTCAGCCATATAGGAAACAGTGGTCACAGCCGCTATTCCCGCTGCTGTCGCACCAAAGAGCAGGTACTTCAAAAAATTTTTATGAAACATTACAAAAAGCCCTTTTCTTTTTCTGTAGAAAATGCTATTATTATATATGGTATCTGTGCTTCGCAAGACAAGCAAATACCCACATTTAATTATATAACATTTCTAAAAAAAAGTAAACAGAAAAACGCAAGTTTTTTCTTAACATTATTTTTACATTGAAAGCAAAGGAGCGTATAAGAAATGAACGGCTACCATTTAAGTCTAATAAGGCACGGCAGAACTGAAGCCAATGACAAGGGAATCTACATTGGCAGAACCGACTACCCTCTCTCCGACAAAGGAATTGCAGAGCTTAACAACAAGCTTGACACCTACGTTTACCCGAGAGTTGCAAAGGTTTACTCCAGCCCTCTTCTCAGATGTACAGAAACCGCAGAGATTCTCTTCCCCGAAACAGAGATTGCCTGCCTGGACAATCTCATTGAAATGGACTTCGGAAAATTTGACGGCAAATCCGCAGACAAGCTTATCGACCTGCCTGAATTCAAGGAATGGCTTCACGGCGGAGCTGAGTGTGCACCGCCTGAGGGTGAAAGCATGGCTGATGTTCAGCTGAGAATCTTCAAGTCTCTCGCAGTTATCATACAGGATATGATGACAAACGACCTTGAACACTGCGCTGTTGTGACCCATGGCGGCATTATTACAAGCATGGTTGCAGGCTTTGGTCTGCCGAAGATTGATCCCAATGAGCTTCGTCCCGAATTTGGCGAGGGCTATGACATCCACATCACTGCCGCACTCTGGCAGAGAAGCGGTGCCTTTGAGCTTCTGGGAATGACACCATATAACGCATAAACAGCCATAACTTGGGAATAATTCTCCTGAAAACCTTAAGGAGGATTTTTCCATGACACAAAAGGCTCTCTGCCGTTTCTCGGCTGCACTTCTGAAAACAAACGACTTCTCAATACAGGGACACTTGCTTCTGCTGATGCTTATGTACAGCGCATATACGGGACTTCTGCTTACAGGTTCATGGTTTGCAACTCACAACGGCTTTATAGGAATTCTCCTTTTCTGCGGCACAAAGCTTCTGTTCAGAGCTTTACTTGCGGTCGTTTCAGCGGGCAGACGTGGCGACGTGATAGAGAGCTGTCTCAGAATGCTGTCAGCAGACTTCGCAAACAGAAAAGTACGTAATAAACGTCTGAGGAGACTGTACTTGCTCCGCGGACTGTGGAGACTGGGACTGAGAGTCATTGCCTCAGGAATCATTATAGGCGGGCTGATACTTGCCCATATGGCTTCAAAGCAAGCTGAGGGCTTCTATTTTCTCATGGGTGCGGCTCAATCTCTGCCGCTGCTTCTGCTAGTGCTTATATGGCGATTTCGCATCGAAATGGCTTTTGCCGCATCGGAAACCCTATGCGTATATAGCAAAAACTCTTCCGCACTGTATTGTCTCAAAGACGGACTTTCAATGATGCAGGGACAGTATCTCTTTGCCGCAGGGATTCTGCTACGACGTGGTCTGTGGATGTTGCTGCCTGTAACTCAGCCCAGGTTCGTTGTAACGATAGAGGCATTCTTTGTGGCAAGAAGACTTGAACAGAACTACCTGTGAAAAGCGGTCTTTCCCCTTGCATTACATCCAATTTTATGCTATAATCATAATATCACATTTTACGGAAGGAGCTTATATGGAGCTATGAAACGTATCCTCATACTTTCGGAAACTGCCTCGGTGCAGGATTTATACAACCGTTCAAATCTCAATCTCCTGCTTGGTATGGGCTGCCGTGTTCATATAGGCTGTAACTTCCAAATAGGCAATACTACCTCAGGAGCACGAGTGCGTGCATTTGCAGATGAACTGGATGATGCAGGGATTGTACGCCACCAGATAGACTACTATCATTCCCCAAACCCGTTCTCAAAGCAAATTGCCGCCTCACGTGACCTGGAGCGTATTTTCCGTGACTATAAATTCGACCTAATCCACTGCTTCTCAGAAGCATGCCTCCAAAGCGTAGGCGCCATTGCCAAAAAGGGCGATATTCCCATTATTTTCACATCCTACAGCTTGCCTGTATTCAAGGGCGTATCATTGAGGGATAGGATTAAGTATACTTCTAAACTTAAAAAGCTCTCTGCCTTTGCGGATACAATCGTTTGCTGCTGTAACGAGGACTACCACTACGCCAAAGCAAATCTCTCCCAGAAACATACTATTTATATCCCCGGAATCGGCATCGACCCATACCACTTCCGTAAGCCTACAATTCCCAGGTGTCGTATGCGTGAGCTTATTGAAATACCGCAGAATGCTGCGGCACTTATTACCGTGGGTGCGCTGACTCCCGAGAAAAACCACGAAATCATCCTTAAAGCTGTGGCAAGACTTCGTATGCTGGAGATTCACTATGTGATATGCGGTGCGGGTCCCACCGCTGACCACCTCTATAAGCTTACAAAAAAGCTGAGGATTGAGGACAGAGTACACTTTGCCAAAAACCGCGACGACATCGTAAATATGCTCCACGCCTGCGACATATTCTGCCTGCCTTCTAAAAAGGATGGTCCCGACATATCAGCTCTCGCTGCTATGGAAGCGGGGCTTCCTCTGGTTACATCCAACATCCAAGGCATGAACGACTTCATGGAGGACGGCAAAACAGGCTTCACTGCTGCTCCCAACGACCTTGCAGGCATCATACAGGGCATTGAAGAGCTTATTGAGGACAAGAAGCTCCGCACTGAAATCGGCAAACACAACCGTGAGTCGGTTTCCGATTTTTTCCGCGAGAATACCGAACGTGTCATGGAAAAGGTCTATATCGCCTATATTGAAGGCGCAAAATCTGATGACAACAAAAAACGGCGTAAGCATCGCATAGCAAGAACGTAAAAGAATATAACCAATGAAAAGAAGCGGCTGCATTATCTGCAAGCCGCCTTTTCGGTTTATTTGAAAGGATTTATGAAAACGTTAGTAATTCCTCATTAATCATTCAACAGCAAACGCCCCGGGGTAGAGGCGTTGCTGCAATGATATAGGGATTATTGGGGATTTGTTTTCCCATTGGGGTGAATGGAAAAACTATTAGAGGATGTTACATACTCAATTAAGAGTATGGTATTAGTATAACCCCTATATGTGTAAATTCTGTGAAACAAAGCTGAAAACGCATTGAAAAGAAAGCACACATATTTTTCCAAAAAAATAATTTCAGGTATATTCCTGTCGCACTGCGGTATAATAGAATTGTGCCGCCAAGCGGTAAAAATAAAGCTAAAGGAAGTATCTATCATGGAAACACGTAAGAACCCCTGCATTCACTGTACAGTAAGCCAGTGCCAGCACAACATGGTCTCCGAGAACTACTGCGTTCTTGACAGCATCCGCATTGGCACTCACGAAAAGAATCCCTCTGTACCTGAATGTACAGACTGCGAAAGCTTCGTTAAGCGCATGGGTGCATGTTCAGACGGCTCTTGCTCTGACGGCTCTTGCTGCGGCTAAAATTTTTTAAGGCAGAAGTCGGCAGTCATAAGCTGTCGGCTTAACCTGCCTGTAATGCGTTCATGATTTTCTTGTACACATTGCACAAATCAACATCTTAAATTTCAATCAAAACAGAAAATAAGGTGACAATTTAGAAAAAACCAGGCAAAAACACTTGTATAATTCTCTGAAATGGGGTATAATATTAATATGAAAATTTTTAAGGAGGCGGATACCTATGTATGATAAGACAATGAAATTCACTGTAAACGATGAGAAGGAAATCGAGATGAGAAAGAATCTGACTACCGTATACGATGCGTTAGTTCAGAAAGGCTACAATCCCGTAAATCAGATTGTTGGCTATATTCTCTCCGAAGACCCTACCTACATAACTACCTATAACAATGCACGAAGCATTATCCGTCGCATCGACCGTGATGAGCTTCTTCAGGTTCTGGTAAAGGCATATATCGGTGAATAATTCATAGAGCATATTAAGCATCGGCAGAAGCCGGTGCTTTTTTGTTGTAATTAATAATTATTATTTTTCCTTTATTTTCCTGTAATACAATCTCCAATCTTCGCACATACTACTATTGCGGAGAAATCCGCAGAAGGAGCTTATGTGGGTATGACAGGAAGAATGAGGAAAACAGCTGCGGCAATAGCTACGGCAGTAGTTATCTGCTCACTTTATACCACGTCCGCAGAGGCAATAGGCTACGGACAGGGTAAAGAGGTGGACGGCTCAAATCGTCCCTCAGATGCAGTTTCATTTGACAACACCTACGGACAGTATGGAGCATATGCCACAACTCCCGACAGAAACAGAATCATCATAACCTTCGATCAGGGCTATGAAAACGGCTATACAGCCGCTATTCTGGATACACTCAGGGAAAAGGATGTATCGGCTATCTTCTTTCTTACAGGTGATTACGCTAAATCTGAGCCTGAACTGATTCATAGAATGATTGACGAAGGACATGTACTCGGCAACCACGGAATGACTCATGCCGCTCTGCCCTCACTGTCAGAGGCAGAGGCTCGGAAAGAGATAAGCACACTTCATGAGTATGTAAAGGATGAATATAACTACGAAATGCAGTACTTCCGCTTTCCCTGCGGTGAATACTCTGAAGAGAGCATAAAAATCGTAGACTCTCTGGGATACAAGACGCTTTTCTGGAGCTATGCTTATGTTGACTGGCAGACAGATGCTCAACCAGACCCGGGAGAGTCTCTTAAAGGGCTGATTAAAAGTGCCCACGGCGGTGAGATACTGCTGCTCCACTCAGTCTCTGAAACCAACGCCCAAATTCTCGGCGATGCAATCGACCGATTCAGAGAAATGGGCTTCGAGGTGTGAAAAAACCGCGCTGTTCAATTCAGCGCGGTTTTTTTAGTTGTCATTTGCTCTTTCCGCCTCAAACCAGAACGTTGAGCCCTCGTGAAGTTTGCTGTTAACGCCATAGCTATAGCCGTGAAGTTTGAGGATTGCCTTTACAATTGACAGACCCAGACCTGTGCCTACAACCTCTCGCTTGTGGTTTTCTGAGCGGTAGTACTTATCAAAAATAAGCTTTATCTTGTCCTCTTCAATACCATCACCTGTGTCGGTTATCTCAATCCGTACAACAGCTCCGCGGTTTATCTGACGCAGAAATACACGTCTGTCCTCCTTTGAAGTGTAATTGATAGCGTTATTCAGAAGATTGCAAATAACACGTTCAAGCTTACCGCTATCACAGCGTATCATAAATGGGGCGTCTCCTGTGAATTCAAGCTTATAGCCCATCTGCTCCGATATGCCCTCATAGCGTCTTGCTATTTCACGAAGCTTTTCGCTTATGTCAATAAGCTCAAGTTCCAACTTCTGAGTGCCGCTTTCAAGCTTCGACAAATCAAGCATGTCATTTACAAGAAGAGAAAGTCTGTCCGTCTCTTCTATTATAATATTAAGATGCTGCTCTCGCTTTACGGGATTGTCACCTGAAAGGTCACGTATCATCTCAGCATATGCTTTCATCATGGTAAGCGGTGTACGCATATCGTGGGATACATTAGCGATAAGGTCACGTTGCATTTCATCGGTACGTGAAAGTTCGTGACTTGCAAAGGTGATAGTATCTGCCAGGTCGTCAACCTCCGCACAGCCACCGCCGGTAAATTTAGCGGTGTAGTCACCGTGAGCAAGCCGCTGAGCCGATTCCTTCAGACGTTTTATAGGCTTGCCCAGATTCTCTGCTGCATAAGCTGAAAGTACAACTCCCGCAATCACAAGAAACACGGTTATAATCATAGTAATCTGCTGGAAGATTTTTCTGGTGGCTTCAACAGGTACCAGGCGAGCATTTACAAGGATATATCCGACCCTGTTTCCACTGCTGTCAAGAAGTGCTCGACCGTGTATCAGCATTTCACTCTGCATTGTTTCATTGTAGACCTTGCGGGAAATCACCCCGTCATCATCCTGAACCATATCAAGATAGAAGAAAAAAACATCGTTGCCGCCGTTGTGCATAAGACAGTTCCCGCTGAATACACAACGATAATGCTGTTCAATACCGTTTGCATCAAGTATCTCGATACACATATCGTTTTCCAAAGCAGTCGTCTCCATTTGCTGCGAAAAGTCCGGATCATTATAGGACTCAGCCAGCCTGTCAACAGCTCTTGCAACAGAGGACATCTTCATAAGCTGATATGACTGTCCCAATAGGATTACCTGGAAAGTCCACATAAGTATAAACACCACGCAGACCAACATCATAAAGAAAAGCCAGATTTTAACGCGAATGGGCAAATTCTTTGAAAGCCCGGGTGGATTATACTTCAGCATCGAACTTATATCCCATGCCACGTAGCGTTACAATAAACTTTCTGTATACGCCTAAACTGCCTCGGAGCATCTTTATGTGGGTGTCAACGGTACGGTCATCGCCAAAGAAATCGTAGCCCCAAACCTCCTCCAGAAGCTTGTCTCTGGTGAGAGCAAGGCCCTTATTTTTAACAAGATAGAAGAGCAGATCATACTCCTTTGGAGTCATGGATGCCCTCTGACCGTCAACATATACCTCACGTCCCGCAACGTCAATTTCAAGTCCCTCGAAAACTATTCTGCGGTTTGCGGGCTGAGCCTCGGATACGGTGTTGTGACGGTTTATTACCGCACGTACACGTGCCATAAGCTCCTTTGGTGAGAAAGGCTTTACAACGTAATCATCAATGCCGATTTCAAAGCCGAAGAGTTTATCGTACTCCTCACCTCTTGCGGAAAGCATGATAACAGGTGTATCCTTCTTTTTACGTATCTCCTTGCAGGCTGAGAAGCCGTCCAGTCTTGGCATCATTACGTCCATAATGATAAGGTCAAAGTCCTGCTCACGGCAGAGATTAACCGCTTCCATGCCGTTTTCGGCTTCTGTTACCTCGTACTCCTCAAATTCAGCGTATTCACGCACAACGTTGCGGATATTCGCTTCGTCGTCAACTACAAGTAATCTATACATCATTGTACCCCTTTCATCCGGTGTAGCTTGTTTTTTACTGCACTTTAATTTTACCATTTATTATATGAATTTGCAAGAGCTGTGACATAATTCTCCAAAACCTTTCACCTTTTTCACTCCCTGCACTTATTTCTTTCGCCATCAGGACTGATTTATTTTGGGTAAAATAACCAAAATATTCGTTTTTCGGGTCTCAAAGAGATTATTTCACGAATTTCAATTGACAATCCACGCTGTTTTGTGGTACAATATGCTTATGTGTACTCCATTGTGCATGGTGTACAACATCGGTTTAAGAAACCAATCTATTTTTTATATTTTTTATATCACGGAGGTATCCAAAATGAAATTCTCTGACGGACTATGGCTGAATCAGCGCGGCTACGAAGTAAACTACGCTGTACAGGCATACGAAACCAAGGTTTCTGCTAATTCCATCACTGTATTTGCAACACCTACTACAATCTGGAATCGCGGCATGACTCTGGGTGGCGTATGCTTAGAAATCACCTACACTTCCACTGCTCCGGACGTAATCAAGGTTACTATCCGCCATCACAAGGGCACTGTGGACAATCGCCCCAAGTTTGAACTTAACGAAGACCTGGGCTACACTCCCGAAATCATTGAAGGCGATGACTTCGTTCAGATGAAATCCGGCGAAACAGTTCTCCGTATCAAGAAGGGTACAGACTGGGAGGTTTCCTTCTCCAGAAACGGAAAGTACCTCACAGGCGGCGCATGGCGCAGTACCTCTTACATCAAGGAAAGCCAGTTCCGTGCAAACGCTCGTCTTGCTCTCCAGGAGGACGACCAGTGCTTCAACTTCCCTCAGGATCCCCACACATCCTTTATCCGTGAACAGCTCACTCTGGGCGTTGGCGAATGTGTTTATGGCTTCGGCGAGAAGTTCACAACTTTCGTAAAGAACGGTCAGAACGTTGAAATGTGGAACGCTGACGGCGGTACCAGCTCCGACCAGAGCTATAAGTGTATTCCTTTCTACATCACATCAAACGGTTACGGCGTATTCGTAAACAGTGCAGACAAGGTTTCCTTTGAGGTTGCTTCCGACACAGTAAACAAACTGTCTTTCACTGTTCCCGGCGAAACTCTTGAATACTTCTTTATCGGTGGTGAGAATCTCCACAAGGTTCTGGAAAACTACACTACACTGACAGGCAAGCCTGCTCTTCCCCCTGCTAAGACCTTCGGTCTGTGGCTCTCCACCTCCTTTACAACAGACTACAATGAGGAGACTGTTACATCCTTTATTGATGGTATGGCAGAGCGTGATATTCCTCTCCAGATGTTCCACTTCGACTGCTTCTGGATGAAGGAATTCCACTGGACAGACTTTGAGTGGGATACACGTCAGTTCCCCGACCCCAAGGCTATGCTTTCTCGTCTCAAAGACAAAAACTTAGGTCTCTGCTGCTGGATTAACCCCTATATCGCTCAGCAGTCCTCACTCTTCGATGAGGGTGCAGAAAAGGGCTACTTCATCAAGAACCTTGACGGCAGCGTATTCCAGTTCGATATGTGGCAGCCCGGTATGGCTATTGTTGACTTCACAAACCCTGATGCATGCAAGTGGTTCTCTTCCAAGCTCCGTACACTCCTTGAAATGGGCATAACAGCTATCAAGACCGATTTCGGCGAAAGAATCCCCACCAAGGTCAAGTATTTCAGCGGCGAGGATCCCATCCACATGCATAACTACTATACATACCTCTACAACAAGGTTGTATTTGAGACACTGAAAGATTTCTACGGTGAAAACCAGGCTTGTCTCTTTGCAAGAAGTGCAACCGTAGGCGGTCAGAAGTTCCCCGTACATTGGGGCGGCGACTGTACAGGTGAATACTCCTCCATGGCTGAAACACTCCGCGGTGGTCTTTCACTCTGCTCCTCCGGTTTCGGCTTCTTCAGCCATGACATCGGCGGTTTTGAGGCTTCCTCCTCGCCTTCCGTTTACAAGAGATGGTGTGCATTCGGTCTTATGTCCACACACAGCCGTCTCCATGGTTCCACATCTTACCGTGTACCGTGGGCTTACGATGAAGAGGCTTGCGACGTACTCCGTTACTTCACCAAGCTCAAGGGCAAACTCATGCCTTATCTCTTCTCTCAGGCTGTAAAGACTTCAACCACCGGCGTTCCTATGATGCGTCCTATGGTTATGGACTTCACCGATGACATCGCATGTCGCTACCTTGACCAGCAGTACCTCCTGGGTGACAATCTGGTTTGCGCTCCCGTATTCAACGAAGAGGGCATTGCAAACTTCTATCTCCCCGAGGGCAAATGGTATGACCTTGTTACAGGCAACACCCTTGAAGGCGGCAAGTATCACTCTGTAAAATGCAGCTTCATGGAAATGCCCGTTATGGCAAGACCTAATTCCATCATTCCTATGGGTAACTTTGAGAACCAGTTTGAGTACGACTACGTACAGAACGCTGACTTCATGATCTGCAACCTTGAGGATGGCAAGACTGCTTCCGCAAGCGTTTACGATACAGAGGCTAAGCTTGTTGTTACCGTAACAGCAGCACGCTCCGGCAATACAATCACCGTTACCGCTACAGATTGCGGAAAGAACTTTACTGTATCAGTAGCAGGTACTGACAAAAAGGTACAGATGGGTACTCAGGCTGTTATCGAGCTGTAATCAGACTAAAATAAAGCGATGGGAAGTAATACCTATGAAACAAAAGGATAAACAAATTGACTACGTATGGAGCGACAAAAAACGTCCTTTTCTGGGACTGCCTATATCATTCACAAGATACTATCTGACAGAAACCCGACTCATTACACGTGCAGGTTTCCTGAATGTGAAAGAGGACGAGCTAGAGCTTTATCGAATCGTTGACAAGAGCCTTCAGCGTTCTATTTGGCAGCGTATGTTCGGCGTAGGTACTATTGTTCTTTTCTGTAAGGATATTGACACTCCCGAAAAGCATATAATTTCCATCAAATGCCCGAGAGAGGTTTCCGACCTTATCGGCTCATATATCACCCAGTACCGTGACCGCTACTCTATCAGAGGAAGGGACATGATTGGTGCTGCAAGTGACGGCGAATATGACCACGACCATTTTTGATATATAAACAAAGAGCCGCTGTCCATGGAAGAATGGACAGCCCGCTCTTAAACTAAAGTTCAATCACATAGACGCATGGAGGTGTCAGTACGGCAGGAATTGCCGTGCACGGATTCAACAGATAGAAAAAGGAGTTCCTAAACATGCTTTCATTTATTACGGAAAAACAGACTGTCTGGGAAACACTTCAGACAGAAACACGTCCGATTTTTATTTATGGCATGGGCGACGGTGCGGAGAAAATTATGCGTGTTTTCAGAGAGAAAAATATCCCTCTGGCAGGCATCTTCGCCAGCGATGATTTTGTACGAGGCCATTCTTTTGCAGGCTACAAGGTTCGGAAGCTTTCCGACATCGAAGAACAGATTGATGATTTTGTAATTGTACTCGCCTTTGCGGCAGGCTATCAGTCTCTGGTTGATAAGCTGCTTGAAATCGCAGAGCGCCATACACTGTTGGTACCTGATGTACCCGTTGCAGGCGGCGGTCTTTTTACCTATGATTACTGTCTTGAACACGCTGAGGAAATCCAACAGGTTTACGATATGCTCGCTGACCCATTTTCCCAGAAGGTGTATGCCAATATCATCAACTTTAAAATTAGCGGTAAAATCCCCTATCTCATGGAAGTTACCACTTCCAAAGAAGACATCTACCGCAATATTATCAAGTTAACTCAGAATGAAACCTATGTGGATTTAGGCGCATATAACGGTGATACCATTGAAGAAGTTCTCTTCCACACAAAGGGCAAATACGTTCGTATGTACGGCGTTGAACCTGACAAGAAGAATTTCAAGAAGCTTCGCAAGTGTACCGCTGAACTGCCCTATGTCAGCATCTACAATGCCGTTGCATGGAGCACAGATACTGAGGTGCCATTCTCTACAAAGGCAGGTCGTCAGTCCTCTGTTTCGGCGATGGGTCAAACTATGGCCGCACGTTCCGTGGACAGTATCCTGGATGGCAAGCCCGCTACCATCATCAAGATGGACGTTGAGGGTTGCGAGCGAGAAGCTCTCTGGGGTGCGGCTAATACCATTGCCAAATACGCTCCTAGGCTTATGGTTTCACTCTACCACAGAAATGAGGACATTTTTACACTGCCCTTACTTATAAAGACACTGAATCCCCACTATGACATCTATATAAGGCATCAGCTTTATATTCCCGCCTGGGAAACTAACCTCTATGCAGTCCCCAAAAAGAACTGATTATATTAAAAGTATTCAAGGCACATCATAAGGATGTGCCTTTGCTTTTTGATAAAAAGAAATTTTTTATGTATTTTACGGGTGAACACTTGCACTCGGGTGGAAGATATGTTATAATATAAGTCAGTGAGTAAAACCCTGTCAAAGGACAGCGGGAAAACCTGAAAGGAGAAGGATTTCGCAATACGAAGTCCCGTGTGAACAAGATGAAATTATCAGAAATGAACAGAGCTGAGCTTGAAAAATTTCTCAGCGACAACAAGGCACTCTATGCACAGTATCAGCAGGAAAACCTGAAGCTTGACATGTCTCGTGGCAAGCCCTCCCCCAAGCAGCTTGAACTGAGCATGGACCTTATGGACTGCCTGAAACGTGACGACTACAAGGCTGAAAACGGTCTGGACTGTCGTAACTACGGCGTTCTGGACGGTATACCTGAGGCTAAGGAGTTCTTCTCCAAGATGCTGGGCGTCGCTCCCGAGGAAACTATCATCTTCGGTAACTCAAGTCTTAATGCTATGTACTGGTCTATGTCCGTTGCAATGACAAACGGTGTTATGGGTGGTAAGCCCTGGGCACAGCAGGGTGCTATCAAGTTCCTATGTCCTGTTCCCGGCTACGATCGTCACTTTGCAATCACTGAATTCTTCGGCATCGAAATGATTAACATTCCCATGAACGACAACGGTCCTGACATGGATATGATTGAAAAGCTAGTTGCAGAGGATGAATCCATCAAGGGTGTATGGTGCGTTCCTATGTATTCAAATCCCGGCGGCGTTGTATACAGCGATGAGGTTGTAAAGCGTTTTGCGGCTCTTAGACCCAAGGCAGCCGACTTCCGTATCTTCTGGGATAACGCTTACTGCGCTCACCACCTGGTTGACAATCCCCCCGTACAGGCAAATCTTCTGGAGGAAGCTAAGAAGGTAGGCAATGAGGACATTTGCTATATGTTTGCGTCCACCTCTAAGATCACCTTCCCCGGCACAGGCGTATCTATCATGGCTGCATCAGAAAACAATATGAAGAGCCTGAAAAATTCTCTGGGCTTTGCTACAATCAGCTACGACAAGATTAACCAGCTGAGACATCTCCGTTTCTTTGATAATAAATTCGAGAACCTGGTAGAGCATATGAAGAAGCACAAGGATCTCATTGCTCCCAAGTTTGCTATTGTTGAGAATACTCTGGAAAAGGAAATGGCAGACCTGGGCATTGCAAGTTGGTCCAACCCTCAGGGCGGCTACTTCATCTCTTTCAACCAGGAAGGCTGTGCAAAGAAGATTGTAGCTCTCTGTAAGGAAGCAGGCGTTGTACTCACAGGTGCAGGCGCATCTTTCCCCTACGGCAAGGATCCCAAAGACGAAAATATCCGTATCTCTCCCACCTTCCCCACTGAGGAAGAGCTTCAGAAGGCTATGGACGTATTCGTTTGTACTGCTAAGATTGCTGCAGCTGAAAAGTTGCTCGGCTAATTATATACTCGTTTAAATTATAAAAAGGCTGTCGTTCTTTTAATAACGACAGCCTTTTTGCTGTGAAATCATCACCTATCAACAACAAAAAAGAGCCTCAAAAGGCTCTTTTTATTATGCATTTAATTATTGTAATCACGGAGTATATTCCATGTAGAAATAAGCAAGCTCATCATTTATAAATTGAAATTTATAACGGCTGTCGCCAATATAAATCTCAGCGTCCTTAGTCCACTCATAAGTTTCACTGTGATAATCACTGTCATCGCTTACATATTCATCTGTTTCATCAGGGTCACCGAGTGTTGCAAGAAGTTCTTCCGCAGTGACATCAAGCGGAAAACCTAATGAAAGAACATCCTGTGTCACATCCTGGTTTACAGGCAGATACAGCTCACAAACAAAACATTCATTTGCCGGCTTACCACTATCTGTATCGTTCATAACGTCAATAGTTGCATTCCAATATTCACCCAGTGTTACTTTGAAGCTCGTTGTATAGTTACTATTGAGATTATTATTAGCGTCTGCAAGGCTATTTTCAGTGAAAGGAACACCGGCATCAATCAGTTCCTGAAGTGTTGTTTCGCCAAGTATGCACTCATAGCCATTGATCATAAAAGACATCTTATCAAAATTGATGAGATTAGCATCAATCTCATCGGAAGCTGTGCTATTGTCAGAATCTGCGTCAGATTTTTCAGTAGTTTCTTCTGTAGCTTCCTCAGTAGTTTCAGCCTCAGTAGCCTCATCAGTCTCAGCTTCTGTTTCAGCCTCTGTTGTTTCTTCTTCGGCTTCCAGTGCTGCATTTGCTGCATCTTCAGACGCCTGAAGTCGTGCTGCTTCTTCAGCGGCTTCCCTAATCTTGTCTTCCGTGCCGCAGCCTGTCATGGTCACACCCATTACTACAGCGAGACACATAATAAAACTCATTGCTCTTTTCATAACATCCTACCTCTTTTGTTATTTTTTACTAATGTAATTAGATTATATCATATTTCTGCCAATTTGTAAACGGTAAAAATCACGATTGTTTTCAATATATATATATATATATATATGTATATATGTATTATCGCAATAATTCAATTACACAAAATCAAAGTTTTCCCCAAAGCTCTTATTTACCCTGTTCCTTCTTCCACTGAAGGAATTCTTCATAAGTACCCTGGCGGTCAAGACAGCCTGTTTCGGTGATTTCAATGATACGGTTAGCGGAGGTTTGCATAATTTCGTGGTCGTGAGATGCAAGGAGAATTACACCCTTGAAGTTCATAAGACCGTTATTAACCGCAGTGATGCTTTCCAAGTCAAGGTGGTTTGTGGGACGGTCAAGCACCAATACATTGGAATGATAGAGCATCATACGTGAAAACATACAGCGTACCTTTTCACCGCCGGAGAGCACCTTTACAGGCTTGAATACGTCGTCACCTGAGAACAACATTCTGCCCAGGAAGCCACGGAGGAAGGTGTCTGTTATATCATGCTCGGAATACTGTCGAATCCAGTCAATGATGGACAGGTCGCAGTCATTGAAGAATTCGGAGTTGTCTACGGGGAAGTAGGAAGTAGAAGTAGAAATACCCCATTTGAAACTACCTGAATCAGGCTGTTCTTCTTCCATGAGAATCTTGAACAACATGGTTATAGCCTGCTCACTTTCACCGATAAAGGCAACCTTGTCATTTCTTCCAAGGGTGAAGCTTACATGGTCAAGAAGTTTTACGCCATCAACAGTCTTGCAGAGGTCTGTTACCTGGAGAATTTCCTTGCCCAATTCTCTGTCCATTTCAAAACCGATAAAGGGGTAACGTCTGCTGGAGGCAGGCATTTCCTCAACTGCCAGGTTATCAAGAAGCTTTCTTCTGGAGGTAGCCTGACGGGACTTTGACTTATTGGCAGAAAATCGTTCGATGAAAGATTTCAATTCCTTGATTTTCTCTTCTACTCTCTTATTCTGCTGCTTGATAAGACGCTGCATCATCTGGCTTGACTCATACCAGAATTCGTAGTTACCCACGTACATCTTGATTTTGGTGTAGTCGATGTCAACAGTGTGGGTACACACGTTATTCAGGAAGTGACGGTCATGGGATACAACAATTACCGTACCAAAGTACTCAGAGAGAAAGTCCTCAAGCCAACGGATTGCATCAATGTCAAGATGGTTAGTAGGCTCGTCCATGAGGATGATGTCAGGATTGCCGAACAGTGCCTGTGCAAGGAGAATTTTCACCTTTTCATTACCTGAAAGAGATGCCATCTGCTGATAGAGCAAATCCTCGGAAAGTCCCAGACCCTGAATGAGCTTTGAAACGTTTGATTCAGCCTCCCAGCCGTCCATCTCTGCAAACTCCGCTTCAAGGTTAGCAGCTGTTTCGCCGTCCTCCTCAGAGAAGTCCTCCTTTGCGTAAAGAGCATCCTTCTCCTGCATTACATCATAGAGGCGCTGATTGCCCATGATAACGGTATCAAGAACGGTGTATTCGTCGTATGCGAAGTGATCCTGCTTAAGAACGCTCATACGGAGGTTCTTGGGAATAGTTACTTCGCCTGTAGTTGGCTTCAGCTCACCGTTCAGGATGCGAAGAAAGGTAGACTTTCCCGCACCGTTTGCACCAATGACACCATAGCAATTGCCGGGGTTAAACTGAAGGTCAACATTTTTAAAAAGCGTATCGCCGCCAAACTGGAGGCTTACATTTGAAACTGTAATCATTAGCTGTTCCTTTCAATTGTGAATTGTTTAAAGCCTTAAAAGGCACATACATTTTTATTATATCATAAATTAAATTGAAATGCAAGGAATTTAGGTGCGTTTTTTAGCGTTACAAACACACCTATCATCTTTAATATTCTTTTAATTTGCTTCATCCGATAGAAGTTCCCCGCTCCTACAAAAAGTCATAACAGCAGCATAGCAGCCTGCACCACGGTAACGGTGATTCTCGGGGAGACCGTATGCCTTGATTCTGTCTGTCATGTCCTCTCCTGTAAGCTCCTGTATGCGAGCTTTAATGGCAGCAAATTCATCATCGCTTAGTTTCACTCCTATCAGCCCCACACGGCTCACACCGCTTATGACAAGTACGTTTGCAATTAGCTCTGCAAAAGCTGTTACAGAGCGATTACATAGCTCTGAGGGCATTTCAATTAAATCAGCCACCGGAGTTATATCTCTCAGACGGTACAGTTCACGTTCAAAGACCGCATCTGCGCCGATTTCCGTCATATAAATCCGCTCACCTGCGAATTCAATAACAGCACGACTGTAATGCTGATTTACACCGCCGTCCTCCTCTGCACAAGCAAAGGCTCTTAGCGCCGTTCCATTGCCGGAATAAACGTTTACATTTACAACTGCACGTATACCATCCTCAAAGACCGCACAACTTGAAATTCCTAGGTTCTCCATAAGTCCATGCTCTGTACTGACACCCGCTGAAAGAATCCTGTCAGGAGTTATACAGCTGTCCTTGATAAGCCTTTCAACTGCGGTACGGATTTGAGCGGCAACAGTTTCCGCTGTTAAATCTGGGCTGAGCGGCTCATTTACCTTGCCCAGGCACTCACCCCTAAGTGTTGTCAGACCTACTGATAATCCGTCAATGCCAACGTAAACACCCAAAATAAAGCGTTTCTCCCTGTTAAAGTCAACAAGTACCTTTCGTCTGCCCTGTTTCATGGAATGCTCGATCGTCTCCTCGCCAACTTCATAGAGAATATCAGCAGCTATGAGTTGATTTACAAATTTGGTAACGGTTGCCTTTGCAACAGAAAGGCGCGCAGCTATATCGGTTCGTGAAATACCGCCCTCATCCCATATAAGTCTCAGTATATGCGCCTGCAAGGTGTTTATTTGTTCGCTCTGTGTTGTGATTTGATAGTTCATTTTATGGCTCCTATGATATAGCGTCATTTGTTTTCAAAATATGCTTTATACAAGTGGAAAGACAGGAGAAGCAGTCTTGTCCCTCTCCGTCTATAGTGCTACCGGCTCGACCACAATTTTCTCCGACCTCATTACAGTTAATATATAATTTCTAACAATACAGTATACACCTTCAGTATCAACGGCAAAGTCCCCACTGAAAAGACAGTACTCAGTGCAAAAATCTGCGAAGCGTAGGAATCGTTAAGTCCTCTCTTCTGACATTGAAGCGTACACATTGCCGCTGAGGGTGCGGCGGCTAGCAACAGCACTACTACCCTCGTCTCTTCTGCTATAAACGGACAGCAGAGACAGACCGCCATGGTAAACAGTGGAAGTATAAGCAATCTGCATGCTGACGTAAAATATACACGCTTATTTTTTAGTGCAGCAATGAGATTAGTCTGGGCAACGCTTATGCCCGAGGCTATCATTGCAAGAGGTGTATTCAGAGAGGCTATATAGTTCATGGTATCTGACAGCACCAATGGCAGTTTTATCTGCGTAAAATACAGCACAAGTCCGATGGCTATTGCTATAACAGTAGGTGACCGTAAAACTTTAAGTAGTGCTTTGAAGTTGCGCTTGCCGGTAAGGGTCATAATGCCATGAGTCCAGGAAAGGAAGAAAAAGAGAGTGAGAAAGGCTGTAAGGTAGAGTACGCCCTCTGCGCCAAAGAGTGCGCTTGCAAGGGGTATGCCCATAAAGCCGCAGTTGCTATAGATGGCGGAAAAGCGTTCAACGGCGGTTTCACGTCCCTCTTTCTGTCTGAGAATAAGCACTGCACCTATGATGGTCAGAGCGTATGATACCGCCGACAAAGCAAAAGTCCAGAGAAGATTGACCGCAAGCTCTCTTGAATATTCTACATCCATATAAGCATGTACAACCACCACAGGGGTTACTATCTCCAACACCACAGCCGAAAGCTGTCGTCCACCGTCACGGTTTACTATTTTAAGGCGATATGCAAGTATTCCCACCAAATTTAGCAGAAGCATGATTATCGTCTGATTTATTATGATTCCTACCATTTACAAGCCCCCAAAATGCCGCCCGAGCCTTCAAAAGCAATTCGGGCGGCTTAATAATACATATTTTCCCAGAATAATTTTAACAAATCAAGCTGTCTATATGATTAAAGGCTGAATTTGCACGCCCTCAAAAGCACCAACAACAGTATCGCATAGCCGTTCAAAGTGTGCAACCATAGACGCAGGCTTTTTGTCGGGAGCATCCTGACCGATAGGGACAAAATAGTAGTTCTTGGTATTGAGAAGATGCCCGATATTCTTTGCGGAATTGCGAAGTGCATCGTTGGTTGCTGCTGCAATAATAACAGGTTTACCGCCTCTAAGCATGGACTTTACAGCCATAGTCACGCTTGTGTCAACAATGCCATAGGTGAGTTTTGCCAGAGTGTTGGACGTGCAGGGTGCAACAACAATTGCATCAAGCATATTCTTAGGTCCCAGCGGCTCTGTATCGGTAATAGTAAGCAGTGCACGCCTGCCGCTTATCTCTTCCATACGGCGGATATGGTCGGCAGCTTTGCCGAAACGGGTGTTTATCTCAGCAGCATTTTTTGAGAAAATCGGGGTAAGCTCTGCCCCGAGTGACACAAGTTTCTCTGCCTCGCTGAATGCCCGCTCAAAAGTACAGAACGAACCGGTCACTGCAAATCCGATTCGTCTGCCGTTAAGCTTCTTCATAAATTCTGCTCCTCTATTATACGGCTGATTGTTTCGCCGAGAAGCCTTCCTGCGGTGATTGGTGCGGCTTTCCCCGGAGCGGCTGCGATGCCATGACAAATTTACCTTAGAATCAGCTCACGGCTTCTTTCCGTTATAATGAGATTTTTTACAATGAGCTTTGCAACAGCTTTTTTGTCATAGAATTTCATCCGTTCAAAGGACACTGCAACAGGTATCTCAGGCTCTTTCTCAGCAAGTCGTGCAAGCTCTCTATCCGTTAATTGCGTACACAAAAGAGATTTTATTTCATCTTCCAGAATAGGAGTAGCCCACCTTTCAACATCTTCTGTTGGAATTGCTCGAAGTCCCTCACATATCCCCTTGCGCCTACCGCTGCAAACAATGTAGCTGTACACGCCATTTCCTGTGGTACGTATATAACAGGAAGAACCGCATTTTCCGCATAATACTAGTCCCTGGAGCCAGGAACTTTTTCCACTCCCAAGACTTGATGAAGGCTTACGGGCAAGAAGCACATCCTGAACGGTAAGCCAAAACTCTGCCTCAATTAGACCAT
The DNA here is from genome assembly GCA_964594275.1 of uncultured Ruminococcus sp. GTDB lineage: Bacteria > Bacillota > Clostridia > Oscillospirales > Ruminococcaceae > Ruminococcus_C. The sequence continues at coordinate 46,581 of CAZQMA010000002.1, read as the reverse complement.
CATGAGTGCCGGGAGCTATGTAGGCAGTACCCTGACTGCGAACAAGATGAACCCCTTTGCCCTCGACAAAAGCTTTCTCCGGCAACAAAAGCGGCATCTTTTCTCGGTTAAAGTATGGCACAAGCTGAGCTTTGAATTTTACATAAACAGGATTTTTAAGGCAGCGTCCCACCTGCTGACCCGTCCAGAGACTTCCTTTCGGGGATAATGTAGCCGTTGAGTTAAGCGTTTTTGCTATAGCATCAAGACTTAGAGCCTTTAAGGCAAGAGTATAAATCATGCGAACAGTTTCGGCGTTTTCATTGGGGACAAAGTTCGCATTATAGCCATAAGGAGGATTACCACCCAGAGGCATGAGCTTTTCTGCACGGGAACGATAGTTGTCACGGAGACGTTCTGCGATGGTCTGCTGTTCAAGCTCTGCAAACATAACCAAAAGCCGCACAAGCATCATTCCCATCGGTGCGCTTGTATCAATCATTTCTGTCGCAGAGATAAGGGTAACACCCTTAGCCCTCAGACGTTCCGAAAGCTTTGCAAAGTCAGTAAGTGAGCGGGAAATACGGTCGAAACGATAGACATGGACTGTTTTTATAAGTCCTCGCTCAATGTCACGAAGCAATGCCTTAAATGCCGGACGGTTCATATTTGTTCCTGTAAAGCCCCTGTCAATATACGTATCTGCCTTTTCTCCCTCAGGTATACCTTTCATACACAGCTCTATCTGGGTTTCGATGGATATTGAATCTTTTTTTGGCACCGATTGGCGGGCATAGATTCCATGCATCATAAATCACCTCGGGAAATTCTATGCTAATATGCATAAAAAAAGCACTCTCCCGAAGGAGAGTGCCTTAATTCAGATGTTAATCTGTGAGAACTTTAATTGCTCTTAAAAGAAATTACTTTCTCTTCTTAGCAACCAGAGCTACACCACCGATAACTACCAGAGCAGCAGCAGCGCCAGCTACAGGCAGAACGTCACCGGTCTTAGGAGACTCAGATGCGCCAGTAGTTGTAGCAGCAGTTGTTGTAGTTGTTGTAGTTGTTGTGCCAGGCTCTTCAGTTGTTGTTGTAGTAGTTGTTGTAGCCTCTTCAGTTGTAGTAGTTGTTGTTGTAGTTGTAGTAGTTGTAGTTGTAGTAGTTGTTGTAGTTGTAGTTGTTGTAGTTGTAGTTGTAGTAGTTGTTGTTGTGGAATCAGCCTTGATAACGATCTTACCATTTACCAGAGCAGAAGATGTAACGCCATCCTTAGTTGTGATTTCCTGAGTAGCAGTACCTGTATCAGCTACTACTTCGATGATATACTCATCGCCAGCCTGAGCATCTTCAGGAACTGTGAATGTAGCAGTCCAGAACTGACCATCCTCTGTACACCAAGCCTGCTCAGCAGTCATGGAGTTAGGGTTAACTGCAATACCAGCCCAGTACAGGCACAGCTTAGTGTTATTACCAACGCCCTTTGTGATACCATCGTCCAGAGATGTCAGAACACCAGCTTCCTTAGCAGCAGTCAGTGTCAGACGGCTGTCATAGCTGAAGCCCCAACCCAGACCGGAGAAACCGGGGTTATTAGAGATAGAGAAGGGAACAGTAACCTTGTAGTTTGCAGCCTTCAGTTCGTCAAGTGTCAGTTCAACAGTACCAGCAGTCAGTGTACCAGCAGCAGCGTCTGCAGGAACAGCAAATACAGCTGCGGATGCTGCTACTACAGCAGCTGCAGAAAGTGCAGCCATGCTCTTCTTAAATGTAGTCTTCATTTTAGAAAATTCCTTTCAAATATAAAATTTATTTGGATCTGGCAGGAATACATTACATACCCTGCCGGATACGTACCTGATTTTATATGTTTCTTACTTGCCGAGGATTTCATCCCATGTGGAACCAAGCTCAGCAGCATTCTGTGAGTAGTATGCCAGGATAGCCTGTGCGTCAGAAATTGACAGAACACCAGCATCGCTGTCTGCACCGGCAGTGGACTCAGTGTCAACGTCTGCCAGGAAGTATGCCAGAGCGATCAGGTTAGCGTCCTCGTTCAGAGGAGTAACATCCACCTTAGCAGCAGACTGAGCATAGTATGTCAGAACCTTCTGAGCGTCAGCGATTGCTACAACACCATCCAGGTCTGCATCGCCCTTAACGCCGATGTAAACTGTAGGACCGGTTACGGACAGATCTGCATCGTCAGCAACCTTCTGCTTCTCAGGCATTGTAACTGTGAGTGCCAGTTCGTTTGCAACATAAGCAGTGCCCTCAACTGCGTTGAAGAAGTCAGCAGGTGTTGCATAAGCAGGTGTCAGGTATGTAGCATAGTTAGAAGCTGCAATAACAACTGTGTACGCCTTACCATCCAGTGTACCAACCAGAGTCAGGTTGGAAATCAGAGCAGACAGGTCAAATTCGTTCTCATCGTGAGAGAAGTAGTAGCCAACGCCTGCTTCAATCTCTACAGATTCTACCTCAAACTCTGCAGGCAGAGTAGTTGTAGTAGTTGTTGTGGTGGTATCATCTGTAGATGTTGTAGTTGTAGTTGTTGTTGTAATTATAACATCTGTAGATGTTGTAGTTGTAGTAACATCAGTTGTGGTTGTTGTAGTCATAGCAGAATCAATGTACTCGATTTCTCTTGTTACATTGTAGAATACTTCACCAGCAACATCAACCTGTACTTCAACAATCTTCTTAGAAGAAGCATAAACCTTTGTTACGCCGTTCTCATCAGGAGTAGCGTTTGCGTTTACATATTCAGCAACGTCATCAGCTTCATCATCGGGGATTGTGAATGTCATGTTGTATACGCCATCGGAAACTGCAACTGCGAAATCAGAACCAGTCTTAGCGATAGCAGCAACGTCATCAGCTGTGATATCCAGTGCGAAACCGCTTGTTACGGTAATGTCGCTCAGCAGCTCAACAGCCTTATTGAAAGCCTTGCCATGTCTTGCAACAGCTTCATCAACTGATGAGGGGAATTCGTATGCGTTTGTTCTCTTGTCGAAGAATCTGCTAACAGCAGCAACTGTTTCATCAGCTGTTGCATATTCACCTGTACGCTCAATCTTTGCAGCCTTTGCAGCCCAGGATTCAGCCTTTTCCATTTTGGAGATAAATTCAACGTCCATAGCATCAGCAATATCAGCTGTTACGCTAACCTGTGCGCCTACTTCTGCTGCCAGCTGAGCTTCCAGACCCTTGAAGTAGTCAGATGCATTGGACTGGTCAATGTTCTGACCGTCAATTGTTACAACGGGATTAACATTGAATGTCTTACCATCCATGAGAACGTTGCCATCAACTGTTACAGAGTATTCAACGGTTTTGTCAAAAGCTGTCATTATCAGATCCATGCCGGTAGCTTTTCTTACCTTGGAGTAAATCTTAGCTTCTGCATAGGTAGAAAGATCTACTGTACCCTTGATGGTTACAACGCCACCGTTTACTGTAAGAACAGGATTTTCAGCGTCAGCCATAACTTCTGCCAGCATTGCGCCGTAGGAGTTTGTCTGAGGAATCAGTGCCAGGAAATCATCCTTGGAGATCTCCTGCTGTGTGCCTTCAAGACCGATAACAACATTCAGGAGCTTTTCATTCCAGTTAGACTCAATCTGATCAGGAGCAATGTAAGTAAAAGTATCTGCCTTGAGTGCCTTAGCGCCTGTGTCCTCAGCGGAAACAGTGCCTACAACGCCCTGAGTCAGTACCATCGGAACTGCCATAGCTGCTGCCAGAACCCTGTTGAAAATCTTCTTCATTTCCAATTACCTCTCTTCTATAAAATTTTATTTATGTTCATTCGCTGCGCACACGTGATTGCTTCTCCCGGTTGCCCGAGCCGTCTGCCAATTCATGAACATTTAAATCAATTGTCGTGACACGGTGCATGTGCCCGATAACGGATTTACAACAGTATTTTAACATATTCCGCCGAGAATGTCAAGTGGATGGGCTGATTTTTTTTAAAATTCTTCAAAGAATATAATCACCATTTTTAGTGGATTTTCACAAGAAAACTATCTTTCAACAGGATTTTCCACAGAATTTCCGTATTTTTCCACTTTTGTTACCTCATAACATCCGGCGGAAGCCCCGTTGCCCTGATATATTTTTTATTAAAAAGCCGGACACATTCCTCATTTACGCCAAAGGGAGCCGAGGCAAGATCCACGAGAACCCCATCATCATCAGTCGCCTTTATCTCTTCCCTGCCGAAAATTTCAGCCGGAATTGTATTGAATATGATTTTTTTCTTTTTGATTATTTCAGTGTCAAGGGGAATAGACGCACTCTCAGCACCCATTGCTTCTGCCTTTACACGCTGAACTTTACTTCTTGCCGCAACTGTAACCCTTGCACCCAGGGCAAGAAGTCGTGTTGTGAGGAGGCTTCCTATCCTTCCGAAGCCCGTTACCAGAACGTCACTCTTCCATATGGCTTTTCCCGACTCCTTCATAGCTGTCCAGAGTGCTCCTTCAGCAGTCAGTACAGCATTACCCATGGCAAGAGCTTCATCCTCCATAAAATTCACATAGCGAAGTCCTCTTTTCTTCCGTATTGCTGACAGAACCTCATTCTCTTTGCCGCCAAATACAGTCCCACCATCCGTTATATTACTTAATAGTATAATAGACAGCTGTTCGCCATCTTTCACCACAGGCGGAAGAACCAGACCATCTGCTTGCATCTCTCCCGTGTTCTCATCAAAGACCTCAAAGGACTCAGCCAATCTTTCCCTTGCATACCTCATGCGGCTGTCACTACCTGCAACTATAATTTTCTTCATAGAAATTCACTCCTCACAAAGCAACCTAAAACGGCTTCTTTCCATTCTATGAAACTTCACTTTCTTTGGTGTCACAGCGTCCGAAAAGGCACTCGCTTTTAGCAAGTGCCTTTCCGGAAAAATAATAAGGAGAATGTATGAAGATAAGTGGATAGCGTAATTTATGACTGTGTCTCTGTAGTTACAGCCTCTTCAAGGACTACAGCAACGTCCATCTGCTGACCTGAGCGAACGATAGTCAATACAACCTCGTCACCTGCGTCACGCTCGTTTTTGTAGTCATTAAGCTCTTCGGTAGTCTCAATTTCGTTACCGTCAATAGCAATAATTACATCCTGAATCTGGAGGCCTGCCTTATCAGCAGCACCATCCTCGGTTACACTGATAATATAAGAGCCTACGGGAATATTATAAGCCTTGGATACCGCCTCGGAAACATCCTGACAGCTGATACCCAGCTGGGGTCTGCCTGTTACATAGCCATACTGGATAAGGTCGTTTACAATTTCCTTAGCCTCGGTAATAGGAATTGCAAAGCCAATACCTTCAATGCTTGCACTGTCTGTAGAGTAGCTTGAGGACATCTTTGCGGAGTTTATACCGATAACCTGTCCTGCGCTATTGATAAGGGGACCGCCTGAGTTGCCGCTATTAATTGCGGTATCAGTCTGAATAAGCGTCATTTCCTTGTCATTGATTGTGATTTCACGGTTAAGAGCGGAAATAATACCGCAGGTAACTGTATTCTGAAGTTCAAGTCCCAAAGGGTTTCCAATTGCTACTACAAGCTCGCCTACCTGACATTCATCGCTGTTGCCGAACTCTGCCGGTGTAAGACCTGTCTGTGCAACCTTTAGGACTGCAAGGTCGGTTTCAACATCGTATGCAACGATTTCTGCGGGATAGGTTGTTTCGCCGTCGTACATCTGTACCTCAACGGATTTCGCCGCACCGTAGCCGTTTGTGGAGTCGTAGATTACATGAGCATTGGTAACAATGTAGCCGTCCTCAGACATTATAACGCCGGTACCTGTGCTCACTGCCTCCTGGGTCTGTGTCTGGGACTGCCCACCGCCCCAGTTTCCAAAGAAGCCTCCGAAGTTGCCAAAGCCTGAATAGGGGTCAGTGGTCTGAGTGATAACGTAAGTTGCCTGGACGCCTACTACAGATGGAGTCATCTTCGCAACAATCTCAGGAATAGTTATAGCACCCTCACGGGAAGCAAGGTCGATGAGTCCGGGGATGGATTCAGCAGTTGTAGTCTGAGAAACTGTTTCGGAATCTGCCTGTGCCTTAACGTCTGTACTTACCGAGGACTTCTGAGTATTGTCTGTCTTGCCTGAAACCGTTCCCACATAGTAGCCGCCTGCATAGAATGCACCGCCTATCAGTACAACTGCCGCTGTGCTAAGTGCAGCAATTCTTGCAATTTTAGTACCCCTGCCCTTTTTCTTAGGTTCCTTGGGAGATTGGCTGTTTCCGGGGGTGTTATAATAATTAGTATAGCTGAAGCCGTTTTCACTGCCTGTACTGTTAGTGTAGCTACTGCTGCTGTTATAGCCGGAAGTATTACCGCTATTGCTGTAAGCCGTACGGTTTACCGGCTCATCCTGGTGGGGATTGGGATTGCGGTAATAGCCATTTCTGTAGTCATTATAGCCGTTACCGGTGGGATTAGTATTTGCACCGTTTTCATTTGTGCTACCGTTTATATTGTTTTCATACTCGTTGTTCATATTGCTCATCCTTTCAGATTGAATCAAAATCTATTCATAAGCCTTTGCTATTGTTTCTTTAATTATTATTATAGCTTTTTATGTGATAATATTATGATAGCCTACGGAAAACATCGTAAAACAGAATACCCGGCTTTTTCACAGATAAAAAGGCAGCCTGCACACAGACTGCCTTGCGTTACAATTTGATTATCTCATTACAAATTCATCATAAGTGCCTGTGTAGATACCTGCTGCACGGGATGCATAGTAAAGCAGCATGGAGCTTGCATCAACAATATCAGTTACACCGTCACGGTTTCCATCAGCTGAGGCAATATTTATTTCTGCAACATTAGGGGTGACATTTGCTGCAACAGATGAATAAATATTCAGTGCTGCTGCTGCGTCAGCAATATCAACCAAACCGTTTGCGTCAACATCTCCGTAAACGTAATTCTTATTCAATATACGGTCAACAATTGTAGCATTGAAATCAGCGTTTACATTTCCCAGAGTAGCATTGGCTGTGGTTTTGTCGGTGGATTCGGTATATGTGTAGGCTGCTCTCATGGCATGGGCATTCTCACTGCCTGTTTCAGGAAGATTAAGCGCACGGATGATAGCCTCTGCCATTATCAGATGACCTCTGTTGTTGGGGTGAATATCAACATTGTATATGCGGGTATAATAGTAGCCGTGGTCAAATAAGAGGTCGTATGTGTCGATAACGGTAACATCTGTAAGGTCACGGATTGCACCGTTTACGCACTGACCCTCAACATATACCGTGTTATTGGGAATACCCTCCAGAAACTTATTTACATAGCTGCTGAGCATTTCCATAGAGCCGCTGGTTGCCAGGGGTGTATTGTCAGCGTCAACATCCATGGGATTGTAGACTGTCTGGAAAACAATTTCACCATTTGCAGAGGATTTAAGAATATCCGCAATCTGAACAATATTCTGGCGAAACTGATTGATGGCTGTGGGCATATTTTTGTTGAGATAAATATTCATGGATGTTACTAGCGTCATATCACTGCCGCCACCCAGACTTCTTATAAGGTCAATCATAGTGGAATACTGAGATGCATCAATAATATCGTTTTTCAAAACAGGCTGGAGAATATCATTTCCGCCGATAGTTACCAGTACAACATCCGCTTCAGCAACAGCTGAAAGTACAGCACTGTCAGAAAGCTGTGCAAGAAGATCGCCACTGGTAAAGCCGTCCTGTGCAAATGATGTAACATCCGCATTATAATAGCAGCCCAACATATCTGCATAGGAACCCGTGAGGGTGGAGTCCATTGTGTAGCCTGTACTGATACTGTCACCGAGAACAACGATTTTCATGGCTTCGTCGGCGTTTACATTTATGGACGCTGAGCCTGTCATAAGAACAGCTGCGGTGAAAAAAGCAGCAATGCGGCTGAAATGTTTCTTTGTCATAAGTATTACTCCTTTCAATGAGGGCATAGAATGTAGTTTATTGTATTTCATAAGCGCATATATACGCTTTATGCTATAATTATAGCTGATTTGCATGTGCGTGTCAAGTACGGGAAAAACATGACAACAATCTTTTATAGCCCAAAACAGCCGCACTGAAAATCAGTAACGGCTGTCTTGGGAAAAACAATGAGAAAAAAGAGATAAATGCTCTGGACTGCATTTTTACTTCTTGTCATCCTCGGGCTGAAGCAGACGGAAAACAATTGCCGCAATTGCTGCGCCCATGAGAGGTGCAAGGATGAATACCCATACCTGAGAGAGAGACTCGCCGCCCATGAAAAGCGCAGGGCCGAGACTTCTTGCAGGGTTTACAGATGTACCTGTAAAGGGTATACCAAGGATATGTACAAGGGTCAGTGTCAAACCGATAACAATACCTGCTACCGAACTATTCTGTGCCTTTGATGTTACGCCGAGAATAGCGAATACAAATACGAAGGTGAGTACAACTTCAATTGCCAGTGCCTGAGCCATGCTTGTGCCCAACACGCTTGCTTCGCCGTAACCGTTTGCGCCCAGTCCCAACTCTGTGCCGCCGAGAATCATCATCAGCACCGCCGCACCTGCGATACCACCAAGGAACTGTGAAATTACATAGCCAATGAAATCCTGTACGGACATCTTTCCTGCTATCAGCATACCCAGTGAAACTGCAGGGTTAATGTGACAGCCGGATATATTGCCTATAGAATACGCCATTGCAACAATTACCAAACCAAATGCAAACGAAATACCCAGTGTAGAAAATGCCAAGGGTACCAACACAGCCTGTGCATTCAGAAGTGAATTGAGTCCTACTGCGCTACCGCAACCAAAAATAACAAGTACTGCTGTGCCGATAAACTCAGCTATGTACTTACGAATTGAATCTTTCATTTTTTATTTGTCCTTTCTTTGCTCTGTGATTCATCTATGTACATATTATACCATTAGCTCATCAATTTGTCAATTAAAATTGTCTGTTACAGCGTAAAAAATACTACCCATTTTTTGTTTAATATGCTGAAAAGCTTTTTATCCTCAAATGAAAAAGCTGCCGCTGAAAACTGCGGCAGCTTTGAAATTGCGAGTAAACGGATGTTATCCAACCAGACCCGAACGCTCGATACCCTCCGTGAAGTACTTCTGTAGGAAGATATACATGATAAGGATAGGGGCAATTGCAAGCAGACAGCCTGCTTCCATCCATACAATCTGCTCTCTGGGGCTTACATCTGCATTGTTGAACAGAGCCTGTGAAAGCAGTGTGCTCAAGTTCTTCAGCATCAGAGCAACTGTCTGATTCTTATTGAAGAAAGTGGAGCTTACATAGAAGTCATTCCAGTACCATACGATTGAGAACAGGAATACGGTGAGGAATGAGGACTTGGCATTGGGAATCATAACCTTTATGAAAGTCTTGAATGGTCCGCAGCCGTCAAGATACGCTGCATCCTCCAGTTCCTTGGGGAGACCCTTGAAGAACTGACGGAAAATGAATATCATCAAACCGGACTTAAGACCGCAGCCCATAGCCGCAGGCAGATACATACACAACGGATTGTTGATGAGGTTAAACGGTCCGAAGTAACGGAACAGCATATACTGGGGAATTGAAATTACCTGTGTGGGTACGAGAATCATGAGGATTACGATACCAAACAGCAGACCTCTTCCTTTGAACTTAAATCGTGCAAAGCCATAGCCCGCAACGGCACAGGACGCAACCTGTACCAATGAACATCCAACGTTCAGAAATACCGTTGTACCCAGAGTGTTCCAGAAGTTCATAACATTCATTGTATCCTTCATAACACTAAGGGTAAGGTTTCTGGGAATCCACATAACAGTGGGGTCGCTCATATCCTCAGGCGCACGGAATGCACAGCTGAGCATATAAATAAGGGGATATACAATTACAAAGCAGAGTCCGAACAGAATAAAGAAGCGGAATATGGGCCATACAACTGAAAATAGTCTTGAACGGCGCATATAGGCAATCTCAGACTTGTTCATGTTCTGCATACGAATTTTACGTGCTTCTCTCTTTGTCATACCGTTGCCAACTTCTGAGTCGGGCTTGGGTGTTGCGAGGGATGTATTAAGAACCTTTTCCATGACTGCCTCCTTCCTTAATCTACCTCGTAGTAAATGAATTTATTGAGTATAAGTGTAACAATGCCGATTGCGACCAGAACTATTGAGAAATAAATCCATGCCATAGCAGAAGCCTCGCCATACTTCCAGTCCACCTGCAAGTCACTGATTCTGCCCATTACAGCGTTATTGGGATCTGTAAAGGAGTCAATGATTGTGAAAATGAAACAGGTGAGAATCATAGGGCTTACGTTCGGCAGAGTGATCTTCCAAAAGTATTCCCAAGCTGTCGCACCCTCAATCTGTGCTGCTTCCTTTGCAGAAACAGGAACGTTCTGAAGTGCTGACAGGAACATAAGAATCTGGATACCAGCATTCCATACAATACCGAAGATATTGTCGGATATGGTTTCAATAGTTGACTGAACGCTGTCGGAGATTCCATAGATACCCAAAAATTCCATCAGCTCGCCCAGAAGGTCGGTGGAGAACATGGTAGAAAACTGACTTGCATCACTATTACCTGTGCTTGCCATGTTACCGTTGATAATGTTAAATACGGGACCTGTTGCAATGATTACGGGCAGGAAGAATACTGCTCTTGCAAAGGTTCTGCCCTTGAATTTCTGGTTCAGGATTACCGCAACGAAAAGGGAAAATACCAAGATAAGAGGTGTTTTCCACAGTGTTGTCTGGAGTACGGAAACCAGATACTGACGGTAGTTAGGGTCAACATTGAAAGCGTAGTTATACTTTTCAAGACCAACCCAGCCGCCTACCATTCCTCCTGTATCAGGACGGATGTCCTGGAACGAATACAGGAATGACTGTACCAGCGGTATCATAAAGAATATTACTGCACCCACAAACCATAAAGCAATGAAGCCGTAGCCGTACATACTTTTTCTTTTTTCATAACCCATCTTCATGGGACACTCACGCTCCTTCCTTTACGTAATCGGCAAGCAGATATTCCTTGCCGTCTACTGTTGCAGATTCAGCTTCAAGGTCAATGACAATTACCTTACCGCCCTCATAGGTTGTAGTGATAACGCCGTTTTCCTCAGTGTAACCGATGATAGCCTTATCACCTGTACCCATAAGCACGTCTCTGGCAAATGTATAGCTTTGACCTGCTGTTTCTGCCCAGTCTGCATAGTATGCATAGAACAGGGAGTCAAGTTCTGTATCCTTGAGCACACTTGTTTCCACGCCTATCATATCAAAGTGCACACCGCCGCCTGCTGATACGGAACGGAGAATAGTCTCATTCACGTCTGCGCTACCATTTACAGCTGTACCGCTGTAAGACTTCAATCCATGGAGAACTATCTGATAGAAGGGAATGTCTGCGTCAAAAATATCGTAGCCACTTGACTGGAGAGGTACATTGCTGATTCTGTCAACATAGGGCAGTGCATAAGCGTTTGCTGTATTACCAAGAATACTTTCAGCGGAGCCTTCCAGCTTTTCATAAGACTCACAGAGAAGCTCCTGAGCCTTTGCCCTGCCTGCAAGGTTCTTGCCGTAGTCGCCGTAGAGGGAGGAGGTAAGCTCTGAAAGACCTATCTTCTTTATGCCCTTATCAGCGATACTTTCGGATAGGTCGGTGAATATCTCTGGGTAAGCTGTAGGGGTAATCAGAGAAAGAGGCTTCTTTGATGTCTGCTGTGTACCGTATGCAAGGTTATAGGTGTACTGTCTTGCATAGGAGCCTGAAACTCTGATGGTGGTATCTTTAAATGTAAAGTAGCCGTTGCCTGACTTGAAACCGCTGTTTTTAACCATAGGATAAAGGTCAACACCCTGATTCTCTGCATATGCAAGCAAGTCCTCAAAGTCACCCTTGCCACCGATTGTACCGGAAGCCTTTGCGTCAACATCAATCTTATTCTTGATGCCGTCATTGGTCCAGTTGTTGTAGCTTACAACCATATCTGCACCGCCTGCATCAATGATAGACTGCATAATCTTTTCAGCCTGCTCGCAGGTTGTAAGAGCGGTTTTCATGGTTACGGGAATACCCAGCACAGAACGTGTCTTTTCAACGCCTCCGTAAATGTCAACATAAAGGCCTGTATCACAGTTTTCTGCATCGTCACCGATTTTTTCCTCATTCAGAAGATATTCACGGTATGCGTTTGCAACATCAATATAGTCCATACCATCCTCTGCTGTGTCCTCAAGAGGATAGTAGCGAAGCTCGATTTTTTCGGTCTTAATATCGCCCTCTTCAAAGACAGTGAGAGTTGTGGTGTTGTCACCTGACATGTAGTAGTTGTCGGTGCTTCTGAGAGTAAACTCAAAGCTACATATATTGTAGCTGCTCTTGGACTGACCGCTTACGCTTGCCTTGATTTTAGCGTTTGCATCACCCTCAGAGCATACAACCATCATTGCATTGTCACCGTTTACAATGCCGTACATAGGCAGGTAAACCTGCTCAGTAACGTCCGGCTCCTGGAGGGGAACTGCTGTGAGGTCACTTCCGTATACGCTCTGGCTGTACGCCTTCGCATCAGTCTTGCCGTTATTGAAATTGATAAGCGCACCTGAGCCGTCAGGAATAACGAAGTAGCCCTCGTCCTTTGAGCCTGCTGCACCGAAGTTATTCATCACAGAGAGAGACGTGAGAATCTTGCCCGTTGCGTTTGAGGTGTCATCCTCCTCAATATCAGCTGTTTCAACAACCGCTGTGAGGCAGTCCTCTTCCAGCTCATACATCACAGGAATACTGATACCTGCAGATTTAAAATCGTAAGTAACCAGAACGCCATCGCCCTTGTCCTTAACCTTGACGGAAGCGTCACTGGCTGAACGCATGTTGGTAGTTGCACGCTTTGCAGGCTCGCCGTATACCAGGCTCACCGCAGACTGAAGCTCAGATACAATTGTACCTGTTGCAATAGGATCGTGACCTGAGCCTACAGGAGTTGACCACCACATATAATCAGTCTTTTTGTCTTTAATGGCAATCATACCATTGTCATCGTTGACAAAAAGTGCAAGGTTATCATTCTCTGTAACGAAGCGTACCGCACTTAAAAGCTGATTGTACTTGTCACTGAGAACATAATCCCAAGTGCCGGTTTCTTCATCGGTGTAGTGTACCTCGCCATCCTTTGGTGTACCCTCAACCTTCATTGTGCGTATAATCTCATCAAAATCGTCATTATAAAGCTCAAGGGTTTTGTTGTCCAGGGACAAGAAGAGATACTCACTGTCAAGGAGGGATACAATCTTGCGTACCTTGATAACCTTCTTATAGTCCGCATCAGTTTGTACAAGCCATCTGCCTTCTTTACTCAAGAAAGAAACAAACTCCTTAGTGTCCTCTTCCTCTTCAAGTGTGCATATAACTTCGCCGGTCTCATCGTCAATACCTGCAAGCTCAATTTTCTTGAGCAAATCAACAACGTCCTTATCAGCGATTTCGTCCTTGTATTCCTCGGGACGGAGATAGAAAGTAATGCCGTCACAAGAATTAAGCTTGTTCATATACTTTTCCACGTCAGCCGCAGAAATATCAATTTCCTCTACAGGCTCGGTACGGCGCTTTCCCTCTTCTGCGCCCTCCTCGCCGTCCTCAGCAGCCTCTGCGGCTATATCAGCGGCTTCCGTTTCAGCCTCTTCACCGTTATCCGCAAAAGCATTTGTTGCGGCAAGAGGAATCATCATCAACACAGCAAGCAGAGCCGCTGTTATCTTTTTATAATTCAATTCTCTTCACCGCCCTTCTTAAACCTTCATACGATAGGAAATCTCAGTGTAAACCGATGTGCCAAATACATACACCTGCTGGAAGAGTGCTACCAGAAGTACTAGGAGTATGAGTATAAGCAGCATTGCCACTACTGTAAGTATCATCGCAAATATTGTCTTGGATACTGTGTACTGATGCACCGCCTTAATAGCCATGAACATAAGTACTACAGACCAGAGAGTACCTATAACCTGGATAGTTGTAATGAAGATAGCTTCATCACGTGTCAGGAAGTGGGATAGGATAACCTGAAGATAAAGCTGTACCACATAGGGAATAAGTGCATAAGCACTGTAAATGTAGATTTTCTTCATGGTACCCTCACCTTCAAGGAGCGTACAAATTGACCAGTTGCCTACAACCCATGTAAGGAAGAGCACGATTGTCTGTACAATATATGGTACGATACTGAACAGTCTTACATCGGACATCATGAACTGCTTACCGTAGAAGTTGGAGTAGAGGATTGAGCCTATAAACCATGCTACGATTACTATTGTCGCATAAAGCACAGAGCCGGACTTTTTCCATCGCAGGTCCTCGAAGCCCTCAAATGGATGAAAGACCGTATGCTTGACCCACTGCTTTTGTGTTAAATCCATCATAGCCACATCATTCCTCCTCTCCTTCGTGGAGCATTTCCACAAGGTTCTTTGGCTGATTCATCTGCTTTTTCTTCTTGTTGTGACGGAGTAACATCCAGAGCACTATCAGCACCAGAACTACTACTACAACAATTGTAAAATTCTCGTCTAGCCACTCAGAACGGTAACCCTCGAACGCCTTGTTATACTGGCGAGGCGACTCGGCAAGCTCTGCATACTTCATAGCTCCCTCATAGTCGCCCTGATTCAGAAGCGCAGAAGAAATACCTACGTATGCGGCATAGTAGTTACCATCACGGCTCAACACCTCATACCAGGGACCCAGAGCCTCTTCATAGTAGCCATCGTTATAGAGACCAACAGCCTTATGTACGATTTCACCGAAATCGGTTTCCTCGAAGATTGTAACAGTATTCTTCAGACCGTCTGTTACATAAATATTGCCCTCATAGGTTTCAATAGCTGTGGGTTGGAGTGAGAAGCCGCCCAGCTGGTCAGAGCGGGTACCCATGATAAAAAGGAGATTTCCGTCCTCATCATACTGGAACACTCTGCCTGTTTCCATGTCAAGACAGTTAAGTCTGCCCGCATCATCAACATCTATATCCACAAGCTTTGTGGAGAATGTCTGGTTGGTGGTTGCGTCATAGTAGGATGCTAGGTCTCCGAAGGTTACATTAATATCGGAGAAGAGATTTACACCTGAAGGGTTTACCTTCTTAACTCTGTCAGACTCAGAGCTTGAGGACTGGGTTACTGTGAACACAAAGCCCTCGTCGTCGATATCGAAGTTAGTGATACCTGCGGCAACGTTTCTTGATGAATTTGCACGCATTTCATCAGTAGCAATCAGGTTCCAGAAGTAGCCTGCAATAACCTCAGCTGTAGCTTCAACGGCATTTGCACCGTAGTAGCCCTGGAACACACCGTCTGCATTAAAGAAAGCCGCACCATTTGTGATGTTGTTTAGGACAGCGTAAATGTTGCCTGCCTTGTCAACAACCACCTTCTGTGGCTTAAATGTTTCGTTCTCGTAGAGTGTGGAGTCAGGCTTTGTAATCTTCATTATTACATTGCCATCCATGTCGGTGACAAGCAGACGGGAATTACCTGTATCTGCTATGTACATATAGCCCGTGTCCTCGGAAATGTATACGCCCTCGGGTACGGACAATGTGAGGATGCTTCCATCCTCATCTTTGAATTCCTTGTATTCCTTTACGGTCTTTGTAAAGGTCTCGTCTACAACAACGATTCTTCCGTTGCCGCTGTCCACCACGTAGAACAGGTTCTGACTGTCACGGAAGATGTCCTGGATAACGTCCATCTCGCCACATCCGAGGTCAGAGCCGCTTACTGCACGAACTGCCTCATAGCCTGCTTGGGAGGGGGTAGCCTCTGCCCAACGGTCGTAATTGTATACGTTGTAATGCTCAGCTGCGGATACGACAGGAAGAACTGTTCCTGTCATAAGGAGTGCGCAGGAGCATACTACAGATGCCATTGCTTTGAACTTTTTCTGCAATCTCCTCACCTCTTCCTTAATCCTTGATGCCCGAATGAGCCATTGTTTCGATAACCTGTCGCTGTGCCAGCATGAATATTACTATCGGCGGAACAAGCATGAATACCGCTGCAGCCATGGCAACGCCTGCTCGTGCAAGACCCGCTGAGGCTGCCTGCTGTACAACTGTAGGCAGAGTTTTCAGGGACTCGTTGAATACCATTGTACCGCCCTGAATATTCCATGCAGCCTGGAAAGCAAAGATAACGACAGTCATCATTGCAGGCTTCTGGTTGGGCATTACAATCTGCCAACATGTTCTGAACAATCCCGCACCGTCAACCTTTGCCGCTTCAATCATTGCATCGGGAATCTGACCGATAGACTGACGCATAAGGAAGAGACACATAGGTGATGCGATTGACGGGAATATAAGTGCCATCCATGTATCCACCATGCCCATCTTGGCAAGAACCATGTACTGCATAATGTAGATAACGTTTGACTGATAAAGCAGGGATACAACGATGATGCTGTTCATGAACTTAGCACCGGGGAACTTTACCTTTGCAAGACAGAAAGCCGCCATCGCTGAGAACACAACCTGACAAACTGTTACCGTTACCGTTACGAAAACGCTGTTAAATACGTATCTGGAAAATGGTACCCATAAGTCACTACATATACGGAACATCGACGTATAGTTTGACAAGGTCGGCTCGATTACATAAAGCTTGGGCGGGAATACGAACAGTTCCTGTACAGGCTTTATGGACATTACTACTGCAAGATAGATAGGCAGTACCATGAAGAGACCCAGAATCAGCAGGAAGATGAAGATTCCCACTGTACCGCGTATCTTGTGACCCGCACGCTTTGTGGATACCTTAAGGTGTTTGCCATATACTTTTTCTTTTTTCGCCATGACATAACCTCCTTAGTCCATATACTTGCTCAGCAGTTTACTGATGAGCTTATTCATAAAGTACATTGCGATGAACAGAATCATACAGATTGCAGAGGCGTAACCCATCTCGTAACGAATCCAGCCATAGTCATAGGCGTGGTTCATGATGGTGTGTGCCTTGTAGTCTGTGCTGGGGAAGCCAACCAAATTCTGCGAAACGGTACCTGCTGTAAACGAACTTACAATCTGCATTACAGCTGCAAACATCAGCTGAGGACCCATAGATGGAATTGTAATGTAGATAAGTTCCTGCCAGCGATTCTTAATACCTTCAATTGCGCCCGCCTCATACTGTGAACGGTCGATGTTCTGGAAGCCTGCACGGAGTGCAAGGAAGCCTGCACCGAGACTTATCCACATCTGTACAACAATTGTAACAGCAAGAACATAGGAACCGTCAGTCAGCCACTGGATAGGTGATGTTATGATGCCCAGATCCAGCAGTACAGAGTTCAGATAACCATGAGTGTCACCGCTGAAGATAAGCTTCCATACGGTATACACGTTAGCCATTGAGGGTGCATAGAATATAAGTGTGAAGAGTGTTCTCAGCTTGGGATGAAGCTCGTTGATGAGCCATGCAAGCAAGAAACACAGCACGTAGCTCACCGGTCCTGTAAAAATCGCAAAGACCAGTGTAACACGGATAGACTCGATAAAGATTTTATCCGCAAGAAAAAGCGTTGTATAGTTTGAAAGTCCTATAAACTTCGGAAACTGTACCATGTTGAAGTCGGTGAAACCCACAGGTAGCGACATAACAACAGGAACAACAGTAAAGGCGATAAAGAACAGCATGAATGGCAGCATCATCACATATGCAGCCTTGTTCTGCTTCATGGAAATAAGAGTAAGACGTCGCTGCTCTTTTTTCGTTCTTCTACCGATAGCGGCAGTATCCAATGTAAACCCTCCTCATTTTTTTATTTTAGCCGTTATTTTACTCAGCTTCGTCAAGACCCAGATTTTCACGTTTTCTGGTAATTTCCTCATTAATATCACGGTTGTACCACATAAGAGTATCACGGGGATTCTCAGAGTTGTTTACAACCTCACGGAATGCGTTCATAACGTTTCGTGTAACAGCATAGGATGCAGGGATAATCGGTACTTCAACAAGCTCATCCATGGCTGTTTCCAGTGACTCAACCTCCTCGGGAGACCATGCCAGCTGTTCAAGAGCCTCGGTGTTTGCAGGAGCGTAACGTCCCATCTGACCCATAAGGCCCTCAATCTGTGTTGCATAGGCAATCTGTGTTTCAGTAGAGCCGAACCACTTGAGAAAACTCCAGGCATTCTCAATACCGTTTTCCTTCTCTGCTACCTTATTGAAGATAACCGCACCTGAACTTGCGGAGTTTACAGCATGAGAAATTGTGCCGTCCTCCTGCTCTGTACCGGGAATGGTTGTGAAATCCCACAGACCCTTGATTTCCGGTGCCGCAACCTGAAGCTGATTATAGAATGTATAATCTGCGATAACTATAGGATACTCGCCTGTACGGAATCGGCTGAAGCCGTCATATTGCTGATCAAAGTCGTACTTGGTATAGAAAGATGTCCACATCTCGAAAGCGTCAATAGCCTCGTTAGTGTTGAACATTGTTTCGGTGTAGCTATCATTATAATAGTTGGTACCCTGCTGGAGCATAAGAGTTGCAAAAGTGTGGCCGCTCTCTGTTGCAGGAGAAATCTGCGCCATGTTGGAGTCAGCAGCAACAGCAGGGAGTACAAGACCCGCAGACATATAGCTTCTCTGAAGTGCAGGAAGCATATCTATAAGTTCATTCCATGTTTCGGGAGGAGTAGTAAAGCCCAGCTCACTGAGTACGTCCTTACGGTAGAACATCATAGCCCAGCTTCTTGTAAGAGGCATGCCATAAGTTCCGCCCTCGTATTCGTAGGGAACCATCGCCTCTGCCTGGTAACGTGAGGTTACTTCGTCAAATCCGCTCAACTCTGATACATCGACCAAAAGTCCACGGCAGGCAAGGTTTACGGGGAACTCACCGCCCAGGAAGAGTGCAACGTCAGGGCCCTTGTCAGCAAGCGTCGCTTCAACAACGCCGCCTACAACCAGGTTTATAGATACCGGAATATTGTACTCGGGAATAAATTCCGACTCAACCAACTGTTTTACAACCTGTGCCTGGTCACGTCCCAGTGACACCCATACGTTTATAGTATCCTCGCCTGTTGTATCGGTGAGTGAGGAGTAGTCCTCATTGAAGGATGCAATGAAACGTTGGAAGCTGTAGGAGAGGTTATCGAAGAAGCCCGCCTCGTCCTCGCCAAATTCGTTGTCGGCTGTAGTCAATTCAATGTAGTCGATTTCCAGAGGCTGGTCACGATAGTCACGCATCCATGCAGAGATGGACGTGATATAGTCCTTAATCTGTGACAGGTAGTTTGGAATTTTCAGTGGGTTCTTGACGCACTTTTCAAGTATGATAGCCATACTTTCAAGAGAAGCGGCTTCGGAACCCTCGGAGTTTGCCAGGGACTCGATTTCATCCTGAACAGAGCGAAGCTCCTTTGCGATGGAATCGAAGGTATCAACGATTTCCGGAATTTTTTCATGTACGTAGTAGTCAGTGTATGTATCAGGCTCAGGGCCTGTAATCATAACTATCTTACGATAGTAGGTATTCAGGTCAAGAACGATATCATCAAGGCTTCTCATATACTCGCCGATTGCACCGGGAACAGCCTCCATAGTAAGAGTGTGCTTTTCACCGGCTGTGAGGTAGATGTAGAGATCCTCGCCCTCGCTTGTTTCAACCTCAGTAATTTTGAAATCGGTGTCGTAGTAGAAACGCACCTGATCCATGTCCTCACATAGAACCTCGCCGTCAATGTAGATACGGCGATTGGAGAAGAAACCTCGCATTTCCTCCTGACGTGCCTTGATACCCATTTTGTACCAGCCGTCTGCAGGAACTGTCATATCCCATGTAACAGTCTGCTGAGCCTTATCCCAGTTGCCCTTGCCTATTGTATTATAGAGCAGGTGTCTGGGGTCTGCGGGAGAGATGGAACAGCTTGAATTGTCGTATGTGGGATAGAGTACGGAGTCAGACTTATATACAGCCGATTCGCCCTCAATTCTTACAGTAGCCGACGGAGTAGCCTCCACGGTAACAGTCGCATCAACAGATGCTACATACTCGTCATAGGTCTTATAGGCATCAGGATTATAGAACCTTAAATATTCAAGTGCAAGCCAACCCTTGTTTGCTTCAATGGTAACAGTATGGCTTCCCTTTTCAAGATAGAAAACAATAGGCTCGTTGAAAAGTCCGTCTGGATCTTTAAAGTCAACTGTCTGCCACATTTCCGTCTGAATCTGGGACGGACGAACCTCATCGCCCGAAGAATCTTTTTCGATAGGCTTTTCGTTTTTGAAAATCTTATTAAGTGTGATTCTGGATGCCGCATCATAGGGTACCTCACCGTCAATTGAAAGCGAAAGCTCTATTGACGCAGTATTTGATACAATAGGACAATAAGAAGCCTCTACGCAGTAGAGACCTGTTTCGGGAACCTCTATCTCGTATGTAAAGCTACCCGATGCGCTATTCCAAATGAGTACATCGTCACGGACGCTTCCGTCCTCTTCTCCTGTGTAACTGCCAACCTCAAAGGTTTCGCAATTCTCCTTGGTAAAGCTGCTTGCTCTTACCTCGATTGAAGAGTCGGGACGTGCTTCGGACATATACTGCTCGTAATAGTCACTGTAGGAAATCTGCTGCTCATAGTAAAGGGCATTTTCCTCAGCGGTAAGCGTTTCAGCTGTCTCGGCGGTTATATCTGCCTCAGGCTCTGTATCCGCAAAAGCGTTAAGCGGCACGGCTGTTCCCGCCACTGCGCACAGAGTCAAAAGCGCCGCAAGAGTG
The DNA here is from genome assembly GCA_964594275.1 of uncultured Ruminococcus sp. Taxonomy (GTDB): domain Bacteria; phylum Bacillota; class Clostridia; order Oscillospirales; family Ruminococcaceae; genus Ruminococcus_C. The sequence goes on along the minus strand of CAZQMA010000002.1, from coordinate 25,757 downwards.
CTTTGCCATTTTCTTTTTGTCACATTCTTTCCACCTTTCCTTTTGTATGCTACCCTCGTTTTCCTCGTTTGAGGACAGCATACCTCATTCTATAACTTTAATTATAACAATTTTTAGCCTCTCTGTCAAGATGTTCAATAGAAAAACCATTGCATTTTGTTTTTTGTTTATTGCGTACAACACTCACTGCAAGATTTTTCTATTTCAGAGCAAAAAAATACGGTTTTCGGAAAATGCCTTCCGAAAGCCGTTTTTCTTATTATTGAGCGTGATTCCGGGAATTATATCTTTCAGGATGAGCATTCTTATCGACTATGGGTTTGAATTCAAAGACACCAATATAGTATAAGGGAAACCGATGAATTATTGCTTTTGCGGTTGGCATAAGTATATCACTACCTCAAATCTACTAATCGTCAGACAGCCTCTTCATAACCTCAGACATCTCTTTCCGCCATCTGATGCCCTCAACCTTTTTTCTGTGTCTCAGCTCACGGAAGAACTTCCGCAGCATTTCGCTGCACTCCTCTTCCATAAAACCGTCTATGATTTCAGGCTTGTGATTGTAGGGCAGATCAAACATACGCTCCACCGATCGTATTGCCCCTGACTTTTTATCATAGGCTCCGAACACAACACTATCTAGCCTGCTGTGAAGTATGCCTCCCGAACACATGGGGCACGGCTCCAACGTCACATACATGACGCTGTCAACTATTCTCCATCCCTGAAGCTTCCTGCTCGCCTCATTTATAGCCATGATTTCAGCGTGGGCAAGAGATGATTTTTCCCTTTCACGGAGATTCATGCCTTCACCTATGATAATTCCTGTTGGCTTATGAACAATAACCGCTCCCACAGGCACTTCGCCCAACTTAGCTGCTTCTGTGCCAAGCTCTAGTGCCCGCTCCATGTATTTTGCTTCGGGAATGTAGGTATTTTCTTCCATATCAAATCCTTTTACATTACTATTTCAATAATCAGCAGAATAATGCTCAGTCCCCATACTACAAGCATAGAACTTCCCCATATGCTGATTTTCACCTTTTCCTTAATATGTACAAAGCTTCTGTAATCTCTGAATGGTTCCTTTCTTGTATCGGATACTTTCAGAAGAAGCAGTCCCAGGAGTGACTCAACAAACACCAGCGTTATGCAAATGAGAACAGCGGGTATGCCGTGGAAGTCAGGGAGATCCTCACAGCGGAAGAGTATTAAATTAAGCAGTCTGAACTTTGCCTGAATCAGAATGCCCGTCATGACCGAGCCACTCTTCCATACACCAAAACCGGCGGCAAATGATGTTATGAAAATCATTAGAAAGGCAGATGGGTCATGCATCATAACGGCATTAAGAACAGCAATGAAGATTATTGCAAAGCTCGAACCGAACTGTGTAAGTGCCCTGAACAGTGCGCCATGAAATATCATCTCCATCAGCACGGGAATAACCAACATATCCAACACAAGAAATACTACGGTGCATGGTGTGTTCATATAGTCGATAACACGGTATCTCATGCCTATATTCTCAACAGAGAATATTTCCATGGGAACAAAGCATCTCAGAAGTCCAACGAAGAAGAATCCGATGCATACCATGCACATAGCCTCAACTACTCCACTGACATTTGTAATCTTCGTGGGAAGAGCCGCCGTCCTCGGCATTTTCAGCTTCTTATGAAGCACTAGCAGGGGAATCAGCAGCTTCAGTATTCCGATGATAAGTTCTACTGTAAGCACTGCGTATTGATTGCCGTAGGCTATGCTCTCATGGAAGCTGTAGCTTATCTCCACACCCAGTAGGTTGAATATAAGCATAATTGGAATGATAAGTACGTTTTCTATAAGTGCGTAGATAATCGCACAGCCTGTTACCAGGAAGAATATATTCTTCAGTGCCGCAGTTTCACCCGCTTCTACGCTGTTTTCAGTAAGCCCTATACCGTCAACATAGGTATGCAGCTTTTGATTGCGCTTTCCGCCAAAGGAAAAAGGATTGTCCGGCCGTCGTCGCCAAGCCTTAAAGGCAGAGATGCCGACTTCTTCCAGTGCAGGGCAGACAGCAAAATCAACTGTGTCGATGTCGTCGGGCTGGTCGGCTAAAATGTATTTTTTCAAACTAAACCACCTTTATATTTCTATGCAACACTTTTTCTTTCTCTCAAATCTTTATTGACAAATTCCGTGAAATATCGTATGATAATAAATATTAAAGCAAAACGGAGGTTCTATCATGGAACATATACACACAGATGAAACCGCTCTGCACCCTATTCTCGCAGAAAATATGGATAATGAGGAGGCACTCTACGAAGTTGCTGAGCTTTTCAAGGTTTTCGGCGATACTACCCGCATACGCATTATTTTTCTTCTTCTCCGTCATGAGGAGTGCGTTTGCGAAATTGCCAGAAAGCTAGGAATGACTCAGTCCGCCATCTCACACCAACTCCGCATTTTAAAGCAGGCTCGTCTCGTCTCTGCAAGACGTGAGGGAAAGACTATTTTTTATGCCCTTGCAGACCACCACATCAGTTCTATTTTCTGTCAGGCGATGGAGCACGTCTGCGAATAATATAGGGCTTCTCTTACTCATATATTTTTTCAATTGTAACATAACCGAAAAACCAGTAAATGTTATTTATACACATATTTTGTGAATTTTTTACACTATTTTCTGAACATTATTCCAACACAGTGAATACGGGCTTTTCTGACAAAAGATTTTTATTCTCCCTTAAAAAACCTCTTGCAATCCTCTCTGAAATCTGTTATAATAAACTCAGCGGATAATGTTTCTGCATTATAGAAATCCAAACGGAGGTGAAACAATATGGCATATAAGATTACCGATGCATGCCTGTCCTGCGGTTCATGTGCAGACGCATGCCCTCTGGGTGCTATCAGTCAGGGTGAAGAAACCTACACAATCGACGCTGATACCTGTGTTTCCTGCGGTGCGTGCGCTGATGCTTGTCCTGTACAGGCTATCGTTGACGCTGAAGCATAAGCAAATGACAGTCCATAAGCGCCGCTTCTCCTTTATGAGAGGCGGCACTTGATTTATTTGTGCAACTACTAAGGCTATGCCTTATATTATATAAGATGTTTAATTTTTTCAGGAGTGTATTATTATGAATATAAAGAAAACAGCTGCGCTGCTTGTCGCTGCGGCAGCACTGCTTACTGCTGCGGGATGTAACGAAGAGGAATCCGTAAAGCCCATTACCTCTGAGATGGCTGCTGTCTCCGCAACCGAGCCTGCTACCACTACCCGCCTTATCAAGCCCGCTGTTCTAGGTGAATCGGCTGAGCTAAAAGATGTGGTTTTCACCGTAAATGAGCTTTTCCGCAGTGAATACTACGGTTCACAGGATGGCACTCTTTCCAATGTCATCTTCGTTGACATCACCATCACTAACAACACCGAAGAGAAGATTGACGCTCATATGCTTTCAAGCTACGAATTCTATATAAATGATGAGCTTCACGACTCCGCCACTCTCCTTGCACTTAGAAGCGCTCAGAAGCAGTACGGCGATGAACTCAACCTATTCACCGAGGGTCTGGAGCCGGGTGAAACCCAGAGCGGTATTATCCCCGCTGAACTGCCTGTAAACTTTACAAAGGCTGAGCTTTTCTGTCTGCCTATGGGTGGTTCAAGGGAACATTATGACCCGTCCTCAGCTATCACCTATACATTTACAGAAAACGACCTGACTGAACTTAAACGCCCTGCTTCCGACGTAAAGATAGAGGAAACGGATGAAAAGAATGACGAAGGATAATTTTCACATAAAAGCAAAAAATCCCAGGCATAAGCCTGGGATTTTTTATGACCGGACCTGTAAGCCGGGTTCTGTCGTGTGTGACAATTTATCTACTCCTTACGTCGCCGCAAGGCTCTAGCCGCCATTACGCATAATCCACCGGGACCAGTGTTAAGACTATACGCACCAATAGGCGTTGCATCGGGTAAGGTTTACATGGCAGTGCAGTCTCCTGCACTCCGGTGCGCTCTTACCGCACCTTTCCACCCTTACTTCCACATGGGAAGCGGTATATCTCTGTTGCACTTGCTCTAAGGTCGCCCTCGGCTGCCGTTAGCAGCTACCCCGCCCTGTGATGCCCGGACTTTCCTCATGACTAAAAGCCACGCTGCCACACAGTCCGCTCATACCTTTCTATTTTAACTTATATTTTCCGGATTGTCAAGAGGTATTTTACCCTATAAAGCTTTTCTGAAGCAGGCAATTTCGTCGTCAGGATGCCTTCCCAGCTCTCATAGCATTCAGTATTGCTATAATTGATACGCCCACATCTGCGAACACCGCAAGCTCCATGCCTGCAAGTCCAACTGCACTCAGAACCAAAACTGCCGCCTTAACGCCCAGTGCAAAGACTATATTCTGTCGTGCAATTCTCACGGTTTTTCGGGATATTTTTATACCCAGTGCAAGCTTTGACGGCTTGTCGTCCATGATCACAACATCCGCCGCCTCTATCGCTGCGTCACTTCCCAGACCACCCATTGCCGCACCAACATCAGCCTCTGCAAGGACAGGCGCATCGTTCATACCATCACCGATGTAAATGAGACTGCCTTTTGTTTGAGTCTTGAGCTTCCGCATACACTCAACCTTGCCCTCAGGTAACAACTCCGCATAAACACCATCAAGTCCAAGTTCTCGTCCTACCTCTTCTCCGGGGGATTTCTTGTCGCCTGTAAGCATGATTATTCGCTGTGCGCCAGATTTTCTGAGACTGTATATAGCCTCCCTTGCATCATCCTTTATAGTGTCAGATAATACAATACAGCCAAGATAAACTCCGTTTCCTGCAACGTAAACGGTGGCAGCAGTATCGTCCTTTCCGTGGCAGTGAACGCCATTTTCCTCAAGGTACGCTTTGCGTCCTGCGAGTACCTCTACCCCATCCACATAAGCCTTTACGCCAAAACCAGCCTTTTCACTCTGATTCTTGATAAGACTATAATCCGGATTTTCGCCAAATGCATTGCAGATTGACTTACCTATGGGATGAGATGAACCCGTTTCAGCGTATGCTGCAAGTCTCAGAAGCTCCCTTTCACTTATGCACTGTGGTTTTATTTCACTCACTGAGAACTCACCGGTTGTAAGAGTACCTGTTTTGTCGGTTACGATAGTTTCAGCCTTTGCAAGCACTTCCACAAAGCTACTTCCCTTTATGAGGATTCCGTGCCCGGAGGCACAGCCGATACCACTGAAAAAAGTCAGGGGTACGGATATTACCAGTGCGCAAGGACAGGATACAATAAGAAAGGTAAGACCCCTGAACACCCATTCACTAAAATTATAACCTGTAAACAATGGCGGTACAAGGGATAAGAGCACTGCACCGATTACAACGGCAGGTGTATAGTACCGTGCAAATCGTGTTATAAAACTGTCGATACGTGCCTTTCGCTCTGAAGCTTCCTCCACAAGCTCCAGTATTTTAGCTGCGGCTGATTCCCCTGAAGGCTTGGTAACACGAATTTCAAGTGTGCCTGTAAGGTTTATACAGCCGCTTAAAACAGTGCTGCCCTCTTCTGTCGCTACGGGAACAGATTCTCCAGTTAAAGCAGAAGTGTCAACACTGCCCGTACCCTTTACAACGATTCCGTCAAGGGGTATTCTCTCACCTGCACGAACCACTACTATTTCTCCTGTTTCAACATCCTCAGCAGGAATTGTTGAAACATCACCGTCTCTCAGCACATTTGCTTTCTCAGGGCATATATCCATAAGCTCTGTTACAGATCTTCTGGAACGTCCCACAGCTATACTTTCAAAAAGCTCTCCCACACGGTAAAAAACGATAACCTCCACCGCCTCGTAGTACTCGCCAATAATAAATGCACCAATAGTTGCAATGCACATAAGGAAATTCTCATCGAAAATCTGACCGTGAGCTATATTAACTGCGGCTTTTTTAAGAGGCTGTATACCGCATATAAGATAAATACCTGCAAAGAGCAAAAACTCGCAGTACTGCGGTATTTCCGTCATATGAATAAGTGCCATCACTCCTATAAAAAGTACTATACTGACAATAACCTCAGTAAGGGTATGTTTCTCTTTTCTTGTCATAAAAACACCTCATCAAAATACTATGTCGCAGTCACGCTCTACCTTTTTAACACGTTTTCTGGCTTCATGTAGTATATCGTTAAGATCCGATCCACTGATACCATCATCTACTGTGAGTGTCATTTTCTGTGTTATAAAGCTGATAGACGCCTTTTCAACACCGTCTATCTTTCCAATTTCTCTCTCCATCTTTGCCGCACAGTTTGCGCAGTCAAGCTCACGAATTTCATATGTCTTTTTCATAGTACATACCTCCACTTATTTTTATCTAAACACATGAACATCTGTTCATGTGTTTATTATACACCATAAGAACCGATTTGTCAATAGGGAAAATAAAAAATCGCACTGAAAATTTCAGTGCGACCTTTGAAATACGATTATTCCTTAATAATAAGCGCAACACAATGAGCAGCAATGCCCTCTCCTGAACCAGTAAAACCCAACTTTTCCTCAGTTGTTGCCTTGACGCTTACGTTTTCTATATCTGTTTCCAGTACATTAGCGATGTTTTCACGCATTGCAGGAATAAAACCTGCTAGTTTCGGCTTCTGACAAAGCACAGTTGCATCAATATTACCAATACAGTAACCCTTTGACTTGATAAGCTCGCAAACATGACCCAGAAGCACCAGGCTGTCTGCGCCCTTATAGCGTTCATCTGTATCAGGAAAATGCTTGCCTATATCGCCGAGAGCCAGTGCACCCAGAAGTGCATCGGATATGGCATGAAGAAGCACGTCCGCATCAGAGTGACCCATGAGACCCTTATCATAAGGTACATCCACACCGCCCAATATAAGCTTACGGTTTTCTGCCAATCGGTGCACGTCATAGCCGTGACCTATACGGAATGGAACTTTCATAGTGTTTTCCTTTCTACTCAGATTCCCAGGATTGCTTCTGCAATACGAATGTCCTCGGGAGTTGTTATTTTAATATTGGTGTAGTCGCCTGTGGTCATGTAGACTTTACAGCCGATAGACTCAGCAAGTTGACAATCGTCGGTAAAGTCAAGTGCGTTATCAATTGCAAACTGTACAGCCTTGGTGTATACAGTTTTCTTGAAAACCTGTGGTGTCTGGGTGATATAGAGACTAGGACGGTAGGGCGTGTCGACTATAAGACTATCATTTACAACCTTGATGGTATCCTTAACAGGAACTCCCAGTGTTGCACCGCCGAAAACAGACGCATCTTTTATAACCTTTTCTATATGCTCAGGCTTTACAAGAGGACGTGCACCATCGTGTATGGCAACCATAGTTGTATCAGGAGAGACCTGTTTAAGACCGCAGAGAACGCTTTCCTGGCGTGTATCGCCACCTGCGGTTATGGTACTGAGCTTAGTGATACCGCATTTTTCGGCAGTAATTCGCAATGCCTCGTGGTCAGCAGGACGTGCAACAACGATAATTTCCTTTATGCGATCGCACTGTTCAAAGGCAAGCATGGACATACCTGAAACATTTGTATTACCTATAGGGAGAAGAATCTTGTTCTGACCCTGCATACGGGTAGCATTACCTGCACAGACTAGAATGGCAGAGGTATCGGGGCTTTGTGAAGTTGAATTCATAGTATTTCTCCAATCTTAGTTAATTGAATCAAGTGCATCAAGTGAAACAAGAGCTGCGTTAAAAGAATAAGGGCAAGCTAAGCTTGCCTTTTAAAATAAATATTAAAAACAAAGTATAAGCTGAGCTTTGTAATTATAATCTCAATTTGAAGTAACTGCGTTCACCCTCAGAGACAGCTTCATTAAGCTGTCTCCCAGGTGAACGTTTTCAACGCTGACAACAGTTTTATCCACTTCAAGGTCGCAGTGACTGAAATTCCAGAAGCCCTTGATGCCCAATGCAATCAGCCTTTCAGCCGTTGCCTGTGCTGCACTACTAGGAATACAGAGAACGCCAATGTATGGCTTTGTTTCACCACAGAAACTCTCCAGTTCGTCCATGTGACGAACCTTAAACCCTGCGATTTCCTTGCCGCAGATTTTACGGTCTATATCAAATATACCCATAAGCCTGAATCCATACGCCGCAAAATCAATATTAGCTGCGATTACCTTGCCCAGATTACCCGCACCAACAATCACCGCTCCACGACTTTCGTTAAGTCCGATTATATACTCAAGCTGCTTTCTGAGTGCGGTTACGTTATAGCCGTAGCCCTGCTGTCCGAACTCACCGAAGCAATTTAAATCCTGGCGTATCTGTGAGGCGGTAAGTCCCAGCTGTCTGCCCAGCTCCCTTGAAGAGATGCGCTCGGCACCTCTCTTTTCAAGCTCCGTTAGAAAACGGTAGTACCTGGGCAGTCTGCGGATTACGGACTCGGAGATAGAAGCCTTTTCCATAGGTTTGTACCTCGCTAAAAGCTCTGTCTTACTGCATCATTGCAGAAAGTTTTTCGTTGATAGCTTCCAGGAATTCCTTGGAATTTACCTTCTTCTTATTTTCAAGCTTGGAAATGAGGTAAAGGTCGCCTGTCATGATACCGTCTTCAATAGTACTGAGAGTAGCCTTTTCAAGCTTATCAGCAAATGCCATCAGTTCAGGCAGATTATCAAGCTCGCCTCTCTTGCGCAGTGCGCCGCTCCATGCAAATATTGTTGCAACAGAGTTTGTGGAGGTCTCCTCGCCCTTCTGATACTTGTAGTAGTGTCTCTGAACTGTACCATGAGCAGCCTCATATTCGTAGATACCATCGGGAGAAACCAGAACAGATGTCATCATAGCCAGAGAACCGTAGGCTGTGGAAACCATGTCGGACATTACATCGCCGTCATAGTTCTTACAAGCCCAGATATAACCGCCGTTTGAACGGATAACACGTGCTACAGCGTCATCAATAAGAGTGTAGAAGTATTCGATGCCTGCCGCTTCAAACTTTTCCTTGTACTCGTTATCGTAAATTTCCTGGAATACATCCTTAAAGGTGTGGTCGTACTTCTTAGAGATGGTATCCTTAGTAGCAAACCATACGTCCTGTTTAAGGTCAAGACCATAATTGAGGCAGGCTCTTGCGAAACCTGCGATAGAGTTCTCCTTGTTGTGGAGACCCTGAACGATACCGTCTGTATCCTTGAAATCAAAGATAAGCTGACGGGACTCATTGCCCTCTGCGTCTGTTACAACCAGTTCAGCCTTACTGCCCTTTGTTGCTTTTGCTTCAACGTTTTTGTAAACATCGCCATAAGCGTGGCGAGCAATAGTGATTGGCTTAGTCCATGTGGGAATGTAAGGTTCGATTCCCTTTACAAGAATAGGTGTACGGAAAACTGTACCGTCAAGAATTGCACGAATAGTACCGTTGGGGCTCTTCCACATTTCTGTCAGGTTGTATTCAGGCATTCTTGCAGCGTTGGGAGTGATAGTAGCGCACTTTACAGCAACGCCATACTTCTTAGTAGCCTCTGCACTGTCAATAGTAACCTGATCCTTTGTTGCTTCACGGCAAGGAAGACCCAGATCGTAGTATTCGGTTTTCAGGTTAACATAGGGAGTGAGCAGGATATCCTTTATCCACTGCCACAGAACTCTTGTCATCTCGTCGCCGTCCATCTCGACGAGTGGTGTTGTCATCTGGATTTTAGCCATTGGTTTTTCCTCCATTTATTATTTTAATCATATATTCTATTATATGTTATTACCGTATTAGCTTACTTACTAAGATTTTCTCTTGTGTAATCAAGGAGACCGCCTGCCAGAATAATATCCTTCGCTCTGCCGGTCAGCTCGCACAGCACTTCGATATTCTCGCCTGTTGTCTTATTGCTGATAACAAGCTTTGTTTCGCCTGCTTCGATTTTAGCACGGATATCGTCAAGTGCCAGTACGTCACCCTCGGAAATCTTCTCGTAATCTGCTTCGTTTACAAATGTCAGCGGCAAAATACCTGCATTTACAAGATTAGCACGGTGGATTCTTGCGAAACTCTTTACCAGAACAGCCTTTACACCCAGATAGAGAGGTGCCAGTGCTGCGTGTTCACGGGATGAGCCCTGACCGTAGTTTGAGCCTCCAACGATAATGCTCTTACCCATTTCCTTCGCTCTTGCAGGGAATGCTTCATCACATACAGTAAAGCAGTGCTGTGAGATTGCGGGAATATTGGAACGGAGAGGCAGAATTTTTGCGCCTGCGGGCATGATGTGGTCGGTAGTGATATTGTCGCCAACCTTCAGTGAACAACCTGCTTCAATGGTAGATTCCAGGGGAGCGGTTTCAGGGAAAGGCTTGATGTTGGGACCACGGAGAATCTCAACACTGTCCATTTCCTCTTCGCTTGCGGGAAGAACTATCATATTATCGTTTACTGTAAACTTTTCCGGAAGAACAAACTCAGGCATTTCGCCGATTTCTCTGGGGTCGGAAAGTACGCCTGTAATTGCAGAGTACGCCGCCAACTCAGGAGATACCAGATAAATCTGACCATCCTTTGTTCCGGAACGTCCCAGGAAGTTTCTATTGAATGTACGAAGTGAAATACCGCCTGAATTGGGAGCCTGTCCCATACCAATACAAGGACCGCATGCACTCTCCAGGATTCTTGCACCTGCATCAATCATAATGCTCAGCAGACCCATATCAGCCATCATATTCAGTACCTGCTTTGAACCGGGAGCAATAGCCAGGGATACATCAGGATGTACAGTCTTGCCCTTCAGGATATGTGCAACCTTCATCATATCAAGGAGAGAAGAGTTGGTACATGAGCCGATACATACCTGGTCAATCTTGAGGTTTCCGATTTCGGAAACAGACTTTACATTATCGGGAGAGTGAGGACATGCAGCCAGAGGCTCCAACTCACTAAGATTAATCTCAACCAACTCGTCATATACAGCATCCTCATCAGCAGCAAGAGGTGTCCATACTTCGCCTCTGCCCTGTGCTTCCAGAAACTGCTTTGTAACCTCGTCTGAGGGGAAGATTGAAGTTGTTGCGCCAAGCTCTGCACCCATATTTGTGATAGTAGCTCTTTCAGGAACGGAAAGACTCTTTACGCCCTCGCCACAGTACTCAATAACCTTGCCAACGCCACCTTTTACAGAGAGACGTCTCAGTACTTCAAGAATAACGTCCTTAGCTGCAACCCAGGGTGAAAGCTTGCCTGTAAGCTCCACCTTTACAACCTTAGGACAAGTAATATAATATGTGCCGCCGCCCATTGCTACTGCAACGTCCAGACCGCCTGCACCCATAGCTATCATACCGATACCGCCGCCTGTGGGAGTATGGCTGTCAGAACCGATGAGTGTCTTGCCCGGAACACCGAAACGTTCCAAGTGTACCTGGTGGCAGATGCCATTGCCGGGACGTGAGAAATAGATGCCGTGCTTCTTGGCTACAGAACCAATAAAGCGGTGATCATCAGCGTTTTCAAAGCCGCTCTGGAGGGTGTTGTGGTCGATGTAAGCAACACTGCGCTCAGTTTTAACACGTGGAACGCCCATTGCCTCGAATTCCAGGTAAGCCATTGTACCTGTTGCGTCCTGTGTAAGGGTCTGGTCGATTCTGATACCGATTTCCTCGCCTTTAACCATCTCACCTTCTACAAGATGTGCGCTAAGTATTTTTTCTGTCAGGGTCATACCCATGTCCAATCATTCCTTTCGTATCCTGCGGCTTTTTTCCGCATATATATTCTATTATAGCAATTTACTTGTGATTTGTCAATCTTTTCGCATGGGTTATTGCAGATACCATACTATTAACCCGAATTAAACTATATAAGGAGTCACCATGGAAAACGCATCCATCCCCCATAACATCGCTCTCCTCCATAAGCTTTCTCTGGAAATTTCACGTACCGATAGAGAGGGTATTGCCTGCTCTTTACGCAGAATCAACCGTTCAGAAGAGGATTATGCCCTTGAAAGGAAAAAGCTCGCACTTGGTTTAAGGGAAATTTTGACGAAAAAGCAAAGAATTACTCTCAATGATTGATTTTTCTAAAGGGCTGTGCTATAATAAATTTGTATAACTATATAAAATATATGTTTGGAGGTAACAATAATGGAAAAAGAGAAGATTTGCTCCCAGACCCTGTTATGGTACAAAAAACCTGCTTCCGACTTCAACCACGCTCTGCCTGTCGGTAACGGCAGAATCGGCGGTATGGTTTACGGTGGTGCCAATGAAGAAAGAATAAGCCTCAACGAAGATTCAGTCTGGTCAGGTGGCAAGCGTGAACGAAATAACCCTGATGCTCTGGAAGGCTTCCATGAAGTGCGCCGTCTCCTCCGTGAGGAGCGTATTCCCGAAGCAGAGAAACTTGCATTTGAGAAAATGCAGGGCGTTACTCCCAACAGCCGCCACTATATGCCTCTTGGAAACCTTAATATAAAGATGGATTTCAGCGGCAAGGCTAAGGACTACACCCGCAGTCTTGACCTGGAAACAGCTATCGCATCTGTACGCTTTACTGCAAACGATATAATTTTTGAACGTCATGTTTTCGTGTCTGCGCCCGATAATGTCCTCGTTGTACACATTACAGCCAGTGAGCCGGGAAAGGTAAATCTCCGTGCATCTATAGACGGCAGAGACGACTACTACGATGACTGCCGTCCCTATAACGAAAACACCATTCTCTATAACGGAGGTACAGGAAGTCGTGACGGCATATTCTTCGCATCAGCCCTGGCAGGTACATCAGTAGGCGGTAGCGTACGTACAATCGGCGGTCAGATTGCAATTGAAAATGCTGATGAAGCAGTACTGGTACTGTCCGTGGGAACAAGCTTCTACAATGACGAAAACTATGAAGCCTCCGCACTGCTGGACACAGAGTTCGCCTCTGAATGTGCCTACGAGGAGCTGATGTATCGTCATATCAGCGACTACCAGGAGCTTTTTAACCGAGTTAAAATCAATCTTGAAGATAATAGTGAGGGCGGAAGTGCACTTCCCACTGATGAACGTCTCAACCGCCTCCACGGTGATGAAGGCGATTACAAGGAGTGCAAACTTGCCATATTTGATGCACAGCTCATGGCTCTCTATTTCAACTACGGTCGTTACCTTATGATTTCCGCAAGCCGTCCCGAAACCCAGACCATGAACCTGCAAGGTATCTGGAACGAAGATATGTGGCCTGCATGGGGAAGCCGCTATACGGTGAATATAAATATCCAGATGAACTATTGGCCAGCAGAGGTATGCAACTTATCTGAGTGCCATATGCCGCTCTTTGACCTGATAGAGCGTATGCGTGAGCCGGGAAGAGTTACCGCTAAGGAAATGTATGGCTGTAAGGGCTTTGTATGTCACCACAACACCGACATATGGGGCGATACTGCACCACAGGATTTATGGATGCCGGCAACCATCTGGCCTATGGGTGCGGCATGGTGCTGTCTCCATATATTTGAGCATTACCTATTCACTCTTGACAAGGAATTTCTCGCTGAAAAATACGATACCATGAGAGAAGCCGCTCTCTTCTTCACCGGCTACCTCACGGAAAACGAACAGGGACAGTTGGTTACAGGTCCATCCGTTTCTCCCGAAAATACCTACCGCACCGAACGCGGTACAGAGGGTAGCCTTTGTATGGGACCCACTATGGATACCGAAATTATAACCGTTCTCTTTAACGATGTAATTGAGAGCAGCCGCATCCTTGACCGTGACCACGAATTTGCCGCAAAGCTTTCCGCTCTCCTCGAAAAGCTTCCGCCTCTGAAGATTGGCAAATACGGTCAGATCCAGGAATGGGCTGTTGACTACGATGAGGTAGAGGTTGGTCATCGCCATATTTCCCACCTCTTTGCACTCCATCCCGCAAGCCTTATCTCTCCTGCTAAAACTCCCGGTCTTGCCAAAGCTGCCCGTGCAACACTGGTTCGACGCCTCATCCACGGCGGTGGTCACACCGGTTGGAGTCGTGCATGGATTATGAATATGTGGGCACGTCTTGGTGACAGCGGTATGGCATATGAAAATATGCGTCAACTCCTTGCCAATTCCACAAACCCCAATATGCTTGACTCCCATCCGCCTTTCCAGATTGACGGCAATTTCGGCGGTACAGCGGCTGTTGCAGAGTGCTTGCTCCAGAGTCACTGTGGTGAGCTTCACCTCCTGCCTGCTCTCCCTGAGCCATGGAAAAACGGTAACATCGAGGGTCTATGTGCAAGAGGCGGCTTTGAAGTTTCAATGGAGTGGAAAAACGGCAAGCTTGAAACTGCGGAAATTCTCTCCAAATGCGGCGGTGAGTGTTCTGTCAGATGCAGTGATGCTGTCAGCGTAAGCAGTGCTGACGGAAGCCCCGTAAATGCCCGCACCGATGGTACTGTTATCACCTTTACAACAGAACCGGGGCAGGTCTACACTCTTAAAGCATAAGCGGAGCACTTACTATGTCACTAAAAAAATATACAGCACTTCTTTCCCTAACCCTTGCAAGCCTTTCTTTTATAGGTTGTACTCAAATAAAGCAGACAACGCCTTACCTTGAACATCAGGCGGCGGAATACGCTGGGCTTATTTCCACGAATATAGCCCATACAACCGCTCCTGCACAAACCACAACTGCCACAGCCACCACGCTGACAGGTCCTGAGTTCACTCAGATTCCACTGGAGACCGTTCCCGTCTACGTTCAGAGTGCGGAGCTTGTCTATCAGGCTGAAGACCAGGAGCTTACTGCCGCTTTTCAGGCGTACAACTCCAAAGAGGACTATACAGGCAGTGGCTATGTAAGCGGTCTCCAAGGTGCGCTTCAGAATAACTTTGTGTTCAAAACTGAAGTACCTTCTTCCCAGCACTACGATATAACCGTTATTGTATGTGCGGAAAGCGGCGGTGAGTTTACCCTTTCCCTCAATGATACGGAACTTAAAGCGCTTGAAGTCGATGCAGGCGATTTTTTCACAAGTATTACCATACCGGGTATCTACATGGAAAGCGGCATGAATACTGTTTCCGTAAAACAGTTGTCAGGAGATATGTATCTTGACTGCCTGGAACTGCGAAACAATACCTCGCTTGTCCCCCAGAAGGAGCTTGAAGCCTCTCCATGTAACGAAAAGTCATCCTCTGAGACAAGAGAGCTTCTCTCATTTATCTCTGAAAACTACGGCAAAACTATTATTTCCGGGCAGCACGTTTCTTCGTCAGACAATGAGGAGATTGAACGCATTGTGAAAACTACAGGCAAATACCCTGTTATTCGTTTTGCCGACCTTTACTTTGCAAGTGCAAACGGCGGTCAGCCTGACAACACCGATACCATTATTTCCTGCGCAGAATGGGCGGAAATAGGCGGTATTACCGGGCTTATGCAGCACTGGTATGCGCCATTGGGCGCAAGTGAATGTCTCACACAGGATGGAGGATTTAGCCTTGAAAAGGCTGTTACCGATACAGAAATATGGAACACATCCTCTGACGAAATTGATAAAATGGTAAAGGCAGGCGCAATTTCTCAGGAATGTGCGGCAATTATACATGACATAGACAATACCGCCACACAGTTGAAACTTCTCCGCAACAAGAACATCCCCGTTCTCTGGCGACCTCTTCATGGTGCAGGCAGTGGTCTTTACTGGTGGGAGCAGAGCGGAGAAGAATGCTATCTCTGGCTCTGGGAGCTTATGTACAGGCGTCTCACTGACTACCACAGCCTTAACAATCTCCTTTGGGTATGGAGTGGAACAGATGCTGAATTCCTGCCCGACAGCTCCATGTATGATATAGTTTCTGCGGATATTTACATCGACGAGGACGAAACCATGGGAAGCGGCTATGAAGCCTTCTACGCCCTCCAGGCTCTTGCAGAGGACAAGCCTATTGCTCTCAGTGAAACCGGCAAGCTACCGAGTCTCACTGATGCATTTCGTGATGGCAGTGTGTGGTCATATTTCGGTCTCTGGTACGAGCCTTACTTTGAAAGCACGGACAATGGCTTTGTAACGGCAGAGGAGCTTATCGCTGTGTATAACTCAGAAGGCGTTATGACCCTTGACGAATATAAAAATGGAGGTACCTCTCTTGAAACAGAAGAAGAATCAGAAGCAGAGTCTCAGCAGCCATGACCGGGACGCTCTGAACAAAAAGCTTGACGAAATAATAGAGTCAGAGGCTGAAAAAAAGGAAGAGGCTTTTCCTATGTCAATCGTTCTTTGTATGGGTGTTTCACTGGGTATGGTGTTTGGACTTCTTTTTGACAATATAACTATGGGCGTATGTATTGGCGCAGCTTTGGGCTTAACTGCTTACAGCATACCGGCTCTTTCAAAAGCCTTTAAAAAGAAAAATTCAGATGCAGAGATAACCAATAAAAACGAATCAGAATAAACCCAAAAATCCCGTCAGAACTTAACGTTCTGACGGGAAATTTTTATACTGTACAATTGTTATTGTAAAGTCTTACTCTACAACAATAGGAAGAAGGTCAACCTTACTCAGGAGGAAGTACAGCAGTGCGTAGCTGTCAGCCTGGTTTATATCACCGCCGCTGGTTGCGCACTCTGCGTTAATCATCTGTCGTTCATTGAATACAAGCATTCTGCTGAGGTACTTGTTCATATACACCAGGTCAACCATGGATATCTTGCCGTCAAGGTTGGTATCACCGATGAGTGCATCAGGCTTAGGTTCTGCTGTTGTTGTAGTTGTGGTGGTAGTAGTTGTCGTGGTGGTGGTTGTGGTTGTAACAGCGGTAACGATTACAGTAACATCAACTGTATTGCCCTCTGCATCCGTTACAGTAACGGTAGTATCACCTGCGGATACTCCTGTTACCACGCCGTTCTTATCAACTGTTGCGATAGACTCATCTGCGGATGTGAAAGTAACATCGCTCTTGTTTACTGTAATATTATCAGTCTTGCCAACCTCAATCTCGATAGTAGTCTTGTCAACCTTGAGATCCATAGTTGGGTCGATCGCCATATCGGGATAAAGCTCATACATGCCACCCAGCGCCATGAGAACATCACCCATGTGCCAGAATCTATGAAGTGTGAAGTAGTAGTTGTCAGTGTTACCGTCCTTTTCGTAGCAGCTCTTTGCAGTCTGGTACATATCACTGTTTTTGTAGTTAGAACGGATATCAACAAATGCTACGCCATCCTTGATAACATCCCCGTTGGGCATTACACCTGTATAACGGTCGGCTTTAAGAACAACACCCTGACCATTTGCACGTGTACCATTGGGAAGCACCAGCTTTGTCTCCCAGAGACGTACAAGATTGGTATTGTGATCCTCTGCACCCAAACCAATATCATCTCTGAACTTATCCCATTCACGGTCGATAAGTTCCTTAGCAAGATAGAGTGCCTGCTTGCCATATTCACCGGTGCCACCCTTTGAACCCTGGGCTGTCTCGTATGACTCCTTAGCGTCAAACCAATCACTTGCTTCTACGCCCTTAGCCTTTGCATAGTAAAGCAGTGTGTTCGCCAGTGAGGATACACAGCCAAGGTCAGCATCACCGTAGCCAACGATTGTGCAGTGAAGTGAACTGTTTTCATTATAAGAACCGTTCCAGTTCTCAGGCTCGCCGTCCCAGATAAGAGATGCGGGGATAGAATAGCTTATGCCGTCGTCAGTAACGCCCTTTGACAGGTCGGGAACAATAAAGTCCTGAGTTGTTGTATCGTAAGGCTCATAGTAATCTGTAATGGTCTTTGTTTCGTTAGCAGTACCCAGGATAGTATTATCCAGGAACCAGCCAACCCATCTGTCCAGAATCTTTTCAAGTGCTGCTTCAAGGCTCATGCCACCAATGTTGACATTGCTCTTGTCGCCCTCTGTCTTAACCAGATAATACAGCTCTGCAAGTCTCTGTACAGCCCATACCTGGTTACCAATCCAGTGATTGGAGCCGGGGTCAGCATATACAGGATGCTCAAGGTAAGCCATCTTGCCGCCTGATGGAGTCTTAAAGGTTGACTTACCACTGGGATACTTCTCATATCTGCCGTTCCATGAGTTTGTACAGCCACCTGCAATGGGACCGTCAGCAGAAAGCAGCCAGAGATAAAGCTCTATCTGTGCCTGGAAAGAGGTCTTATAATCTTCATTTGCACCCTGAGCCTTCATACCTGCGTTGATTTCTTCATCATAGAGCAGAGCATATGCAGCCAGAGGATTTTGATAGAATTCATGACAGTGAGACGCACCGATTTGCCATGCCCAAGAACCATCCAAAGCACCGCCCCATGAGGTATACCAGTTCATCAAGTAGTGCTTGCCATTGTCAGAGCCGCCCCCTGCGTTCTTGTTCTGTGCACCAATTTCTACATAGTACTTATCGTACATATTGTTACGGCACTGGTCACCCATCTTGCCTGCCAGAGCGGATACGGACTGCTCTCCGCCCCACTTTGAATCAACGGTCTGAGCACCTACGCCCCAACGGTTTGCAGCGTATACAGCCTGGATAGCTCTGTCCTCAGCGTCAGGAGCATTGGTGTAAGCAAACTGAGCGGCAACCTTGGATTCTGTATTAAAGAACGCCTTCATACCGTTTCCGGGTACGCCGAATTTCAGCTCTTCTACAGAAGCATGGGGAATCGTTTCCCAACAAGATTCCTGCTCGCCACGTTGGAAAGTATTAATCATTGTAAAGCCGCCGGTCATATTCTGCTGCTTATATTTATCGGAAACTCCTGTACCAAACTGATACCAGTCATCAACGTCAGCCAGCCAGTTCATAAGATAGAGACCGCCATCCTTGCTATAGGTACTGCTGAAATAGCTATGTATGGGATTTTCACCCTTTACATTTTCGTCCATGTTGGTGGGATAATCCTCAACCTGACCCCATTCATCGGAATATGTTGCGCTGAGTGTGCTCATAGACATAATGTCACCCTGAGCGTCAGGAATCATAGCAGTTTCCATAGTAAGCCATGCCTTAGCAAGGTCTCCTACTTCCTCTGTGGAAGCATCCTTCACATTTTTGACTGTAATCTCACCGTTTTTCGCATCATTTACAATATTATCACGCATTGCCGCTACCCATACCAGGTAGGAGAATGCCTCAGAAGTAGTTTCATGACCATAATCGGGAGCCTCAATACATAGTTCTTCAACAGAGTGGTAAGGTACACCCAAACCACCCTCAACCAGAGAGGTTTTTGACATGTAACCGTTATCAATGCCGTTTGTGATAACGTCATCATAGAGTGACATAAAACGAGCCGCATAGGTTTCGTCTCCGTATGCTTCATCCTTTGTTCTCTTGCCTGCCGCAGAAGCCGTCACCGATGTCAATCCGGAACACGCTGTTGCAGCAGCGATTACAACCGCCAGTAATGCTTTTCTCTTTTTCATTTGCATTTCAGATTACCCCTTTCAAATCTTATAAATCATATTTGCAATGAGTTTTATACTCATTTTCCACGAAATCAATTAATAAAAACAGACTGTAAAGTTTTTCTTGTTTGTGCATATACAAAATAAACTTTATTACTTTTTGAATTAATTATAGCATTATTGAACATACATTGTCAAGAGGTTTTTCAAAAAAAATTTATATGCAGACGAACTTTAAACAGAAAGTAAAAAAGCACCCTTTGGGGTGCTTTTTTACTTAATATTTAATTACAAAAAGGCTTCGTCTTATTTCGTTACACCTTAATGCTTCCTGTACTAAAGTTGCTGGAAGCCTCGGTAATCTCACCGCCCAGGAACTTGAATTTCACAAATTGCTCACCCTTGAATGTAAGGGAGCCGGTTTGGTTAAAGGGGATTTCCTTGTAGACAACCTTAGTTGTAACAATATGTAGAATCTCGCCCTTTCTTGTACGGAAGATAAGCTCATAATACTCGTTGTACAGCTTGGATGTACCACTTGGGTCAAGTGTACGGCGGCGTTCGTCAACCTTCTGCACCAGTGTTACCATCTCTGTACGTGTGGGACTCTTTGTCTTTGAAAATAAACGCATATTCTTCTCTCCTGTAATGTAGTATTCCTTGTTAAATTCCATCTTGTGACGGGATGAACCAACGGTATCCTGACCGAAAAGTTCGTCAAACTTACGCCTGAATGCACTTTTTTTGGAGCCAAGTATCACTACCAACACCAACACAATTGCTATAGCAATAACAATTATCAGGAAGTCGTTTATCGCATCCTGAAAGGTTCCGCTCATATCCATAAATTTTTTCTCCTGTTCAAAATCATATATCGAGGCACAGATTTCGCCCCAGAACATCTCTCTTTATAGTATACAATAAAAGCAGGATTATTTCAAGGGATTTTTCGATTTTTTTTGATTTTTTTAAGATTGACAGCACATAGAAAAGCGACACCCGATTTACAGGTGCCGCCTTGAAGTTATTAATCAACTTTTATGCTGTGGTATTGGCATTGTTTGCCTTATACTGCCAGTAAGAACCTTCGATTTCTACCAGTGTAGGAATCAGTTCCTCCCACTGAGGCTCAAGTCGAGCTGCACCCTTAGCATAGTATGTCAGAATGGACTGTGCATCAGCAATTCCAATAGTGCCTTCATCACTGTTAACACCGGCAGTGCTTTCAGTGTCAGTATCTGCCAGGAAGAATGCCAGACGCTCATAGTTAGTAGTTGCATCACCTGTAAGAGTTACCTCCAGATGAGCAGCATTCTTAGCGTAGTAGGTCAGTACAAGCTGTGCATCGGCGATACCTACATTACCATCAAGGTTGGCGTCACCCTTGACACCGATGTAAACCAGCGACTGTACCTGGAGCTCAGCACCGTTGTAATAGGGATGTACATAACCTTCGTAAACGCCCGCATAGAGGTCAGCGGCAATGTTTTCAGCTGCTTCATCTACAAAGAGAGCCGCAGGATTGAGACCGTTGAAGTTAGCCTCAGCTGTGATGTCAAGTTCTGTCTGTGTGCCATCGGAGAATGTTGTAATAAGTGTCAGGGACTCAAAGAGATCAGTTACACTGAACTCTCTGTCATCTACAGAGAAGTAGAAGTTGGGTTCCTTTGCAACCGCTACAACCTCACTTGTAATCGCAAGCACATCACCACTGGTGGTTGTTGTAGTTGTTGTGGTGGTTGTGGTGGTCGTCGTCGTCGTTGTGGTAGTGGTGGTCGTAGTTGTCGTCGTCGTTGTGGTAGTTGTCGTCGTAGTTGTCGTTGTCGTTGTGGTAGTTGTCGTCGTAGTTGTCGTCGTTGTGGTAGTTGTCGTCGTTGTGGTAGTTGTCGTCGTGGTAGTTGTTGTGGTGGTTGTTGTGGTGGTTGTTGTTGTAGTGGTGGTCGTTGTAGTTGTGGTGGTTGTTGTTGTAGTAGTGGTTGTAGTTGTGGTGGTCGTGGTGGTTGTTGTAGTAGTGGTTGTTGTAGTGGTGGTCGTAGTTGTGGTGGTTGTAGTTGTTGTTGTGGTCGTTGTTGTAGTAGTGGTTGTTGTAGTTGCGGGCTTAACCTTCAGGTAAATAGCACCGTCAACAGTTTCAGCTGCGGGACTGCCATCAGATGTAGTGTACTCGAACATATTGTTGCCGTCCGGATCAAGGAACTCCCAGGGAGTACGTTCACTGGAATTAGCAGTTACAGGAAATTCATAGTACTCTACGCCGTCGATTTCAACAATTTTTACACCGTTAGCCTTAGCCAGGGCTTCAGCCTCGTCATATGTAAGGGTTGTGTAGTAGTTGAGAGTAATAATCTTTGCATCGTCAGCAGCAGGTACAACCTTTTCTGCGCCAATAGCAGAAGCAAATGAAAGTGCATTGTCATTAAAAAGCATATTTGCCAGCCATGTGTAAGCATCGCCAGACTCAAAGTCGCCGTATTCTGCGAAAGGAGCAAATGCTTTGTCCATAGCCAGTTTACCGCGAACGCCCTCGGAACCGAGCTTATCGTTCTTTACAGATACGGAAACCTGGATAGGATCTGTTGTGTTCCATGTTGTTTCATCATATAGATTCTTAGAGATTACCAGCTGAACTGTTTCATCATACTCAGGCTCAGCGTCCGCCAGAATCTTTACAACGCCCTCACGCTCAATGCCGATTGCGCCTTCAAATTCAAAGAGATTGTTATAGCTTGTATCTAGCCATTCCCAACCTGTATATGCATCATCCGCATAAATGGGGAAAGGATAGTAAACGGTTCCGTCTGTATCGGTTACCTTTTCAATGCCATACTGGTTAGCAGCAGCCTCAACAACGCTAAGATCTGCGATTTCGTATACCGCACCAAAGATAAGTTCGCCATCCTTGAATACAGCAGCAGCGTCATCCTTTGCATTGGAGAGAAACGCATTATTGTCGGGGTTAATCTTCCATACCTCACTACCATACTGGAAGTCAACTGCTTCGATGAATGCATCAACGCCTTCACCTTCAACATAAGGTGTAGCAATAGCCTTCAGAGCGTCACTGAGAATGTAAGAGCCCTTGATACCACTATTAAGTTCGGAAGCATTGAAAGCCATCAGACCGAAGTAAGCTGCCTCTTCACCGGAAGCACCGGGGGCGATATATTCGCTCATATCATAAGCACAGCCACCCATCTGTACATACAGCTCAGAAGGCTTAACAGGAGCATCTGCCAGAATCTTCACAACGCCGTCATGCTTAACGTGAGCTGCATTCTGTGCAAAAAGGTTTACATAAGTATCATTCAGCCATTCCCATCCATCAAATGTATCGTCTGCATAGATGGGGAACTCATAGTACCATGTGCCGTCAGCTGCCTGTACCTTTTCAATGTTGTATTTTTCAGCAGTAGCGTCTACAGTAGCCTTATCAGCAATTTCATAAACTGCACCGAAGATGAGCTTGCCATCTTCAAAGATTGCAGTACTTGAATCCTTAGTGTTTGTAAGGAAGCGATTGTTGTCAGGGTTAATCTTCCAAACTTCATAACCGAACTGGAAGTCAACTGCTTCGATAAATGCGTCAACACCTGTACCTTCAACATAAGGTGTAGCGATCGCAGCAAGTGCGTCACTAAGCTCATATGCGCCCTTGAGACCATAGTTCAAGTCATCGGCATTGTATGCCATCAGACCGAAGTAAGCTGCCTCTTCACCGGACGCACCGGGAGCAATGTATTCACTCATGTCATAAGCACAGCCGCCCATCTGTACATAGAGACCTGTATCGGGGACTGTAACGGTTGTGGTAGTTGTAGCCTTTGTTGTAGTAGTGGCAGTGGTTGTAGGTGTAGTTGTAGTTGTTACAATTTCTGATACAACGATTTCGATAACGCCGTCAACCAGAGTGATTTCACCTGCATCATAAATATCGGTATCATCTTCAAGTTCCCAATCCCAGTTAGCAAATGTTTCGTCCAATTCAATGGGGAACTCGTAGTAAGTCTGAACTGTACCGTCAGCAAGAGTTCTTGTCTTAGCGTCCAGACCTGCTTCCCTAGCAGCTGCCACAACGGTTTCCTTATCAGCAATTGTGTAGAATGCACCGAAGATAGGCTCGCCGTTCTCAAATACGTTCTTAGCAGGATTTGTAGCGTTTGTACCGAAGATATTAACGCCATTATTGGGGTTAATCTTCCATACGTTTTCACCAAACTGATAGTCAGTTGCTTCAATCCATGTATCAAGACCTGTACCCTCAATGTAAGGCTCAGCTACCTTAGCCAGAGCGTCACTAAGAACATACGCGCCTCTTGCAGCCTGGAGAATGTCGTCAGCATTATATGCAACCAGAGCAAAGTGAGCATATCCACCGGGTCTGATTGTCGCATCTTTCAGGCGATCTGCATCTGCATCAACTGCAAAGCCCTTCATAGTAAGCCACATACCTGTAGGTTCAGTCTGACCGGATGCGGTAGTTGTTGTAGTGGGCTTAGTTGTAGTTGTTGTAGAGGACTTGGTTGTAGTTGTTGTACCTGTTGTAGTAGTTGTTGTTTCAATATCAGCTGTGGGAACAGTGATTACAACAGAACCTGCCTTGTTAGTTACTACAAAGTCATCGTCAACATCGCCTGCAATGTAGGAGTCTGTAATTTCAATTGGGAAAGTGTAAACGGTGTTTTCACCATCAACAACACCCTTGATGTTCTGAGCAGCAGCCACACCTACAACCTCGGATGCGGAGGCAATTTCCAAGTTCCATGTAATAACTGTTTCATCAGCCTTATCAGAAGAGAAAACATCGTTTGCATTAGCAACAAAAAGCCAGCTTGCTGTGCCAACAGAGATACCGTCAGTACCTACAGCGTTGTCAGCAAAAGCTGCACCTGTATCTGCTGTGGCTGTGTTGAAAAGCTTAGAACCGGTTCCTGTCTGCATATACTGTGAAACAATATTAAGAGTACCGCTGTTTACAGCCTCAGCCTTAGTACCGGAGAGTGAGTCAACAGTTACGGCAAGACTTACAGTATCGCCGGGAGCACCGCTTGCAGTACCAACAGTAAGTGTTGCAGTTTCAGCAGCGGATGAACCCAGGCTAAATCCAGCTGTAGCAGTTGTAATCGTCGTGCAGCAAGCAGTCAAAAGAGATAATACTTTTTTCAACTTCATTTGAAATTCTTCCTTTCCTTTATCGTTTTTGCGCATTGTTTTCATGAACTACAGCGGATTGGTTGCTGTCAGCCCGTGCAATTCACGCTTATCCGCTTTGACTTTCCATAAATTTACGCCATGTCAGCCTGTCACACAACGTTCACACTCCCTGCAAACAGGATTAAGTTTTACAGAAAATCTAAAGTTACACTTATTATACCAAATCTATTTTGAAATTGCAATAGATATTTCAAAAAAACTTTCAAAATACCAGGAGATTGCACCTATTACACAATTTTGGTTCATAGCTTTTGTCTAAAATGATAGCACAGACCTGAAGCCTGTGCTATACTCGTAAATATGTTTGATTAATGAATGTCGAAAAAACTGTATTTTTTATTAATTTGTCCGATTTGAGATATTCACGCTGCGGAAACAAATATAAGACTCTCCAACTTTACTCAACAAAGCCATGTCCACCATAGAGTACCAGGTTAAACATAAGATTCAACACAGCCTTGGGACTCATTGATTCATCGCTCAACCACTGTCTCAGAAGTGCCACTGTACCACTGCAAAAGAAAGTAACCGCCAGGTCAATATTCTTTGTACCCGAATCATCACCCAGCATATTTCTGAAAAACTCATAGGACTGCTTTTTCACCACTTCCGCAAGACGCTCTATAAAGGTATGGTCGCCATTTTCACCACAAAGAATCAACAGCTTTTCTTTATTTTCAAGGAGCATTTCAATTGCCTTTTCCATGAAGTGATGTACACCATCCTGAGTAGTACGCTCAATATCGTCATTCTCAAGTCCCTCGTAGAAGCCTTCTATAAGCTCGTCCTCTATGTGGGATACCATGTCATAAATATCCGAATAGTGGAGATAGAAAGTAGAGCGATTTATGTCAACATATTCTGTCAGCTCACGCACTGTAATATTGTTTATGCTCTTCTTTTCCATAAGACTGAGCAAACCCTCTTCAAGACTGGCTCTTGTACGTCTTGCTCTTCTGTCACGTGCATTCATTATTGTTTCCATCCTTTACCATTATAATGTATAACTCTTTCACTACTATTATACTATGTCAGAACTATAAAGTCAACATTTTTTAGAAAAAAGACGTTTTGTGTACACATGTCCGCTCAATGTCTAAGAAAAAGCCCTTCCAGCATAAGCAGGAAGGGCAAGAATGGTGGGCCATCGGGG
>CAZQMA010000001.1:0-108685 GCA_964594275.1 uncultured Ruminococcus sp. | reverse complement strand
ATATCTTCTTCGTGTGCACCGTCGAATACAGGAGTCATAATGTGCCAGCCCAGACCCTTTGCCGCCATGCCCAGGTGAACTTCAAGCACCTGACCGATGTTCATTCGAGAAGGTACGCCCAGAGGATTCAATACGATATCCAAAGGTGTACCATCAGGCAGGAAGGGCATATCTTCCTCAGGAAGAATACGTGAAACGACACCCTTATTACCATGACGTCCCGCCATCTTATCACCTATGGAAATCTTACGCTTCTGTGCGATATAGCAGCGTACTAATTTATTAACACCTGCACTCAGTTCGTCGCAGTTTTCACGGGTGAATATCTTTACATCTACAATGATACCTGCTTCGCCGTGAGGTACCTTCAGAGAGTTATCACGAACTTCTCTTGCCTTCTCGCCGAAGATTGCACGGAGCAGTCTTTCTTCTGCTGTAAGCTCTGTTTCACCCTTAGGTGTTACCTTACCTACCAGGATGTCACCGGGCTTAACCTCGGCACCGATACGAATGATACCATCCTCGTCCAAATCCTTCAGTGCATCCTCACCAACGTTAGGAATGTCACGTGTGATTTCTTCCGGACCTAGCTTTGTATCACGGCACTCGATTTCGTATTCCTCGATGTGAACAGATGTGAATACGTCTTCACGTACAAGACGCTCATTCAGAAGTACAGCGTCCTCATAGTTGTAACCTTCCCAGGTCATAAAGCCGATGAGGGCATTCTTACCCAAAGAAATTTCGCCGTCTGCGGTAGCGGGACCGTCAGCCAGTACCTGTCCCTTAGTTACGGTATCACCCAAGCTTACGATAGGCTTCTGATTGATACATGTACCCTGGTTGGAACGTGTGAACTTGGAGAGCTTGTAGCTGAATTCCTTTTCGTCCTTGTCTGTGATAATGATTTCATCTGCGCTTACGTAGGTAACAACACCGTCCTGCTTTGCCAGTACGCATACGCCTGAGTCAACTGCTGCCTTGTATTCCATACCTGTACCAACGAAAGGTCGCTCAGTACGGAGCAGCGGTACAGCCTGTCGCTGCATGTTAGAGCCCATGAGGGCACGGTTTGCGTCGTCGTTTTCAAGGAAGGGAATCATAGATGTAGCAACAGATACTACCATCTTAGGCGATACGTCCATAAAGTCGATCTTGTCCTTTTCGATTTCAAGGATCTGATCGCGGAAACGAGCTGCAACCTTATCATTTGCGAAATGATGATCTTCAGTGAGAGGTTCATTCGCCTGTGCTACGATATAGTTATCCTCCATATCCGCTGTCATGTAAACAACCTCGTCTGTTACAACGCCTGTTGCCTTGTCAAGTCGGCGATAAGGAGCTTCGATAAAGCCGTATTCATTGATACGTGCAAATGTTGCAAGATAAGAAATCAGACCGATATTAGGACCTTCAGGTGTTTCGATAGGACACATTCTACCGTAGTGGCTGTAGTGTACATCTCGAACCTCGAATCCGGCTCTGTCTCGTGACAGACCGCCGGGACCCAGGGCTGAAAGTCTTCTCTTATGAGTAAGCTCTGCCAGAGGGTTATTCTGATCCATGAACTGTGACAGAGGTGAAGAACCGAAGAATTCCTTGATTGCCGCTGTAATGGGTCTGATGTTAATGAGAGCCTGGGGAGTTACAATGTCCATATCCTGAGCCTGAACGTTCATACGCTCACGGATAACTCTCTCCATACGTGTGAAACCGATTCTGAACTGATTCTGGAGAAGCTCGCCTACAGAACGGATACGTCTGTTGCCCAGATGGTCGATGTCATCCTTAGTGCCAACGCCCTCGCAGAGATTCAGGAAGTAGCTGATAGAAGCGTAGATATCATCAAGAATGATGTGCTTAGGAACAAGCTCGTCCTTGTTCTTTCTGATTACGCTTTCCAACTCTTCAGCGGGTGTATTTTCAAGAATTTCCTTCAGAACAGGGAAAGATACCAGTTCACGGATGCCCAATGCCTCTGCATCAAAGTCTACGAAGCCCTGAATGTCAACCATGCAGTTACCGATAACCTTAACCTCACGCTCAACAAAGCGGATGCCATTTTCACCTGTTTCTGTTGTGTAGTATTCCTTACATTCAACTGTGATATATGCTTCCTTTACACCCGCATTCTGAATCTTCAGAGCCTGGTCATAAGTAAGCACTGTGCCTGCCTCAAAGAGCACCTCACCCGTCATGGGATCTGCAACAGGTCTAGACAGCTCGTGTCCTGCAAGTCTGCCTGCAATACCTAACTTCTTGTTGTACTTATAGCGTCCGAACTGACACATGTCATAACGCTTAGCGTCAAAGAAGAGATTGTTGATGTGTGTCATTGAGCTTTCAACCGTGGGAGGTTCGCCGGGACGAAGCTTTTTGTAAAGCTCGATAAGAGCTTCTTCACGATTCTTGGTAGTATCCTTTTGGATTATAGTCTGGCTGAGACGCTCGTCCTCGCCGAACATATCAAAGATTTCCTCGTTGGAACCAAGACCGATTGCACGGATAAAGGTTGTAATCGGAATCTTGCGGTTCTTATCAATACGGACGTAGACAACATCGTTGGAGTCCATTTCATATTCCAGCCATGCACCACGGTTAGGAATAATCTGGGTCTTGAACAAATCCTTACCTGTACGATCTTTTTCCGAGGAATAATACGCACCCGGAGAACGAACAAGCTGAGATACGATAACTCGCTCAGCACCATTGATGACGAAAGTACCGCTGTCTGTCATAAGCGGGAAATCGCCCATGAAAACTTCGCTTTCCTTTACCTCGCCTGTCTCCTTGTTCCAGAGAGTGGCAGTAACACGCAAGGGCGCAGCGTAGGTTACGTCACGTTCCTTGCACTCGTCGATGGTATATTTAGGCTTACTGTCAAACTTGTAGTCGATGAAATTCAGAACCAAATTACCGTTGTAATCGGTAATTGAAGAGAATTCCTGAAACACATCCCTCAGACCAACCTCACGGAACCAATTATATGAATTGATCTGTACCTCTATCAGGTTGGGCATATCCAGAACCTCGTTAATCTTACCGAAGTTCATTCTGACATTTTTTCCAAGCTGCTTTGGTGTTACATTCACCATAGGCTAAAAACCTCCTTCGTTCTCGTCGGGATAAATAGACTTAATCTGCTTGCCTGAAAACTTTCTTTTATTAAAAAATTCTCAAAACACTTGACAGATAGGTTTGAAATGTGGTATACTATTACACTAAATAGCGACGTCTACACATTCCGATACATTATATTATTATACTATAATCGTCTGATTTTGTCAAGTGCTTTTTTATTGTTTGTATATATTTATTAAAACCGCAGTCTGTCCCGGCTGCGGTTTTGCTTTTTTGGTGAATTTCCGTCAATATTTCCACCTATAATCATGAAAAAATAAACCCGTATATTCTTTACATTTAAAAAAATATATGCTATACTAATCTTATAAAGACCGTAAATTTATATATTGGGGTGATTATATGTTCAGCAAAATAAGCAGTCTGGGACTATACGGACTTAATGCCTTTCATGTAGACGTTGAAGCAGATGTAAACCGTGGTATGCCGAGATTTGATATTGTCGGTTTGCCTGACACTTCCGTACGTGAAAGCAGAGAACGTATTGCTGCGGCTCTCCGTTCAATAAACATCCAGCTGCCTGTAAAGCGGATTATAGTTAATCTCGCTCCAGCCGATGTACGTAAAAGCGGCACCGTCCACGACCTGGCTATTCTCATCGCCGTCATAAAGGCTCTTGGCTTATCCAACGTTTCAATGGACGGTAAATGCTTTATAGGCGAAGTTTCTTTAAGCGGTGAAGTCCGCCCTGTAAACGGCGTTCTGCCTATGACTATTCTTGCTCGCAAAATGGGCATAAAAGAGCTATACGTTCCTGCGGGAAATGCTACGGAGGCTGCCGCTATTGACGGAGTTACAGTTTACGGTGTACCCGACGTTAAAGCCCTTATGAGTCATCTTGAGGGCGAAACTACCCTTTCACCCGCTGTATATACCGAAGAACCTGCTCAATCTTTTGAAGAATTTCTAGACTTCTCCGATGTACGTGGACAGAGAAGCGTCAAGCGTGCCCTGGAAATCGTAGCGGCGGGCGGACATAATGTGCTTATGGTAGGTCCTCCGGGTAGCGGTAAGAGTATGCTTGCAAAACGTTTGCCTACGATCATGCCCGAAATAACCACCGAAGAAGCAATTGAAACCACTAACGTTTATTCTATATCAGGTATGCTCGACCCTAAGGCGCCCCTTATAAGGAAGCGTCCCTTCCGTGCTCCTCACCACACTATTTCAGGTGTGGGACTTGTTGGCGGAGGAAGCGTACCACAGCCGGGAGAAATTTCTCTGGCTCATAACGGTCTGCTATTCCTGGATGAGCTGGCAGAATTCAATAAGCACACTCTCGAAATTATGCGTCAGCCCCTGGAGGATCACGTTGTAACCATAACTCGTGCCTCAGGTACAGTTTCATATCCATGCCGCTTTATGCTTATCGGTGCAATGAATCCCTGTCCTTGCGGATACTACGGTCACCCTAAAAAGAAATGTACCTGCTCACCACAGATGGTACAGCGATACCTTTCAAAAATTTCCGGCCCGCTTCTGGAGCGATTTGATATGCACTTAGAAGTTGAGCCTGTGGAATTCAGTGACCTTTCAAGCAGTAAAAAGCCCGAATCCTCCGCTGAAATACGAAAACGTGTTCAGGCTGCACGTGACATTCAGGCACAGCGTTTCAAGGGTACGGGGATCACCTGCAACGCTCAGATTCCCGCAGGCTTACTTGACAAATACTGTCCCATGGACGATGAAGCACGTAAAGCCATTCAGAGCGCATTCGACCAGCTAGGGCTCAGTGCCCGCTCTTATAACCGCATCTTAAAGGTTGCAAGGACTGTTGCGGATATGTACGGCGAAGAGGTTATAGGCAGAGCACATGCTACTGCCGCAATACAGTTCAGCAGCACAAACTGGAAATACAGTCCTGAAAGCAGGGGCTTAAAGAAATAGATAAAGATAAAGAAAAAGAAAGGTAACAAAATGAACGAACTGAAAGAAAAACTATCAGATTATTTCACCCGGCTAGATAAGCTACTTATACTGGCGGCTATTCTCTGTTCGGTTCTCAGCGTGGTAATGCTCCACTCTATAAACGCAAATGGAGTTCTCAACATCGGCATTGATGACAGCATAACTCAGGCGGCTGCGGCTTGTCTGGGGCTTGTGGCAATGTTTGTCACTGCTTCAATCGACTTTCATAAGTTGTCGAAGCTGTGGTACATATATGTTCCTATTATTTTGGTTATGGTTCTTCTCACCTTTACGAGACTTGGCTATCAGCGAGAGGGTGCCGATGACCAGGCATGGCTGAATCTGGGCTTTATCAGTCTACAACCATCGGAGTTTATGAAGATTGCCTTTGTGCTTACTTTCTCATACCACCTCTCAAAAGACGAAGCCAACATGAACCATCCGCTCCACATGCTTCTGCTCATTCTTCACGGAGCTATACCAATGGGAATCGTTGTCCTTCAGGGTGACTACGGTACAGCAATTGTATTTGCAATGATGTTTGTGATAATGCTCTTTGCGTCCCATGTTTCATGGTTCTATATTTTAGGCGCAATGGCGGTTATTCCCGTTATGGCGTGGATTGCATGGAATTATGTTCTAGGCGATACACACAAGAACCGTATCCTTGTACTTCTTAATCCCGGTTCTGACCCCGAGGGTCTGGAGTACCAACAGGATCTAGGATTGTCCGCTCTTGCATCAGGAAAGCTCTTCGGCAATGGTCTCTACGGCGGTGACAACTATACAAGCGTTCCCGAACTTCACAACGACTTCATTTATGCCTACGTAGGCGAAACGCTTGGCTTTGTGGGCGCAATGGCAGTGGCACTGGTGCTTACCTTTATATGTGTGAGAATTCTTCTTCATGGTGTCAAGCTCCCCGACAGGCAAGGCACGTTCATCTGTATGGGTGTATTCTCCATGCTTGTTACCCACTGCATCATGAACATCGGCATGGTACTTAAAGTCATGCCTGTAATCGGTATTCCTCTGCCATTTTTAAGCGCAGGCGGTTCGGCTACTCTCAGTATGTACATTGCTCTGGGTCTGGTTCTCAGTGCCCGCCTTCACAGCGTAAAGCCTCCGAGAATCTTGTTTGAATAGTGCCTATCCGAACAATGCATAATTACTGTTGATTATTAATCATTAATTAATTAAAAAGAGCGCCCATAGGCGCTCTTTTCTTATCTTGCGCCGTTCTTTTTTAGAACTACGCCTATAGTACGGAATATAAGCTTGACGTCATTCCAGATGCTTCGTGTCTCTATGTACTCAACGTCCGATTCAACCCAGCGTTCAAATTCAACATCGCTTCTGCCCTCACACTGTGCGATACAGGAAAGTCCGCCACGGACAAGTAATCTGTTCATGTGATTAGGCGTATAAAGCACTACCTCACGTGGAAGAGGTGGTCTCGGGCCGATAATGGACATATCACCTTTCAGAATATTCCAGAGTTGAGGCAACTCATCTAGGGATGTCTTTCTGAGAAAACTGCCGATTTTGGTTATACGGGGATCATTGGAATGCTTGAATGCAAGACCGTCAGTTTCATTGTGCTTCTGTATTTCAGCAAATTTTGCCTCTGCATCAACACACATGGAACGGAACTTATACATATGAAAAACCTTGCCATTTTCAGTCAGTCGCACCTGAGAAAAGAACGGATTTCCACCATCATGTGCAAATACCAACAATGCAATTACTGCCATGGGAATCAACAGTATAAGAAGTGCAATCGCTGAGAGGACTATATCTATCCCACGTTTACAGACACGGTAGCATACACCACCACGAGGTTTGATTTTACTATATTTTAAAGTCTCACGGACACCCTGAGATAAAAGCTCCAGTGCGTGATCGTCGAACTCAATAATCGGATAATTAGTCTCACCATTAGGATTTTCTTTTAGCTTAGTAAACGTCACCTCAGTAATCGTTTCCTCTGTAAGAAACTTTCGATTAATGTCTGTATCAATCTTACTCAACTACTTCACTCCCCTTTTTATCGCAAAACTCGCTCTATCTTTGTCGTATTTTCGTATTTTATTATTATACCAGACATTTTTACCTTTGTCAAATGGAATAACATTCCACAAGATTTATTTACATTGTATTCACAATACGGCACATGCGGATTTACATGATTAAAGCTTATGCAAAGGGATTCTCCGTGGGATAACGTACACCCTTAGGCTGATTATAACCGATTTCTTCTACAGCTACGCCCAAGTACTTGAACACTTCATATAGTGCCTTTCCGTGGTGACCAAAGGCAACTGCGCCATGGTGAGGAAAATTCTTTTCAATCAACACATGACGATAGAATCGGGACATCTCAGGAATAGCAAAGATACCGATTGAGCCGAAAGAGTGCGTTGCTGCGGGAAGCACCTCACCCTGCGCTATGTACGCTCTGAGCTGCGTGTCAGCTGTAGACTGGAGGCGGAAGAATGTAATGTCACCGGGACAGATGTCGCCCTCAAGTGTGCCCTGAGTTACTTCCTCAGGCAGGCTTCTTGCCATGATAAGTTGATACTTCATCTCGCAGAATGAGAGCTTCTTTGAGGGTGTGTTGCCGCAATGAAAGCCCATAAAGGTTTCGTTAAGGCGATAAGAAGCCTTGCCTGCGATTTCGTTTTGATAAAGCTCAGCGGGAACGGTGTTGTTTATGTCAAGAAGCGTTACTGCGTCCTCGCTTACAACAGTGCCGATAAACTCGCTCAGTGCACCATAAATGTCAACCTCACATGAAACAGGAATTCCTCTGCCCGTGAGACGGCTGTTTACATAGCAGGGTACAAAGCCAAACTGGGTCTGGAATGCAGGCCAACACTTACCTGCAATACAGACGTACTTTCTGTAGCCCTTATGTTCTTCTATCCAATCAAGGAGTGTCAACTCGTACTGTGCAAGCTTACGGAGGATTTCAGGCTTCTTATTACCCTCACCCAGTTCTGCTTCCATATCCTTTACAACATCATCAATACGTGAGTCCTCAGCGTGCTTGTGGAAAGCTTCAAAGAGATCAAGTTCTGAGTTTTCCTCGATTTCAACGCCCAAATCGTAAAGAGGCTTAATGGGGGCATTGCAGGCAAGGAAGTTTGTAGGGCGAGGGCCGAAGCTTATGACTTTAAGATTTGACAGGGCGTATACTGCTCTGGCAATGGGGAGAAACTCGTGAATCATATCGGCACACTCTTCCGCTGTGCCAACAGGATTTTCGGGTATATACGCCTTTACACCACGGATAGCCAGATTATAGCTTGCATTCAGCATACCACAGTATGCATCGCCTCTGCTTGATGAGAGTACGCCGATGTTTTCTTCAGCCGCTGCACAGAACATTTTAGGGCCGTCAAAGTGCTTGGCAAGGAGTGTTTCTGAAATCTCCGGACCGAAGTTTCCCAGGTAAACGCACAAAGCCTCACAACCCTGCTTTTTCAAATCTTCCAGTGCCTCTGTCATGTGAATTTCACTTTCAACAATGCAGATGGGACACTCGTAGATGTCCTCTGCGCTGTACTTCGCCTTATAAGCTTCTACAAGAGCCTTTCTTCTGTTTACAGAAAGGCTTTCAGGGAAGCAGTCACGGCTTACCGCTACGATTCCCACTTTGATTTTCGGTACATTAATCATTTTTCTCGTCCTCCTATAGACATTTATTATCATTTTCAAGACGGATTTTGTTTAAAGATTATACAAATTTCGCATCAACCCAATTATATCACATCGAGAATATTATTGCAACACTTTTCAGGCAAAAATATCGCAATTACTTTAAATTCTGAACTACCGCTCTCAGCTTTTCCACAAGTTCCGCACACTCTTTGCAGTTCACGCTTCCGCCGCCGAATGGAATCATATTGCGCACAGGCATATACTTCATCATGGAACGAATCATTTCTTCCGTGCCTGCGCCCATTGCACCGTCATCAGATTTCCCCTCTTCAATGCCAAATGCGCTGAGATATGGTTTCAACACGTCCATAACACCGGGCAGATCTATAAGGTCACCCAAAAGTGTGTCCTGATTTACATTCATTGGAACATATTTTCTGCCATCTACGTGAACCTTTACAGTTGTGGTAAGGTTTGCAGAGGAGTTGCCGGCAGCAATAGTGTAGTTGCCGTCCATTACGCACCATTCTCCCAACGTATTGTCAAAATACGAGAACGCACGGCGACAGAGATTAAAGGTAACTTCCTTTGTCTCTCCGGGCTGGAGGAACACCTTTTCATAGGCACGCAGTTCCTGTGCGGGACGTATAAGATGCTCGTGCTTTTCCGGCAGAATATAGAGCTGTACTACCTCCTTACCGCTTCTCCTGCCCGTATTCGTAACTTTCACTGTTACTGTAACAACATCCTTTTCAGTGTATGAGGACTTATCAGCAGTTATGTCGTGAATGTTGAATGTGGTATAGCTTAGACCATGACCGAATGGGAAGAGAACATCCATCTTCTTTGTAATATAATATCTGTAGCCCACAAACACTCCCTCACGGTAAGGCGCAATATCCGCTTCGCCCGGGAATGAAAGGTATGACGGGTTATCCTGAAGTTTTATGGGGAAGGTCTCTGCAAGATGACCACAGGGATTCTTTTCACCGTAGAGAAGTTCAACCGCCGCACCGCCTGACGCCTGTCCCGCAAGGTAAGCTTCAAGGATACCCTTAACCTCATTAATCCATGGCATTTCCACAGGAGAGCCGTTGTGGAGCACGATAACTGTATTAGGGTTTACTTCCGCAATACGGGAAATAAGCTCATTCTGACAGTCAGGCATTCTCATATGACTTCTGTCAAAGCCCTCAGATTCAAAGGAGTCCGGTAAACCTGCAAATATCACAGCAACATCGGCTTTTTTTGCGGTTTCCACAGCTTCTGCAATAAGTGCTTCATCCGGGTCGTTTGACTCAGCTTCAAAGCCCTTTGCAAAGGCTACATCATAACCCTTTTCCTTTACTGCATCAAGGGCTGATTCAACCTTATGAGCATTGATATGTGAACTGCCTCCGCCCTGGAAACGCGGACACTCCGCAAAAGCTCCAATAAAGGCTACCTTAGCAGACTTATCAAGGGGCAGAATGTTATCCTCGTTTTTAAGGAGAACCATACACTCTGCGGCAATTTCACGGGAAAGCTCATGATCAGCGTCTCTATCAAATATGGCTGTTTCATCTCTGCCGCTCAGGTATCTGTCAAGGATAGTAAGCACCCTTTCCACTGCTGTATCAAGGACAGATTCGTCCATTTTGCCCGATTTTACAGCTTCAACTATCTCCTTATCACGGAAGCCAAAGCTTGACGGCATCTCCAAGTCCATGCCTGCTTCAAGAGCTGTACAGCGGTCGCTTACTGCACCCCAGTCACTTACAACATAGCCGTCAAAGCCCCATTCTCCTCTGAGAATATCGGTGAGGGATTCCTTATTGTCAGCACCGTATACGCCGTTGATTTTATTATAGCAGCACATAACCGTCCAAGGCTTCGCTTCCTTGATGGCACGTTCAAAGGCGGCAAGGTAAATTTCTCTTGCAGTGCGTTCGTCCATCTGCGAGTCACTGCTCATACGGCGGTGTTCCTGGTTATTGGCGTAGAAGTGCTTTATGCTTGTACCAATGTTCCTGCTCTGAACACCCTTAATAAAATGCTTCGCTGTCAGGCTTGCAACCAGTGGATCTTCTGAGTAGTATTCAAAGTTTCTGCCGCAAAGCGGTGAACGCTTAATATTAACCGCCGGCCCAAGAATTACAGCGATATTTTCAGCCTGGCACTCCTGTCCGATTGCATCACCCATCTTTTCCATAAGCTCCTTGTCAAAGGACGCCGCTGCTGCACAGCCTGCGGGAAAACAGACTGCCTTGATACTTTCATTTATGCCAAGATTATCGGCGGTTTCGTCCTGCTTACGTAGCCCGTGAGGTCCGTCGCTCATCATAAAAGACGGTATTCCCAGACGTTCAACTGCTTTTGTATGCCAGAAGTCGCCGCCTGAGCAGAGTCCTGCTTTTTCTTCAAGTGTAAGCTGTGAAATGATTTCTTTGATGTTCATATGAGTTTACTCCTTTATCTTATTCCAAGTGATGGAATGTATTCTTCTATTTCAAGACCGAAACACTCCGCATATTCACGGCAATCGTCCATACCGCCCTTATCGAGAAGTGCTTCGGGAAAGTGAGCGTCACAGCCGATAATTGCCTTACACCCTGTTTCTGCGGCAATGCGGAAGAAAGCGTCATTGGGATAGTGCCTGCCTTGCATAAGCCCCAACATATTCACCTCAACAGGGACATTTTTCTCCTTGAGATAGGTACAAAGCCGTTCCATGTGCTTTCTGTATACAATCGCTGAACCGCTGAAATTAAACAAATCAGGATGTGCAACATAGGCATATCTGCCTGTCTCCATACCCATTATTATAGTATCCACATACTTCCGCAACTCTTGCTCTGAAGCCGAGGGAAAGCCTGTGTA
Organism: uncultured Ruminococcus sp.; assembly: GCA_964594275.1. Lineage (GTDB taxonomy): Bacteria > Bacillota > Clostridia > Oscillospirales > Ruminococcaceae > Ruminococcus_C. Next base: position 97,114 of record CAZQMA010000001.1, on the reverse strand, counting down.
GGGCGTATCCGGTTCAACACCTGTGAAGTGCTGACCCAGAATCATGTAATCAATGGGATAACCCTCCAGAAGTCTCTGCTGTTTCTCTATAAGTTCCGGAACATACTCCGATTCAAAGCCTGCATATATGGTTATATGGTCCTTATACTCCCGCTTGAGGCTTTCAATGGATGTGAAGTAATCGTCAAGCTCCGATGGAAGCATGCGTGTTCCCGAAATATAGTCTGACGGGTAAATCCATGGGCAATGGTCAGAAAAGCCTAAAATCTTAAAGCCGCTTCTTATTGCCGCTTCAACGTATTCCCTGTCAGTGCCGTTTGCATGCTGACAACGTTCTGTGTGAGTGTGATAGTTTGCAAGCATAGTTTGAACCCTCCTGTAAAATTTGCTTCTATTTTAACACAGGCAAAATATTAAATCAACGGATATTTTTGAACGTAGACCCCTTACAAAAAAGCGAACACGGCTTATCCTACAGCTATTATTTATTGTACCATACATTTTTACATATCGCAATAGCTTTTTGTGAATTTTGACCCCATCAAATACAAAAAAGCTGTCCCTTTTATGGGACAGCTTTTGATATGCGTTTAAAGCTTATTCAGCAATGTAGAAGCAGTCTACAACTTCCTGTGTTGTCAACTCGTCGCCGAAGGTCGTAACAGTGATGTTAGCCAGATACTGACCGCCGCACTTGATTCCGAAGAGTGTCTGATTCATTACAACGCCATTCACTGTGCCGGAGATGTTCATACCGTCAAAGCTTTCGTCGCCGATTGTAATAACAGTGCTTTCAGCGGTAACATCCTCGTAGCCGTAATTAACATAGACTTCCTTGAGTGTATCCATCTGAGCCTCCAGAACGTCTGCTACATCATAAAGCATATAGTTTGCAATGCCAATCTTTTCAAGATTCAGGTTAATACTGCTCATCTCGTCGCTGTAAGTAGCCATCATATCATAGATAATGTCAGCCGCTTCAATCTGTGCTACAATATCATCATCAATAGAGTCCATAGCAAGGTTATTCTGTGCCTTGATTTCCTCATCTGTAGCAAATGTCCAGTCAGTACTCAGCTCGCAGCCGATGCCGATAAATTTGTTCTCATACTTATTAGATTCAACTGTACCGAACTCAAAAGCCTCTGTTGCTTCTGTAGCCTCTTCTGCTGCCTCAGTTGTTTCTTCTACAACTGTTGTGCCAACCTCTTCTACTGTACCTCTCAAATCCTCTTCTGCCTTACCGCAGCCTGTCACACAGCCCAAAACAGCCATAGAAAGCATAAACGCCATACTCTTCTTCATAATAGTTGTCCTCCCTTTAATTTATAAATACTTTTGCAATCAATAATATAACATATAATGAACCTGTTGTCAATAGAAAATAACGGCTTACTGCGATAAATCTGCATTGTGCATCATTTACTTCTACAAAATGCAAAAGTTTGGGCATTATGCAGAAACAGCCGCACTGTAAGTGCGGCTGCATTTTTGTTTACTGTTCACATCTCTTGCGGATTACAGAGCCTTCAGGGAAAGTCTCCGTACAAGGGATACGAAGCTTCATCATGGCGTGGTTTGCAGTTTCAATAAGCTCGCCCTCACCATTATAGAGAACACCGCCCAGAGCGATCTCACAAGGCTTTCTGCCGGGGGCAAGAACCTCTATAGTATCTTCAGCAAAGAAACGATTACGCTGAGTCACATAAATCATACCGTCCCTGCACTCATCCACAACACCCACTACATCAGAACGCTTGATGTAGCTATTGTCCTCATAACGCTGACAGTCCTTGGGATGACCGAAGAAAAATCCTGTGCAGTAGTCACGGTGGCTTACGTGATAAACCTCCTCATGTATCCACTGGGGGAGCTTCTCACCTGCAAGATATGCGTCAACACCTACTCTGTAGGCATTAGCCGCTATTGAGACATAATAAGCAGACTTTGCTCTGCCCTCGATTTTAAGGCTTGTAACACCCGCTTCAATAAGCTCGGGAATATAGTCTATCATGCACAGATCCTTAGCATTCATGATATACGTGCCGCTGTCGTCCTCTTCAACAGGGAAATACTGTCCGGGACGAGTTTCCTCCATGAGGTGATACTTCCAACGACAAGGCTGAGCACAAGCTCCACGATTTGCATCTCTGCCTGTGAGATATGCAGACAAAAGACATCTTCCCGAAAACGAAACGCACATTGCACCGTGTACAAAGACCTCTATATCCATATCCTCGGGAATATTACGACGTATTTCCGCAATATCTTTAAGGGAAAGCTCTCTTGCAAGAACTACCCGTCTTACCCCCATATCATAGAGGGCGTTTGCAGTGGCATAATTTACAATGCCCGTTTGAGTTGACATATGCACTTCCATTTCAGGTGCATACTTTCTCACCATGGTGAGAAGTCCCAAATCCGCAACGATCACTGCATCTACGCCTGCTTCCTGTGCTTCGGCGATGAATTTTGGGAAAAGTGCAAGCTCGCCGTTTCTGGGAAGTGTATTGCAGGTGAGGTATACCTTTACGCCCCTTTCATGCGCAAAGCGTACTGCCTCAGCAAGCTGCTGTGCATCAAAGTTTGCGGGAGCAGCTCTCATAGTGAAGTGTTTGCCGCCTAAGTATACAGCATCTGCACCGTACATGACGGCAGCTTTAAGTCTTTCCGTGTCGCCCGCCGGTACTAGCACCTCGGGACGCTTTAGGGATTTATTTACCATATATTACCTATTGCCACCTCTGTTGTAGTAGTTGTTGTACCCGACTCATCGGAAACATTGGTACTTGTTCCTACACCCGCTTCTACCGGCTCACTGTCATCCTGTACAAATTCAGCTACAGGTTCAGTTGCCACAAAGCCGCCGCCTTCGACCTTTTCAATCCACGCCTCATGCTCCTGAAGTGTTCTGGAGAAGTAAGTCTCCTTAGTGTTAAGATTAGAATAGAAGTAGTAGTAGTCAGTATCAGCAGGATAGAGTGCCGCCTGGATTGCATCATAGCCCGGATTGCAGACTGCACCTGCGGGAAGTCCGTTGCAGATGTAGGTATCATAGGCATTGAACATCTCCTCATTGTAAGCATCAATATGAGGTTTGATTACTTCTTCAACGTAATTGCCTGTGGGGTCAGACTGGAGTCTTGGGTAAGTGTCGGGATGGTTCAGACGATTCCAGAATACTGAGGAGATTCTTGACATCTGGTCAAGAGAGCCTGCCTCACTCTGAATCATGGAAGCAAGGATAATTGTTTCGTCTAGGCTGATACCCAGTTCTTCCATGCGCTTATAGTCACGCTCAGTTATTTTGCTATTGAAGTTACGGAGAATCTTCTGACATACCAAGTCAACATCCATATTCTTATAGAACTGGTAAGTATCCGGGAACATATAGCCCTCCATCTTATAGAACTTGTCCGTGGTGAAGCTGGGAAGGTGTTCCTCGTAGGCAAGACCAAATTTCGAGTCATTATTGAAGTATTCCAGGAACTCATCTGCCTTGCATACGCCCTGGCTTTCAAGAAGTTCTGCCGCTTCGACAAGATTTATACCCTCAGGAAACGCAATGCTAATCACGTCCTGACTGCCGAGAGACGGTGAAGCCAGATTCTCGAAGATAGTATCGTAAGCCATATCGGGACGCAGCTCGTGGTCACCTGCTGTAAAGTTTACGTCCTTGCCGCTGAATCCCGCAAAGGTGGTGAACAGGTTTGGATATGTTATAATACCCTCGTCCTCCAAGATTTCAGCAATCTGCTGAGTATCCGCACCCTGGGGAATAGTTACGATTTTAGTGGTGTTGTCGTTGTTGATACCAAGAACGTCTCTTCCGTATGTAATTATAAGATAAGCCAAGAAAACCGAAACGCCTAGAATAAACACCGTGAGTATTATGGATTTCAAAGCACGCATTCCCTTGCTTTTTTTCTTCTTTTTCTTTGTAACTCCGTTGGAATTGGTTCTGCGACGATGGTGCTGAGGCTGACTGATACCGTCCAGGTCGTCATAAAGGTCATCGTCAAACCTTGATGCAGGTGTTTCCTGCACAGGTGCAGAATTTGGCACCTTGTGAACAGTGGTTACTTCTCTGTCAAACGCATCAAAAAGTTCCTCTGCTGCGGCCATCTCAGGCTCTGACGGAGTAGGTTCCGGTGCCGATGCAGTTGCAGGCTCAGGTGCTACACTTATCGATGGAGCTGTGCGTACAGGTGCCTGTGCTCCGACGGAAGCAGACTCATCTCTTTTAGGCGCATCACCTGAGGTTTCAGTGAGAATCTGCATCAGCAGGTCATCATTTCTTTCGCTGTTATTTTCCATAAAATACCTCCACGGTTTTTTCCGTGAACAGACCCATAAGGCGTCTGTCCGTATCTTCCTCAGGAACGCTCTCCACCACAAGCTTTTCGGCACACACGCCTATAGCTTTTACATGAGGATTATTGCCCAGGAAACGGTCATAGTAACCTCCGCCATAGCCAAGACGCGCGCCCTTGAGGTCAAAGGCAAGCCCGGGAACCAGGCAGAGGATGCTTTCTTCTGTTAAATCGGCTTTCCTGCACTCCTGCTTCGGCTCGGGAATGTTGTACATACCATCGCACAGGTCATGGAAGCTCTCTATTACATAAAATACCATTTTATGCTCCGGCAGACATCTGGGAACAGCAGTCGTCTTTCCGTCAGCCCATGCACGGCGCAATATTTCCGTTGTATCCGGCTCACTTCCAACGGATATAAATGTTAGAATGAGCTTTGCTTCTTTGTAGAAATCACTTGCAAGGAGATTTTCTCTTATTCCCCTGTCAGCCGCCGTCCTTTCCTCACAGGATAAAGAATCTCGTACAGCCTTCATATGATTTCTGAGTTCTTTTTTCTCGTTTACCATAACTTAGTCCTGACAAATGATTGCGGCTCTGATTTTACAGCTTGCTTCTTCACCGCAGAGTATGCGTATAAGCTCCAGACCAAAATCTACAGCCACACCTGCGCCTCTTGCCGTTGTGAAAATACCGTCAGTTACTACGCCCTCTGTGCCTGCATCTGCACCAAGAAGTTCTTTTTCAAAACCGGGATAGCACACAGCTTTTCTGCCCTCAAGTACACCCTTGTGACCAAGGATAGAGGGTGCTGCGCAGATTGCACCAACAGGAATGCTGTTTTGTACGCAGAAGTCAATGGCTGACTGAACTGTCTCCGACTTCTCCTCATTGAGTGTACCGGGCATACCGCCGGGAAGCACTATCATTTCACAGTCCTTCATAGAGGTAAGCTCTGCCACTGTTATATCAGCGGTAACAGGGATGCTGTGTGCGCCCATGACGGTCTTGCCCGTTACACCTACGGTGAAAACAGTTTTTCCTGCACGTCTCAGCAGGTCAATAGGTGCTATTGCTTCGATTTCCTCAAAGCCGTCAGCTAAAAAAACATATACCATTATAATAGTCTCCTTTATATCAGCTTTTCGGGATGGTTAAAGATACATTTATATTTACGGAGAAGAAAGGCCGGCTGCCAGGACTGCTTTGCCCGTCTCAGTCCCTCAATTCCTAAGTCCTCTTCACGATTTATATATTTATAGTCTGCTGCAAAATACTTTGTAAAATAGTGGGTAAGAGCTGCATATGCACCCTTATAGGCTATGTCCGCCTTTTCAATGTGAGTTACAAAGGCATCGTTTCTAAGTCTCTCACCGATTGAAAAACCAACCAGGTTGCCATCAACCCTCAGCACGCCGCCTTTAAGTCCCAGCTCATGAAAATGGCTGAAATAGATGTGTATCGCAAACTGCTCTGCTACGCTTGATTTATCGGTGTAGCCGTGCTTTTCGTTATAAAAAGCAGCACTCATGGCAATGCAGTCATCAAAATCATCCTCGGTCATCTCTGAAAAAACAGCCTGCGGATACATCCTTTCAAACTGAGAGAGATGGTTTTTCTTTTTGTGGAAGCGCTTGCCGGGAAGTGTTATTATATCTTTGGTTTCGTAGATATAGTCGAAGCCGTCCTCATAGGGTTCAGAAGTAAACTCGCCCTCATAGAGTTGACTTAAAAGCTGAAGCTTCTCTTCGGTCACACCGACCACAGCCAAAGGCACATTCATGGATAGAGCCTTTTCCGCCATAAAAGAAAACGCCTCACGAACATTGCCCTCTCCTGCGGGATAGTAGAATACAGGAACGCCGTCCTCAGTGTCAAAAGATGCACACAGATAAAATTCACCAAGCCGCACACATCTTGTATCAGCGGAACGCCGCCAGGCAAGGTTATTTGCAAATGAATATTCACAGCCCATAAATTCCGATTGGTCAAGTGCACTCTGTACCCATTCTCTGTCGGAAAGCTGCAATATTCTGAATTCCATCAAATATTCACCTCTTCAAGGATTTTAAGAAGCTCGTTGTGAATTGATTCTATGGAGCGCATTTCACCGTTTTCAGAGCAATCGACCACTCTCCAGCCCAGCTTCTCTGCTGCATACTCTGCGCTCATACGGCAATCGACAAGGTATTTAAGATCTGCCTCATGGATATCCTTCTTCTCCTCGTCACCTCCGTATCTTGCCGACAGAAGCTTCTGGGAAATCTCTAAAGGAAGTGACAGAAATACTACGCCATCAGGTCTTGGGAGACCTAGCTTTTCGTATTCGTAGTCTTCTAACCACTCTAAATATTCGTCCCATTTCTCACGGGGGAGCTTGCTCATCTGGTGAATTGCGTTTGAGGTTGTATATCGGCTGGCGAGGATAAGGCTGCCATTCCGGTAATCTTTCTCCCAGTAGAGCTTAAAACTGGCGTAGCGGTCTACTGCATAGAAACTTGATGCAGCATAAGCGTTCACACCGTCAGGTGAATCGGAAAATTCTCCGCCCAAGTACATTTTAACAAGAGCCGCTGAGGGCTTATCATATTCAGGAAAGCTCACTGCTCTCATAGGTATGCCCATTTCACGGAGCTTTTCTGCCAGAAGCTCAAACTGAGTTGACTTGCCGCAGCCATCCAATCCGTCAATAACGAATATTCTGCCCTTACTCACTGCGCATCACCTCAAACTTCTCTCTTACCTCTTTAGCCTTACCGCAGGTCATCTTGCCCTCTGTGCAGGGACCACAGCAGCAGGAAGGCCCTGCTGTTCTGAAAAGAGCAGGTGCAGCCTTATAACACAAACGAAGCATCTCAATTGCAACAGCGCGTATTTCCCACTGAGCACGATTACAGCAACGAAGGCGAAAGAAATTGCGAAGACTTCTCACATTCATTGTGACAACCATCTTTGTTTCACTGGCATTGGGAAGTACAAATCGTGCATCCTCGATTGCCATTTTCTCAGCCTTGGAAACGGCGACCTTTTCAGTCATACCCTGTGCCATAAGCTCTGGAATATACTTTGCCTGGAGTCTGTCAGCAAGGGCATGGTAAGCGTTTATTGCATCGTCCATGGACTTCTGATATATAGCAGCTGCCTCGGAATCCTCTGCGATTGCAGGCGGTGTAACGAAGCTGAAATTATTCATTTTAACGTATCTCTGACTCTGCACGGAAAATGACGCAAGACGATGACGTGTTATCTGTGCAAGGAGTGAACGAGAAACGCCCTCTATGCCAAAGGTAAATGTTACGTGTTCAACAGGGCTTTCGTGACCAAAGCCTGCCAACATATCCACAAACTGCTCTGCCTTTTCATCGGTCATATTTTCCATGAGAGAATGAGCGTCAGTATCCGAATAGCACAGCTTAGCCGCTGCGGCTACGGTTTTTTCAGGCAACGGTGTATGAGTGATAAGGGTTACGTTCACGATAGTACCTCCGTTCAAAATAATCTTTCTTTATTGTACCATTTTGACGTCAATATGTCAAGGAAAATAAAACATGAAAAGGGCAGCTAACGCTACCCTTCTGTCTCCATATTTACTTTATCATTTTCAGAAGCTGCTCCTTAGTACGATAGCCCACCGCCATATCCGTTACTTCGCCCGCCTTGAATATCATAATTGTAGGAATACTGGAAATTCCGTACTTTACTGCAAGAGCCGTCTCGTCGTCAACGTTCACCTTGCCAACCTTTACCTTGCCTGCGTACTCCTCAGCAATCTCCTCAACAATTGGAGCAATCATCTTGCAAGGACCGCACCACGTTGCCCAGAAATCCACCAATACAGGTACGCTGCTATTCAGTACCTCTTCCTCAAAATTAGCTGCTGTAAGTTTTACTTCCATGATTCTTACCTCCGTTTGGTTAAATTTTACTTTGATTTATAATAGAGCATACAGTGGCAGAAACCCTCAAATTCAGGGTCGGCAATCTGCTCTCTGAACTCCTTACACATGCACTTATTGTCTTCATCCGTACCAAAACGACAAGGGCAATAGCCACCTTTTTCCTTTAAGCCTTCTTTGACTGTTCTGACAATTTCAACGTCAGGATTAAGTGTGATTTTCATTGGCTCCGCTCCTTTCTGTATCCTATGGGTTTTAATTCTTATAAGATTATTATAACATGTTTTTCGGAGAATATCAAGTGTCATTTATTATTTGGCACACTTAATGCATCTGTAATTATAATCAGCTACACAAAGACCACCTCGTTTTTTACAAAGTGAAACTAACCGCCACTACTTATGCAACCGTTTAAGCACACTTTCTTTTCTCATTATACAGTCCTTGACAACTTTTCGTCAAGAAACATAAAACAAAAAGGACACCTGAAAAGGTGTCCTTAATTGCATTAATTAGTCAGCTACGTAAGGCAGCAGAGCTACGTGACGAGCTCTCTTGATTGCAGATGTCAGTTCACGCTGATGATATGCACATGTGCTTGTAACTCTTCTTGGAAGAATCTTTGCACGCTCAGTCATGCACTTCTTGAGCTTAGCAACATCCTTGTAATCAATTCTCTCTGCACGGTCTACACAGAACATGCAAACCTTTTTACGTGAACGCTTATTGTTTCTCGGTGCTCTTTCCATGATAATTTATCCTCCTATCTGCCAAATTGCATTTTTGAGTTGAATCAGAATGGAACTTCGCCGTCACTGAGGATTTCTTCAAAATCGCCCAGATCACCGAACTGTACTGCCGGCTGAGGTGCTGCCTGCGTTTCAGGAGCAGCGGGAGCCACAGGTGCAGGTTTTGAATAAGAAGGCTGCTGGTAATTCGCCTGATAGCCGTTCTGCTGGTTATTTCCACCGTAAGAGCCGCCGTTTGAAGGCTTGTCTCCACAGAAATGCACTGCATCAGCCATGACATCCATGGAATAATGCTTTACGCCATTATTGTCTGTCCAGTCGTTATTTCTGAGGCTTCCTTCAACAGCAATCATGCTGCCCTTGCGGAAGTAACGGTTTACGAATTCAGCAGTCTGTCTCCAGCATGAAACATTAATGAAGTCAGCTTCACGCTCGCCTGTCTGCTTATTAGCAAAAGGACGGTTTACCGCAAGTCTGATTCTGCATGCCGCTACGCCGTTTGCAGTCTGACGGAATTCGGGGTCAGCACAGAGTCTGCCCATTAAAATAACCTTATTCATTCAGCTTCGTTCCTTTCAATAAAATTCGTTAAATTAACTTATGCGGCTACTGTAACCAGGAATCTCAGTACGCCTTCTGTGATGTTCATTCTACGCTCAAGCTCAGCCGGGAAATCGGGAGCAGATGTGAATGTGTACAGTGCGTAGTAGCCATCGGGTTCGTCGTTGATAGGATATGCAAGCTTACGCTTACCCCATTCGTCAACATTCTCCAGAGTTGCATACTTCTCAATTGTCTTCTGGAACTTTGCAACCAGTTCCTTAACAGCCTCTTCGCCGTTTGCCAGGCTGTATACAGCCATCAGCTCGTACTTTTCAATCTTCTTTGCCATTTCAAATACACCTCCTTTTGGATTTCGTCTGCGCATACATATATTATAACGCAAACAAGGATACTTGTTTATTTTACCACGATACCGCTTTTTTGTCAAGAGCTTTGAAAAAATTTCACAGTGAAAAAATCCCGTCTCTTTCACATCTCTCTTTGACAAATCGGACAAAGAACAAAACGGACAGCCCGAAAGTTGTCCGTCCTATCCACTGAAAAAAGCTAAATCATAATTACAAAAAGGATTGCCGCAAGGCACGCACTCAGCAGAAATTCTGCCAGAAGCACAAGGAAGATAAAGCCTATATGTGCACCACCTGCCATGCGGATTCTTGACTGCATGTCAACAAGGCTCCTTTTGTCGGCTTTAATAGCCTTAACCCTCTTTATGGTATGGCGATAATAGAGGTAGTTTCCGAAAAGGAAGAGGAGAATGTCTGCCGCTAGTGAAAGATAGCTTCCCACAAAGTCGATCCAGTAGAGCAGTGTATAGTTCGTCTCAACAAAGCTCTCTAGATTCAGAAGAAAATCCTGATAAAGCCCTCCGCCCATCTTCTCATACATTGCAATAATAGAATCAGTTTGCTGTGCCATGCTCATAATAGTACCAGGCACATTCAAAAGAAACATTCCCACCGTTACAATTGCCGTCCACAACCACATCTTACGATAGGCAAACCACAACTGAGGAAAAATAACGCACATAAGATTCGGCGACATTTTGCGTTTCGTATCGCGGAAATAACGGAATCTCGAAAGATAATAGTTCTGATTCTTGCCAACGAAATCAGAAGCTTCACTCAGGGTTATACCGTCCATATCCTCATTCGGGTCAGCGTTCTGTCTGCCGTTCAGGGCTTCTGTCATTGCCTGCTGCCAACTTCCGCTGTCAGTTGTGAATTTTTCCTCATTTACAGCGTGTCCACAGTGTATGCAGTAGGCACTGCCTTTCTTGATTTTTCCGCCACAGTTAGAACAGATTTCCTCCGTGCTTTCCGTGGTAGTAGTCACATCAGAAGCAGGGTTCTTCCAGGATTCTCCCGTTTCATGAAGCTCTGTATTGATACATTTTCCGTGCTCGTTCCAGCAATCACGGTGATAGGGTGTGCCGCAGTCCGGACAGACTACTATATCGTCCTCCGGCTCGAATTTATTGCGACAGGCTATGCATATGCAGTTTTTATAGTCAGCCATAGCTGTGATGTCCTTTCTTTTTTACAATTGTTTTTATCCTTTGCTCCGTAAAGAGTATTATACCATATTTTTTCTTTCTTTTCAACAGCTTACGGAAAAATATTTCAGTATCAGTTCATGGTGTAGAATCACTGTTGAAACGCCCGCACATACGTCCTTTTTCACAATCGCCTACCACTCAAGCACAAGAGGGATTGTAACCTTACACAAAAATCCGAAAACCATTTGCACAGATGGAAAAATTGTAGTATAATAGTATGGTGGAAATTAGTGTAATATTAAGTGAAAGGAACATATATCATGGTATTACTGGATGAACTGCGCGTGGCAATGTGTGACCACCGTGCGGATATTAAAGAATTATACGATGTTCTCGGTATGGAAAAGGCTAAGAACCGTCACGCTGAGCTTCAGGAACAGGTTGCAGCCGACGGTTTCTGGGACGATTTGGAAAATTCGCAAAAGGTACTTCAAGAATCAAAGTCTCTGGAAAACAAAATTGCTGAATATAACAAACTCAGTAACGGCTTAGAAGACCTTATCGCCCTTATTGAACTGTCCATCGAAGAAGGCATCACCGAAAGCGACGCTGACATTAATTCTGAGGTTGACGCTTTTGAAAAGAAGTTGGAAGAAATGCGTCTTGCATCTCTGCTCACAGGTGAATACGACCGCAATAATGCCATCCTCACTTTCCACGCAGGTGCAGGCGGCACAGAGGCTCAGGACTGGGCTGAAATGCTCTATCGTATGTACAACCGTTGGGCTGAGCGTCATAACTTCAAAGTTACAACACTCGACTACCTTGACGGCGATGAAGCCGGTCTCAAGAGTGCATCTATCCTCATTGAGGGTGAAAACGCTTACGGCTTCCTGAAATCCGAGTCAGGCGTACACCGTCTTGTACGTGTCTCTCCTTTTGACTCATCAGGCAGACGTCACACATCCTTCTCCGCACTTGAAGTTATGCCTGAAATCGATGACAACATGGAGGTTGACATCCGTACTGAGGACGTTAAGATGGACGTTTTCCGTGCAAGTGGTGCAGGCGGTCAGCATATCAACAAGACAAGCTCTGCTGTACGTCTTACCCATATTCCTACAGGTATCGTTGTTGCGTGTCAGACTCAGAGAAGTCAGTTCCAGAATAAAGACTTCGCTATGAAGATGTTAAAAGCAAAGCTAGTTGAAATCAAGGAGCGTGAGCACCTTGACAAAATCGCTGACATCAAGGGAGTTCAGAAAGAAATCGCATGGGGCGCACAGATTCGTTCCTACGTATTCATGCCCTATACTCTCGCTAAAGACCACCGCAGCGGCTTTGAAAACGGTAACATCCAAGCTGTTATGGATGGTGACCTGGACGGCTTTATTAACGCTTACCTGAAAGGTCTCAACAGCGGCACTCTCCAGAAGTAATAGAACAGAATAAAAAAGTATGCCCTACAGGTTTTTCTGTAGGGCAGTTTTTTTACTTATACATCATCATATCTTCCGTTACATTCCGAAGCACAGCAAGATACTCTGCTGCATCAACTTTGGCAGCTTCAAGGTCGTGTTCCAGGTAATTGCCGCACTCGATACGGCTGTTGCCCGGAATATCACCGCTGAACTCTGCGATATAAGCAAAGACTTCACGGAGTAGTTCCAGAAGCTCTGTCTTTGTTACATTATCACGGAGAATCAAGTAGAAACCTGTTCTGCATCCCATAGGTCCTGCGTAAATCACATCATCGGTATACTTTGAATTGCGCACATAGGTTGCCAGAAGATGCTCGATTGTATGGAGTGACTTGGGGGTAATGTAGCTTCCCGCATTAGGTTTTTTCATGCGCAGATCGTAGGTTACTGCATCGCCGTCAGTACGGGATACATACACACCTGTTTCAAGGGTATCGTGGTTTACAGTAAAACTTGCGATTTTTCTCATGTGTAATTCTCCTTTTTACTCTATATAGCCCAGTTCACGAAGTGAAGCGAGGATATCCTCGTCTATGTCGGTTATTTCACCATCAGAAACAAGCTCCGCATTATAGACACTGTTAATCTGTCCCGGATAGCTTTCTGCAATCATGCCATCAAAATAGATTGCCACAACATCACCATCGGTAAATTCCTCATAGAGCGACTCGTCGCCACCCAGAGTACAGGGACAATTATCTATAACAATCATTGCACCGGATGAAACGTTCAGGAAAAGTCCTTCCATGCGTGTAGATTCAGGCTGGGTACTTTCGCTTTCCTTTGCGCCGCAGCCTATTAAGGTCGCCATCATTATAGCAGCAAGAACGGATAATACTCTTTTAAACATATATTTACTCCTTTCAGCTCATAAATCAATAGTCGCCTGACTTATCATCCATAAGTCTGAACTCAATCTCAAAAGATACAGGTTCCTTTCCTATCTCATAGCGCACGCACTTAGCAGTGAGCACATCTCCTGCACTGCTATCATCTATAATTGCAAAAAGTTCGTCGTAATTGTCAGTTTCTTCGCCGTTCACCTCTAAAATAATGTCGTAGGGCTGAAGCTCGGTGTTTGCTATATCGCAATCATCAGCTATCTCCGTAATCCACAGACCCTTGGGGAGAACCTCATTTTCGTCAAGCTTATAATATGTTGCAAACTCTGCCTGAGCCGATTGAAGCTCCAGAGAAATAAAGGTAATGCCCATACGTACTCTGCCGCCGATAAATCCGTTTGTCATAAGTTCCTCAGCAAGAGGAATTGCTTCGTTTATGGAGATGGCAAAACCTAAGCCTTCGTATGTACCGCTGTAGTTTGAGGTATATTTAGAGGAGGTAACACCTACAACCTGACCATACATATTAACCAGTGCGCCGCCTGAGTTACCGGGACTGATTGCCGCATCTGTCTGGATACAGTTCATGTAAAAGCCTGTTGAGCCGTTGCGAATCTGACGATTGTTTGCGGAGACAATACCGCTTGTAACAGTATTGGTAAGACCTGCGGGATTGCCTATTGCAACAACCGCTTCACCAACGTTAAGTTCATCAGAGTCACCCAGCACTGCGGGACTGAAATCGTTCCCGTCAGCACGGATAACCGCAATGTCGGATTTAACATCATAGCCTATGATTTCAGCGATATAGGTTTCATCGAATGCATCAAGCACCTCAAATGATGCTCCTTCAGATACAACATGAGCATTAGTGAGAATATAGCCATCCTCGGACAAAATTATACCGGAGCCTGTGCTTATAATTTCATAGTTTTCATCGTAAACTATAATCTGTACAATAGACGGTCCTACCAGAGCAGCTACAACCTCAACATTATAGCTTCCATCCATGCCCATGTCCCTGTAAGCATCAATATCGTTTTTGCTCTGCTGTTCAAGACGGGGAGCGTTGGAGTTTACAAATTCAGAGCTTTGAGCATTTGTCTCTGCAATATTGGGGTTCGTACAGTAAATCACCGTATCACTGATAATACAGTACACAAAGAATACAACCATCATCGCAATAAGAATCCATGTAACCATGACAACTTTCTTCTCGCTCTTTGTCTTTTTCGGCACAGCCTTTTTGGTAAGGTCAGGTGCAGGCTGATAGCTGTACTGATAAGGCTGTTCTGCCATTGGCTGCTGATAGCAGGGATTGTAGCAATAGGGATTCTGCTCCTGCTGAGGCTGAGACTCCGTAGGCTGACCTGTCACCATACCATTCTGAGCACGGAATGCAGCGTAGCTGTTTTGCGGTCGTGCCGCAGGCTGAGTTACAGGCTGAGCCGCCTTTTCGTGGACAATTTCCGCAGGCTGAGCACTGAGATTTTCCATGGCTACTCCATCCTCGTTTTCAATATCTTCAATTTCAGCGTTCTCACCGAGTTTTTCTTTCTCGTCCAATTTTATGCTCCTCTCACTATTTATACAGTATATTCTCAAAAAGGCGAAACACAGGAATAACCTTCCGTGCTCCGCCCCTTTAATTTTTATGCTTCGCTGCCGTCCTGTTCCTTCTTCTTAGGGAACGAAACAACAAACTCAGTAAATACATTTTCTTCACTACTTACACTTATCTGTGCATCGTGAAGTTTAAGTATCTTTCGGATAATGTCAAGTCCCAATCCGAGACCGGTCTTATCCTGACTCCTGGAAAAGTCAGACTTATAAAAACGTCCGAAAATCTTAGGAAGTTCTTCCTTGGAAATACCTGCGCCTGTGTTGCGTATCGCAAATATAGACGCTTCCTTTGTCTCCTCCAGACGTATGGAAATTGTACCGCCTGTATTTACAAACTTAACCGCATTTTCCGTAAGATTATAGACTACCTGTCCGATAAGATCTCTGTCACCGTAAACAAGCACGCTGTCACAGTCAAGACCCTCTACTTCAATGTTGCGCTTCTCAATGCGATTTCCGAACATGAGTATTGTACGGAAAACAAGATCATTGATAACAAAATTTTCACGTTTTATCTGTATAGTACCGTCATCAAACCTAGTCAGGTTAAGCATGGAGGAAACCAGTATCTTCAGACGCTGCATTTCCTGCGATACAATATAAAGATATTCTGTACGTTTTTCCTTAGGAACAGTACCATCCAGTATACCGTCAACATAGCCGCTGATAATTGTCATAGGTGTTCTCAGCTCATGGGATACGTTTGAAACAAACTGTGCCTGCTGTTCACTTGCGGTTTTAACGTTCACAACTATCTGATTGATAGAACGTGCCATATCTCTATACACAGGAGAGTTAAACTTTTCAGGGTCAATTTGCTCTGAATAGTTGCCTTGGGCGTAGTCCCTGAGAGTCATTGCAATAACTGCTTCAGGATTTCTGTAGCTTCTTGTATAGAATATCTGGAAAGCTACATAGATTGCCAGCATTACAATAACGCTTACAGTGCCCACTATAATAGTGTTTCTGGTATAGGCTTCAAGGTCGTCTAGGTATGAATTGACCACAAGATAATAGGTACTTTCCGTGCCGTCGCCTTCGCTCACACGAAGAACACTGCCGCCGCATATGACAGGACGTGAGTCCTCTGTGTTAAGCTTGCCCTTTGAAGTAGAGGAGAAAGTACCCTCTCTCTTCAAAGAATCAATAACCGACTTAGATACCTTGATTTTATCAGGTGTTGTACCTGTATTTTCAGAGCAGACAAGCACCTTACCCGTGCTGTCAACAACGCATACAGACATATCCGACTTATAGGCTGCGGCATCAAGCATACATCTTATGCAGTCATCGGAAAATGTATCTGCCGTATCTCTGCCCTTGAGTGCCTGCTTCTCAGCATACTCTTCAAGATAAGATATGATAGAATCACTGCTAGAAGTTGCCTTTTTGTCAACATGAGCCTTAAACGAATTCACTCCGGAAAGACCAACAGCTATCGCCACCACTGCAAGGGCAAAGAGTCCTATCAGAGTCAGCCTTGCATAGGTCATAAGCTTATGGATACGGTCTCCCGAATTTTGTCTGTCAGACATGTTTTTATTCTTCGTCCAGGGACTCGAACTTATAGCCTACACCCCAGACAGTCTTTAGTGACCAACGGTCGGAAACGTTCTCCAACTTTTCACGGAGACGCTTAATGTGTACGTCAATTGTACGGGAATCACCGTAATACTCAAAGCCCCATACTTCATCCAGAAGCTGGTCTCTTGTGTATACACGATTGGGGTTGGATGCAAGATAGAACAGCAGTTCCAGTTCCTTGGGAGGTGTGTCAATAACCTTGCCATCTACTCTCAACTCATAGCGTGTCATATTTACGGAAAGCTTGTCGTAGCGCACTTCCTTTACTTCTGCTTCAGCAGGTACGGATGCCACTCTTCTGGAAATTGCCTTAATTCTTGCAACAACTTCCTTTGTATCAAAAGGCTTTACAATATAGTCGTCTGCACCCAGCTCCAGACCCAGTACCTTGTCAAAGGTGTCGCCCTTAGCTGTAATCATAATAATCGGAACAGAGGACTTCTTACGCACTTCACGACATACCTGCCAGCCATCCATACTGGGAAGCATAACGTCAAGAAGAATGATGTCGGGCTTCAGAGCGTTGAACTTTACAAGTGCTTCTTCGCCATCATAAGATAAAATAACGCTGTAACCGTCGTTTTCGAGATACATTCTGAGCACGTCACAAATGCTCGGATCATCGTCAACAACAAGAACTTTTTCGAGTGCCATAATTTTTCTCCTTTTTTCTTAATTGGTGTATACTAACTTCCTATTCCTTATTTTTACGGAAATCAGCACTTTCATTTACAATCTGTACTTTTATTTTACCATTTTTATTTACACCATATGTAAACAATCAGCTTATATTTGATGACGTAATTGTAAATTTATGAATTATATAATGACAAATTATGTATTGGTTTAGCTTACGAATCCGGAAATCTTTTCCTAATAAAAATAAAGACTGATGCAAGTTTTAGCTTACATCAGCCTTGTTTTTATATCTATATCGTGCTATAAGCAGAATTAATACATGCCGCCCATGCCTGCTGCTGCTGCAGCTGCTGCGGGTTCTTCCGTCTTGATAGTTGCGACTGCACTCTCGGTTGTGAGTACCATTGCCGCAATGGAAGCTGCGTTCTGGAGTGCGCTTCTTGTAACCTTTGTGGGGTCAACAATACCGCTGCTCATCATATCACAGTATACTTCATTATATGCATCAAAACCATAGCCAACCTTGCGGCTTCTGCGAATCTTGTCAATAATTACGCTGCCTTCAAGACCTGCATTTGCTGCAATCTGACGAAGAGGAGCTTCCAGAGCCTTGAGAACAATCTTTGCGCCTGTCTTTTCGTCGCCTTCCAGTGAGGGAACAAGCTTTTCAACTGCGGTCATAGCGTTAATAAGTGCTGTACCGCCGCCTGCTACGATACCCTCTTCTACTGCTGCCTTTGTAGCAGAGAGAGCATCCTCGATACGGAGCTTCTTTTCCTTCATCTCAACTTCTGTAGCAGCACCAACCTTGATTACTGCGACACCACCTGAAAGCTTGCCGATTCTCTCCTGCATCTTTTCACGGTCGAAGTCAGAGGTAGACAGTTCAATCTGATTCTTGATTTCAGTGATTCTCTCAGCGATAGCCTCAGATGCACCTGCGCCACCAACCAAAATTGTATTTTCCTTGTCGATAACAGCCTGACGAACACTGCCCAGCATTTCGATGGAAGCATCCTTCAGTTCCATACCAAGTTCCTTGGAGATAACTGTGCCACCTGTGAGGATAGCGATATCCTGGAGCATTTCCTTTCGTCTGTCACCAAAACCGGGAGCCTTTACAGCTGCACACTTGAACACACCACGGAGATTGTTCAGGATGATGGTTGTGAGAGCCTCGCCCTCGATGTCCTCAGCGATAATGAGGAGCTTCTTGCCCATCTGTACAATCTGCTCCAGCAGAGGCAGGATTTCCTGGATATTGCTGATAGTTCTGTCAGTGATGAATACCAGAGCATCATCGTATACAACCTTCATCTTTTCACGGTCAGTAATCATATAGGGAGACAGGTAGCCTCTGTCGAACTGCATACCTTCAACTACTTCACTGTAGGTTTCAGCAGTCTTGCCCTCCTCAATTGTGATAACACCATCTGTTGTAACCTGCTCCATAGCCTGTGCAATCAGCTCACCTACAGATTCGTCAGCGGAAGAGATAGTTGCAACTCTTGCAATATCCTCTGTACCGTCAAGCTCCTTAGAATTTGCCTTGATAGCTTCAACTGCCGCATCAACAGCCTTTGAAATACCCTTGCGGATAATCATGGGGTTTGCACCTGCTGCAATATTCTTCATGCCTTCATGTACCAGTGCCTGTGCAAGAACAGTAGCAGTTGTTGTACCATCACCTGCTGCATCGTTAGTTTTAGTAGCAACCTCACGAACCAACTGTGCGCCCATGTTCTCAAATGGATCTTCAAGCTCAATATCCTTTGCAATGGTTACGCCGTCGTTTGTTACCAGTGGTGCACCGAATTCTCTGTCAAGAACTACGTTTCTACCCTTGGGTCCCAGTGTGATTTTAACAGTATCAGCCAGCTTGTCGATACCTGCAATGAGAGCGTCTCTTGCGTCTGCATTGTACTTGATTGTCTTTGCCATAATGTTTTTTCTCCTTTTCTCTATTATAATAGTATATGCTTATTCAGCAATTGCAATGATTTCACTTTCGTATACGAGAATGTAGTCCTCACCGTCAACCTTGATGGTCTGACCTGCGTTCTTGTTAAGAATAACCTTGTCGCCAACTTTTACTGTCATAGCAATGCGTTCACCGTTTGAAGCATACTTACCATCGCCGCATGCTACAACCTCGCCCATTGCCGGCTCACCTGTTACAGTCTTAGGGGAAAGCAGCAGACCGCTTGCAGTCTTTTCCTCCTTGGCCTCCTGTACCTTTATTAATACTCTGTCGAAAAGGGGTTTGATATTCATGTTAGTTCCTCCTTGTACAAATTATCTCTTTTTTCGATTGAATTAGCACTCCTCGTTCTAGAGTGCTAACTATATTGTACCATCTTTTCAGGAAAAATCAAGAGGGTAACGGCATTTTCGGCATTATACATAATCTATGCTTTATGAAGTTTAGCTATATTAGCATTTTATACATCATGCTATTTGCCCCGAGAATTTTATTATTGACAAAGATTACTTATTATAATATAATTATGAGTAAGTAAGCCACTTCAAAGAAAGGACGAAAAGCTATGAAGAGAAAATATATAGCAGTCATTGCAGTTCTTACAATAATGGCATTTACAGGATGCAGGGATATTTCGGAAACTGCAATTATAACTTCAAACCGCATGCCCGTCTCATCTGATATGGCAAGCACCGGGTCTGCTACAGAAGCCACTGAACCTGAAACCTTTGACTACACCTCACGTTCCTCAGAAAACATATGTGCGAACGAAGTGGTTACCGAAAATGACTGATAAATAAAAGGCTGTCGTTTTTATTGCGGCAGCCTTTCCGTTTTACGCACCTCTTTCGCCTCACCTTAATATAATAATAGTAACCAAAGAAATCAAGGGAGGCTTTAAAGTGAATACTGAATTCTTTTTTGAATCAAGCTCGGCGGCTATGCATGCAAGAAAGCTTCTGCTGAAAAAGGGCATTGCAGGGACTATAAGCCGCGTTACCGGTGAAAAGGGGTGCGGTTATGTCCTTTCCGTAGGACCGCGCAGCTCTGTCGCCGCTTACGATATACTGAACCGCGAGGGAATACACTTCGTGGAAAGGAGCGCGCGATGATAAATTTCGACAACGCCGCCACCACCTACCCTAAGCCCAGAGCTGTACGCATGGCGGCAGATACTGCCATTGTAAGGTACGGAGGCAACCCCGGAAGAGGCGGTCATCCGCTGGCTGTAAGTTCAGCAAGGCTTATCTATTCAGCTCGTGAAGCAGCTGCAAGATTCTTTGATGCAGAGCCTGAGAACTGCGTTCTCTGCATGAACTGCACCCACGCTCTCAACACTGCCATCAAGGGTGTACTCTGCCCCGGCGACCATGTTATAATCAGCAGTTTGGAGCACAACTCCGTCTACCGTCCCGTGGCAGCACTCGTAAAAGACAGTGGAGTAACTTGCAGTATTGCCAATGTTTCAGAGGATGACAGAGAAACAATCCATCGTGTGGAGAAGCTCATAACTCCCTCTACCAAAGCAATAGTTTTCACAGCAGCAAGCAATGTTACCGGACAGATTATGCCAATAGATGCAATCGGCAGGCTATGCCAAGAAAAGGGAATCTGCTTTATTGTTGATGGCGCACAGGGGTGTGGCGTTCTGCCTGTTTCCATGAAAGAGGATTGCATTTCCATTCTCTGTACCGCAGGTCACAAGGGTCTTTACGGCATCTCAGGCACAGGACTGCTTATTACCGACGGTTCCTTTCCCATTGCACCGCTCCTCCATGGTGGAACAGGAAGTGCGTCCCGAAACGATTCACAGCCTGACTTTCTCCCCGACCGTCTGGAAAGCGGTACCCAAAATATAGTGGGTGCCGCAAGCATGAAGGCAGGAATTGAGTTTATTGAGCAGACAGGGCGGGAGCAAATCTACCGTCATGAAGATAGGCTTTGTTCTCTGTTTATTAATGGTATTAAGGCTGTACCTGAGGTAACGGTTTACCGTAACGATAAGGCACGGTACGCTCCTATCGTTTCCTTTAACATAGAAAGAAGCTCACCTGAGGATACAGCGATGGCTCTTGCAAAGGATGGCTTCTGTCTCCGTGCAGGACTGCACTGCGCCCCTCTTGCCCATGAGCATAACGGTACTCCCAACGGCACGGTTAGATTTGCACCTTCTGTGATGAACAGTGAAAAAGAGGTTACGCTTCTTGTAAACTGCATAAAAAAATATGTCCGCAATCTAAAAAATGAGCAAAAGGTATTGAAGTAAGTAAGTAAAATATGATATAATAAAATAGTAAATATCACAACAAACAAAAACCGATATTCGGTTCAGGGAGGTGTAAGAATGTCTGTCCATGACTTTTTTGAAAGCATATGGAGCGTTATAAAAACAGCCAAATGGGTGGATATTCTTGACATCCTGCTGTTGTCATACCTGGTTTTCACGCTTATAAAAATGGTAAGAGAAACAAGAGCGGGTCAGCTGATGAAGGGGCTTATTGTATGCCTTGTGGTGTTCCTCATAGCGTCATGGCTTGACATGAAAGTCCTCACCTACCTTATGACAGAAGCCTTTGACATTGGACTTCTTGCGCTGGTTATCATGTTCCAACCGGAATTGAGACGTGCTCTTGAAAAGGCAGGGCATAGCAAATTCGGTCTCAGTCTTACCCGTTCAACCTCGGAAAGCTCAGCTATGTGGAGCAAGGCTATTGACGCAATCTGCGACTCCTGCGTTGAGCTATCCGCTACATATACAGGCGCACTTATCGTCATTGAACGTCAGACAAGACTTGGCGAGCAGATTGACAACGGCACAATTATGAATGCTCAGCCAAGTAAGGAGCTTTTCGGAAACATCTTCTACCCCAAAACGCCACTCCACGACGGTGCGGTAATCATGCGTGAGGGTATGATTATGGCAGCTGCCTGTTTCCTGCCTAAGCCACAGAAAGAAGAGCTTATCAACAAGAAGTTGGGTTCACGTCACCGTGCGGCTATCGGTATGAGCGAAAATTCCGATGCTATTGTTATTGTAGTTTCGGAGGAGACAGGCTCTATCTCTGTTGCAGAAGACGGTGTGCTTACAAGCGGTTTCACAAGGGAAAGGCTTTCAGACTTTTTGAAAAGCAAGCTTTTAGAGCCTGCTGAAGATTCTGTTTTTGTAAAGGCGGCAGGTGCTATTTCATCCATTACCAAACGAAAGGACAGGGATAAATCGTGAGCGGACAGAACAAGTTCCCAAGCCTTGAAACCATAAAAAATTTTCATCCCATAGCAAGGATTTTTGAAAGTCGCATGGCTACGGCAGTTTTCTCGGTGATTACTGCCATTGTGCTGTGGTTTGTAATATCAATAACAGTCTACCCTACAGCACCTATAACCGTTACCAACGTGCCGCTAGTTGTTGACCTG
Source organism: uncultured Ruminococcus sp. (assembly GCA_964594275.1). Lineage (GTDB taxonomy): Bacteria > Bacillota > Clostridia > Oscillospirales > Ruminococcaceae > Ruminococcus_C. Next base: position 74,530 of record CAZQMA010000001.1, on the reverse strand, counting down.
ACAGGTACAGCCGCTGCCGCTGACGGTTACAGTATGATTTCCTGTGACGTAGACGAAGTTACCGTTCGTATCGAGGGCAACCGCTCCCAAGTGGGTAAACTTTCCGCTGAAAACCTTACAGCCTACGCCATTATACCCAACATCACAACCTCAGGTACTAAGAATCTAAGTATCACTGTTAAAAGTTCTAACGGTACAGACTTCACCATCAAATCAATTTCACCTAGCACAGTTAATGTAAAGGTTGATAAAATCAAAACCGTTACAGTTGATGTCAAGGCTGACCTTTCCAATATTGAAAGTGCAGAAGGCAGTATCATAAACGAAGAAGCGGTGGTTGTTACTCCTGCAACAGTAGATGTAACAGGGCCTGCACAGCTTGTATCCCAGATAAAAAATGCAAATGTTCTTATAGAGTCCACTGCGGAAATCGGCGCAGCAGCAAAAATGGTTTCCGAGAAGATCTCTTTCTGTGACGCAAACGGCAGTTCTATCTATGTTGATGACAGCTCTAATTTGCAGTATGAGCTTACACAGTACACTGTTGACATTCCTGTGCAGTATCCCAAAGAAATGGACATCACTTATCTACTAAGAAATGTGCCGAGCACCTTTAATGAGGATTTTCTCCGTGACCGACTGAAACTTTCGGCTGATAAAGTTACCCTTGCCGCACCCGACCAGTCCCTTGCTAATACCGAAGAGTTCAACCTGGATACCATCACGCTCAGCGATATTACATTGGATTTCTCCAAGAACTACGCTTTGGAAGTCCCCGAGGGCTATGATAATCTCTCAAATATCAACACCGTAAACCTCTCCCTTGATTCAACGGGTCTGGCTCAAAAGGATTTCGTTGTCAATGAAATTAATATCATCAATGCCCCATCAACCCACACATACACACCCATTACAGGTCAACTTATTGTAACCGTCGTGGGCAATGAGGAGTCAATCAAGGAGCTTGACTCAAAGTATATCTCTGTTACGGCAGACCTTTTAAGTCAACAGCAGATTGAGGAAGATACCTCTTCGTTCACTATTGTACCCACAATTTCCATCAACCATTATAATGATGTGTGGGCTTCAGGTGAATACAAGGTTATCATTACTGCATCCAAAACAACCACTCCTCTTTCCGAAACAAATTAACAACACTTTCTACACGGCACAATCTAAAGTTGTGCCGTTTCTTTTTGTGTTGCTTCTTTCCCTGAAATTCAACGAAACGTGTTTTTTTCAACGGGCTGTTTCCCAATTGGCGAGGACTTTTAGTAATACTGCACAAAAACCGTACCCAAAAAATCTACACGAAAAATTCATTAATTGCTATTTGTTAATATTTTATTTATAGAAAATCAATGTATGTGTGCTATAATAGCCCTAACGGAAAAATGAACGAATCATTTTTCAAACGTAAACTAATTTAGGGTATAAAGTAGTAAATCTTACTTTAGCCCACAAATGGGAAGGAAGATGTTCAACATGAAAAGATTTGGCAAACGCATTGGTTCACTTCTTCTTAGTGCTGCAATGCTGACATCCATGACCACCGTTGGTGCAGGCATAACACCGACAACCGCAGTTATTACTGCAGACGCTGCAGGCAGCACTGTAAACGTAAACAGAGAACTGGCTATCCCTGTTCTTAACGCAAGCGGCGAAGTAACAAACCTTGATGATGCAACTTGGTCTGAGGACGTTCCTAACATTGCAAGCAGCGGCATCAAGACACTTCAGTTCAACTTCAGTGCTTCCGCTGATGTTTCTCAGTTCGTTTACTACTTCGGCATCGCTATGGACTCTACCCCATACTACGCAGAAACTACTACAGATGGTACAGTTAAGCCTCAGGGTCAAGGTACAAGCGGCAGTGTCACTTGTAAGCCTTACGCTTCTGAATTTTCCGTTGTTGTTGATGTAAGCAATATCGATATCGGTTACGATAATAAGTACGGCGAAAAGAAGGTTCAGATTCAGAACTGCTTCTGTGCTGACCTGCAATCTGTAAGTATTCCGATTACTCTTAAATCCGTTGTTGTAAACGGTACAACCGATACATCTAAGGGCGAAGCACCCGCAGAAGGTCTCCTGAATACAGGCGGTGCAGGTTACTCATCTCAGAACTCTCAGAGTGGTAACTACACATTCAAGGATAATGGCGATGGTACTGCTACTATCACCTCTACCATTACAAAGAAGATTGACGACCTTAAGTCTTTCTATTCTGAGGCTTATGGCGGCGCTGATATCATTCTGACTCCTAGCCCTCAGGGTAAGGACTACAGTGAGGACGGCTACGTTACTCTCGATACCACAACAGGCGCTTATATCAAGAAGAGCGAAGCTGAAATCCGTAAGGACGGTCTCCCGCTCAACAGCCATAAATTTGCTTACAGCGATTTTGGTATCTACGAAAACCAGGCTCAAGCTTCCGAAATCAAGATTGAGTCTCTGAAGGTTGCTATGCGTGCTCCCGACAATGCTAACGTTACTCGTGTAATGTACGGTGGTGGTCTAAATGTCGTTGGTCACTCCCCCGCAGATACAGAGTGGACTAAAAATCAGGCAGGTCTCAAGGCAGACAAGAACGCAGGCTACTGGTACAACGACCTTGGTACAGAGGCTATGACTGAAACTCAGAACGCTATTGATGCTTACAATAAAGCTAACGGCACCGACATCCAGTTCGGCGTTCAGGTTCAGAACGGTCAGAACCTCACAGAGCAGAACTTCGGCGACTATGTTGAAGTTACCTGGGATGTTCCCGCTGATGTCGTTCCCTATTCTACAGCAAAGTACTCCGATACAATCTCTTTCCAGCTCTGGTACGGTGAAATCGAAGCTGCTCAATACACTCCCATTGAGTATCTCACAATGGAATCCGCAGCTCTGACCTATACAGAAACTCTCACATTCCCCTATAAGGCTACTGCTTCCAAGAATTACAATACTGCTCTCACAGGTACAGAAACTGAGATTCTCTATTCCGATTTCGATATGGAATATGAGTTCACTGCTGACGTATACGCTATCCTCTTCACAATCAAGTCTACAAAAGGCATCGACAACCTCGACCTGGGCGTAGGTACATCTGTTCTTGAAAAGTGCAACGGTGCTACCTCCAGCTACTGGTTCCAGGCTAACAATTGCCCTGCAGAAGATACAGGCAAGAATGTTACTCTTATCAACTCCGATGAGACCAAGAAGGAATATACATTCATGTGGATTATGCCCGGTGCTATTGCTTCCGGTCTTGTAAAGGACGAATCCACAGGCGTTTACAGCGGTCACGGTACCAACTATGTAAGCACTGAGAAGGCAACCGATAAGTTCACTATCGCTAACTACTATTCAGGTTGGAAGGGTACAGATGTTTCCGGCGTAACTCTCCAGAATGTTAAGCTTTACTACATTACCGATGACCAGAACAATGCCGCTAAGGCTGATATGTTTGAAAAGAAGCTTTATTCTACTCCCGCTAAGTTGGTTATGACAGTAGGCGATACAGAGACTCTCACTCCAAGCCTTGAAAACTGTACATTCAAGTCAAACGACATTGATGTAGCTACAGTTGACAAGAACGGTAACGTTGTTGCTGTTGGCGAGGGTAATACAACTATTACCATAACTTCTCCTCACGGTCAGGTTGTTGACGTAACAGTTTCCGTTAAGGCTGCTGTAACAACTACAACTACCACCACAACAACTACTACAACCACAACAACTACAACCACCACATTTGATCCCACAAAGAACGCCCTCTACGGTGACACAAACCTAGACGGCAGAATTTCTCTGGTTGACCTGGTATTCCTTAACAAGTATAACGCTAAGATTATGACATTCAATGCTCAGCAGCTTGAAAATGCTGACTGCGTATACGACCACAAGGTAAATGACGCTGACTCTCTCATTCTGATGAAGTACCTCATCGAACTGGTTAACGTCCTAGGTCCCGGTGCTACAGAATAAATCTTTCCATTTAATTTAGTTTCAGATTGTTATAATAATATATGAAGCTGCCGCAGTTTAAAACTGTGGCAGCTTCTTTGCGTTCTCAACAGGCTTCAAGCCGTACTCTCAGCTTGCGTATTATCTTCTTTTCCAGACGGGATATATAGGACTGAGATATGCCGATTGCCTCTGCTACCTCTTTTTGGGTACGCTCCTTACCATCCAGAAAACCAAACCGCAGTTCCATTATCTCCCTCTCTCTACTTTCAAGTCCGGCTACAGCGTTACGAAGCATCTCACGCTCTGCCTCTGTTTCAATGCCACGGCTCACTATATCCTCGTCTGTACCCAAAATATCGGAAAGGAGAAGTTCGTTTCCATCCCAGTCTACATTCAGTGGCTCGTCTATGGATACCTCGCCCTTGTGTTGGGACGCTTTACGAAGAAACATGAGTATCTCGTTTTCTATGCACCGTGAAGCGTAGGTTGCAAGCTTTATCTTCTTCTCTGGACAGAAAGTGTTTACTGCCTTTATAAGTCCGATACTGCCTATAGAAACCAAGTCCTCCATACCTATTCCTGTGGACTCAAACTTCTTTGCAATGTATACAACCAGGCGAAGATTGTGTACAATAAGGCTATCCCTCGACTTTGAATCGCCTTTGATAAGACCCTCAAAGACTTTCTTTTCCTCTTCGCCTGTGAGCGGAGGTGGGAGAGTATCCGTGCCGTGGATGTAGTGTACCCCGGCAACAGGCAGAAGTCTCTGAAGCAGCTTTTCCAGCAAATTTAAACAGCGCATAGTTTCTCCTTTCTCAAACTGCATTTCTTAAAGCGTATGCAGAAGCTTTGGATTGAATATTGCGGCGGTCTGCGGCTCCTCTGCTACTCCTATAATCACATCTACATAACTAAGCTTACCTGTGGACAGGCTCTTTATCAATACTTCGTCAGGAGTAAAAACAGGCATAAGCCCATCGCCTGAAACCGTCCCATAGGGGATAAGCCGATAGCCTCGCATTTTTTCTATGTTCAGCCCCGGGAATGCGTCCTGCCCTATGATTATGACAGACTTGCCAGTGAAGCAGTCACAAAGGACGTTTCCCGTATCACAAAGACCGGAAAAATTCATCATATGTGCACCTATCCGGATTATCACTTCAAAGGCTTCGTCAGTGCGGGTACTTCTCATACGGATATATGAAAACAGTCGCAACAGAAAATAGGCAAGTGCCGTGCATAAAATAAGGGATACAAGGGAAAAATGCAGATAGATACAACTTCCGCTCCAGATAAGCACATCCGTCCCCGTCATGGTGCACAGTGCCAGACACAATCCCGCAAAGGCAAAGCTTACTGTCAAAAAGACTGCAAGGCACCTGAGATATTCCATAGTCCTTTTCACACCGAATGCTGCCGCTACTGGTATCAACGCTGTAGTAAACTTTACAAACAGCGTCAGAGGCAGATTAAGGGACGGCAGAAGAACGGTTAGGGATGTAAGACTTCCAAGAGCCGCACCTAAGATGCATCTCCCTCTTGTAAGCCTTGTGTGCGTAAGACGAGCTGTGCCACGGAGCAGAAGCCAATTTACGTACAAATTCAGTATGAGCAGTACGTCAATGTATACAGTACGCATATAATCACCGCCTGTTTAACATTATAGCAGAGGGTGCACACGAATTTTGTCAAATAAGAAACAAGGCAAAGGAGATTTTTTCATGGACACACAGGAAAAGATAAGAGAACAGCTTATAAAGCTGAGAGCCGCACAGAAGCGCTTCTCCCACTACTCCCAGGAAGAGACTGACCGCATTTTCAAGGCAGCCGCTACCGCTGCAAACAAAATGAGAATAACTCTCGCTGAATCTGCTGCAAAGGAGACGGGGATGGGTGTGGTTGAGGACAAAGTGATAAAGAATCACTTTGCAGCAGAGTATATCTACAACGCCTACAAAGACATCAAAACAGTTGGTGTTATCGAAAAGGACGAATCCTATGGCACAATAAAGATTGCCGAACCTGTAGGTGCAGTGGCGGCAGTTATCCCTACCACAAATCCCACCTCAACTGCTATATTCAAGATTCTGCTCTGTCTCAAGACCCGAAACGGTATCATCCTTGCGCCCCATCCTCGCGCCAAAAACTGCACCATAGAGGCGGCAAAAATCATGCTCCGGGCGGCTGTTTCCGCAGGTGCCCCTGAGGGGATTATTTCCTGGATAGAAGAACCGTCACCGGAAGCCTCAAATGAACTTATGAAGCAGGCTGATCTTATCCTTGCTACAGGCGGCCCGGGTATGGTAAAAGCTGCTTATTCAAGCGGTAAGCCTGCACTGGGCGTTGGTGCAGGCAACGTCCCTGCTATCATTGACACTTCCGCTGACATAAAAGTAGCGGTAAGCTCTATCGTTCACTCTAAAACCTTTGATAACGGTCTTATCTGTGCCTCGGAACAAGCTGTAATTGTTCCCTCTGATATATGGAGTGAGGTACGGGAAGAGTTTATAAAGCGTGGATGTCGTATTCTCTCAGAGGAAGAAACTGCCGCTGTAAGGAAAATCATTCTGAAAGACGGTGTGCTGAATGGCGAAATTGTAGGTCAAAGTGCAACAAAAATTGCTGAGCTTGCAGGACTTTCAGTACCGCCGGATACAAAGGTGCTTATCGGTACTGTTACCGACGCCACACCCAAGGAGCCTTTTGCCCACGAAAAGCTCTCTCCTGTTCTTGCTATGTACAAGACAGAGAGCTTTGAAGAAGCTGTAGAAAAAGCTGAACAGCTTATAGAGGACGGCGGATACGGTCATACCGCTTCCCTCTTTATAAACACCGGAAAAGAGCCTGAGCGGGTAACACTCTTTGCAGCTAGAATGAAGGCTTGCCGTCTCCTTATAAATACCCCGTCCTCTCATGGCGGTGTTGGCGACCTCTACAACTTCAACCTCAGCCCCTCCCTTACTCTGGGATGTGGCACATGGGGCGGAAACTCGATTTCCGACAATGTGGGCGTTAAGCACCTCCTCAATATCAAAACTCTGGCAGAAAGGCGTGAGAATATGCTGTGGCTGAGAGTACCCGAAAAGCTCTACTTCAAGGGCGGTTGTCTGCCCAGTGCTCTGCGTGAGCTGAAAACGGAATACAATGCTAAACGTGTTATGGTGGTTACGGACTCATTCCTTGCAAAGTCAGGAGCAATTTCCGCTGTAACCTCAAGGCTTCAGGAGATGGGACTTGCCTTTCAGGTTTTCACAGACGTTGAGCCGGACCCTACCCTTTCCAGTGCAAAAGCAGGTGCAAGGGCATTTGAAGCCTTTGAACCTGACGCAATCATTGCTTTTGGCGGCGGCTCCGCTATGGATGCGGCAAAAATCATGTGGCTGCTCTACGAACATCCTGAAACTGACTTCACTGACATGGCCATGCGTTTCAGCGATATAAGAAAACGCATCTACTCATATCCAAAGATGGGTACAAAAGCGGTATTTGTGGCTGTGCCTACCTCCTCAGGCACCGGCTCAGAGGTAACGCCATTTGCGGTTATTACCGAAGAGGAAACGGGCATCAAATACCCACTGGCAGATTACGCACTCATGCCCACTATGGCGGTTGTTGACACAGACCTCTGTCTCACACAACCAAAAGCTCTGACTGCTGCTTCCGGCATTGACGCTCTCACACATGCCTTAGAAGCCTACGCTTCTGTTATGGCTTCGGACTATACAGATGGTCTGGCACTTCAGGCTATTAAGAATATTTTCACCTATCTTCCCAGATGCTACGACAACGGCGAGGACTACGAAGCCCGTGAAAAGATGGCTAACGCAGCTACAATGGCGGGTATTGCATTTGCAAACGCCTTTCTGGGAATATGCCACTCCATGGCACACAAACTGGGGGCTTTCCACCATCTGCCGCACGGCGTTGCAAATGCTCTGCTGATAACTGAAGTTATGCGTTTCAACGTTTCTGATGCGCCTAAAAAGATGGCAACATTTTCTCAATATGCTTATCCCAAAGCGATGGCACGTTATTGTGAATGTGCAAGGTACGTTGGGATTGATGGTGAGAGCGATGATGAACTGTTTGAGGGTCTGATTGCTAAAATTGATGAACTGAAAAAACATATCGGCATACGTGAAAGTGTGCGTATGTACGGTGTGAAAGAGATTGACTTCATGGATTCTCTTGATGCTATGACAATCCAGGCGTTTGATGACCAGTGCACAGGCGCAAACCCAAGATACCCACTGATGAATGAGATTCGAGAGCTTTATATGAGAATTTTTTAATAATCGACAGCTGTAATGAACAGAATGTTCCGGTTAAGATTTTTATTATAGACTAAAAAAAGAGCCTCAAAGAGGCTCTTTTTTCTTACTTTGCGTAGTCAACCACACGACTCTCACGAATAAGATTAATCTTAATCTGACCCGGATAGTCCATTTCGGTCTCAATCTGCTTCGCAATCTGTCTTGCAACCAGTACCATCTTCTCATCGTTGATAGCTTCGGGTACAACCATTATACGAATCTCTCTGCCTGCCTGGAGTGCATAACACTTCTCTACGCCCTCGTATGCGGCACAGATACTTTCCAGCTTCTGGAGACGCTTGATGTAGTTTTCATAGTTCTCGCTTCTTGCAGCCGGTCTTGCAGCAGAAATTGCGTCAGCTGCCTGTACAATACAAGCAATAGCAGTCTTAGGCTCAACGTCATTGTGGTGAGCTTCAACAGCGTGAATTACGTCAGCACACTCATTGTAACGTTTACATACGTCAACACCAATCTGTACGTGTGAACCCTCGATTTCGGCGGTAAGTGCCTTACCGATATCATGAAGCAGACCTGCACGGCGTGCCATATTAGCGTCAACGCCTAACTCAGCTGCCAGGATACCTGCCAGCTTTGCAACCTCAATAGAGTGGTTCAATACGTTCTGACGATAGCTTGTACGGTAGTAGAGACGACCGAGAAGCTTTACCATCTCGTTGTTGATACCGTGAACGTTTGTCTCCAGAACGGCTCTCTCACCCTCCTGACGGATACGATGTTCAACCTCACGCTTTGCCTTTTCAACCATCTCCTCAATCTTTGTGGGATGGATTCTACCATCGGCGATAAGCTTCTCCAGAGCAATTCTTGCAATCTCACGGCGAACATGGTCGAAGCATGAAAGTGTGATTGCTTCGGGCGTGTCATCAATTATAAGGTCAACGCCTGTGAGGGTTTCAAGTGTTCTGATGTTACGACCCTCTCGACCAATGATTCTACCCTTCATTTCATCGTTAGGCAGGGGTACAACGGAAACGGCTGTCTCGGAAACCTGATCAGCGGCACACTTTGCGATTGCCAGTGAGATATAATTTCTTGCCTTTTCCTCGCACTCATCCTTGAGATTCTGCTCGTAAGCGGCAATCTTCAAAGCCTTTTCGTGTACCAGTTCATTTTCCATGGTGTTAAGGATATATTCCTTAGCTTGGTCACGGGAAAATTCAGAGATACGCTCCAAAACATTCATCTGGTCACGCTTCAGAGCCTCAGCCTCTTCTAGCTTTTCGTCTGCTGTTTTCAGTTTCTTCTGAAGAGTCTCTTCTTTCCTTTCCAGGTTATCGGTTTTCTTATCCAGAGTTTCTTCCTTCTGCTGGATACGTCTTTCCTGACGACCGATTTCACTGCGGCGTTCCTTGATTTCCTTGTCTGCCTCAGAGCGAAGCTTGTGGATTTCGTCCTTAGCCTCTACCAGAGCACTCTTTTTCTTTGTTTCTGCGTCTTTTTTTGCGTCATTGAGAATACGTTTGGCTTCCTTTTCAGCGGAACCAATCGCAGCCTCAGCCTGCTGCTTGCGCTTTTCGATGCCTGCTTCAATGCCTGCCTCATATGCCTTATTCTTCTTTCCATTCATAATAAGAAAGCTAAGAAGGCATCCGATTACAAGCGCAGCCGCACCAATGGCAATTGCTGCCCAAATTGGAATCATTTTCTGCACAACCTCCTTGTAATTTTGCTTAGTATATTAATAGTACAAGCTTTCGGCGGTATGTGCTGCTATTCTATTCATGGTTGTATGATGCCCGCCCCTGTCGCTGATAATAGGGCGCATGCCTTTTCTGTCTGTTCCTCACTCCCCGTCCTACTGCCGGACGATAATCTGAATACTCCTACGACTCCTGCCGCATACATTTCTCCATATGAGGCGTTTCTGCCAAAAAATCCGTCTAACGGATACAAATCTATGAATCAGTAGCTTCACATACTGCTTCCATGTAACTAATGTCCAAGGTATAAGCACAACCCCGACAAACTGTACATCTTGTTATTTTATACAGCTCTTTTATTGTACACTTTTTTTGCCTATATGTCAAGAGACATGCAATAAATAAACTTGAATCTCTATGAATTTTTTTTGAATTTACGTTCTTACGCTAAGTCACGCATAATGATGTAGGTGAGGTAGACTGCGTAGAGTGCCAGGTAAACGATACCCCAGGCTCTACCGATTTTCTTTCCGAAAGCGGAAATATAGCATACCAGTGATGCACCGATTACAGCGATACCATCAATGATATTGTCCACGGTTACAGAGAAGGGTGCGATGGTCATTGACAGACCCAATACAAGGAGGACATTAAAAAGATTTGAGCCTACGATGTTGCCCAGTGCAAGGTCACTGTTGCCTTTTTTGGCGGCAACAGTCGAGGTTATAAGCTCGGGAAGAGATGTACCCAGAGCCACTACAGTAAGACCGATAAGTCCTTCGCTGAGGCCCACTCCACGGGCAATGTACTTTGCGCAAAACACCGCCAGCTGTCCACCGCCGATTACAACCGCCAGGCCACCTACTGCATAGATAATGCTCTTAGCAACTGACATAGGCGCATCATCTGCGTCATCATCAGAGGCAAGGGCTTCGTTTCTGCTCTTCAGTGCGTCTTTCACAGTCCAGAACATATATACAATAAATAAGGTCACAACAATCAGACCGGCTGCTCTCGCTCCATGCATATCAAAGATGAAGAAAAGAATAGGCATGATTATTGCCGAAAGCATAAGAAAAGGGAAATCTTTTTTCAGGAGAGAACGGTCAACCCTGATAGGAACGATAACCGCACTTACGCCAAGTATGACCAATATATTCAGGATATTTGAACCAAAGATGTTTCCAACGGTGATACCTGCGTTTGACGGGTCGGTAATAACTCCGGAAATACTTACCGCAGCTTCGGGGGCAGATGTACCCATAGCAACGATGGTAAGACCGATGATAAGGTCGGGAACACGGAGAAGTCTTGCGATGGATACGCATCCGTCAACAAAGAAATCTGCCCCTTTAACCAGGAGCACAAAGCTTATGGCAAGTCCTGCAACCACAAGCAGCATATAAATATTAAACATGAGTTTCGTCCTTTCAGATGTTATAGAGTTTCTTTCCGTTTTCAAGAGTGAGTGCCAGTATCTCTTCATGAGGCATACCCAGAACTGCTGCCGCCGCTTCCGCTGTACAGGCTATCATGGAGCTGTCACAGCGTTTACCACGATATGGAACAGGTGCCATATAGGGACAGTCGGTTTCAAGTACAAGCCTGTCCTTTGGTACGGCTTCCAAAGCACGGAGAGCTTTTTTAGCATTCTTGAACGTGAGCACGCCTGTGAAGCCCACATACATCCCCAATTTTACAACCTCATGAGCCGTCTCGGCGCTTCCACTAAAGCAGTGCATAACACCTCTCGGCTTATACTCACGGAGAATATTCATACAGTCCTCGGTGGCATCACGGCTGTGGATGATAACAGGAAGCCGAAGTTCCTTTGCAAGGTCAAGCTGCATACGGAAAAGCTCGATCTGCTTTTCACGATCGTAACCCTCGTAGTGGTAATCAAGACCTATTTCGCCTATTGCAAGCACCTTTTTATGAGAAGCAAACTTTTTAAGACTATCATAAACGTCGGCAGAAACAAAACTCTGGGCAATATTCTCCGGATGGATACCAACGGATGCATACATAAAGTCATATCTATCTGCGATTGACTGTATCCTTTCAGCATCCTCAAGGTCAACGCACGCCTGCATTGCAAGCTCTACGCCTTTTTCAGGCAGGGATGCAATCAGTTCATCTCTGTCATCATCAAAGGCACTGTCAGTATAGTGGCAGTGAGTGTCAAAAATAAGTCCCATAATATCTCCTTACAAAACACATGGGCGAAACCTGTTCGCCCATGGTAGTATGTATTATTTTTACTGTACACCTGCTTCTTCGTTGATTTCATCAACAAAGTTCTGAATCTGTGCGTCAATTGCATTTACGGATTCAGCCCAGGGCGTACCATGTGCAGTCGCACGGATACCATTCACGCTACTATCAAGAACATCGGAAATATCAGTAGATACGCCAACATAGAAGTCAAGCATAGGATTCTCCATAGCCATTTCATTGAGAGTATTTGACATTTCAATCATCTCATCTGTCCAACCATAGTCATCCTTAATCTTCTGATTATCAAGCTCCTTTACGTCATCATTCATCTTAGAGAATCTCAAACATTCCAGATACTTTGCCGCACCCTCGGGGTTATGACCACCCTTAACAAAGAGATATGCGTTCATCTTGCAGGGAATGTAGTACTCGTCAGCCTCAGGATCCTTGGGCATGGGCACAAAGAACATATCCTCACCGAAGGTTTCCTTCCAGTTATCGGTAATCGTCCATGTACCGCAAGGATAGAACAAGAGCTTGCCCTCACCAATATAACCGGGATTTGAGCTCCAACCGTAGTCACCGTTACCCAAAGCAATATAATCCTTTATATACAGGTCATACATCCAGTCCTGAACTCTTTCCAGTGCAGGGTCACGGAGATTGTTTACAAGCTTACCGTCCTGGAGACCGATGTATGGTACACCTGTTGTCTGTGAGAGTGCGCTCTCATAATACCAGCTGTCGATGCCGTATTTCTGAGCAGAGGAATCGCAGAATTCTTCCAGCATATCCTCAAATGCATTCCAATCCCACTCACCTTCCTCAAACAGCTCTGCCGGGTCGTCAAGACCTGCTTCTTCAACTGTCTTTCTGTTATAGATTACAACGCAGTTATCGCCTGTGAAATCAGTAACCAACAGATAATGCTCATCCTGCCACTTCATATTTTCGTTGGCTTCCTTAACGTCAGCCCAAAGGTCAGTATCCAGATCTACGTAATCGTCATAAGGCACAAACATTCCGCGAATTGCGCCTTTAGGGAATGCATCGCCATCACCGCCGAAGAAAAAGTCAATGCCCTCGTCAGAGTTGATAGCATTAGCCAGGTCGTCGAAACGTGTATTGTGATTTACCTGATACCATTCGATCTCACCGCCATACTTTTCCTGGAAGATAGCAAGGTCCAAAGGAGTACTCTTGCCGGAACCTTCGGAGGGGTTGATGTCCCAGGGAGACATCCACTTTACAGTCTTGTTTTCCAGCTCGCCTGTAAGGTTGGGGTCGTTGGTTGCAAGGTCGATAATCTGCTGACGTAGATCAGTGGAAATGTCCTTAAGAACTACTTCCTCTTCCTTCTCGCCGCAGGCAAACATTGTCATTGACATAGCAGCTGCAAGAATACAGCTGAGAACTGCCTTTAAGCTTTTCATGATAATTCTTTCTCCTTTACACACTGCGCTCATCTCCATGGCACAGAAACATATAGCAACATTATACCATAAAAAATCGTCTCTTTCAAGTCGCACATTGCACAAAACCTCACTTCCAAATTTGTACAATAAAGAACGGCAGAGGAAAGTCATGTTTTAATTATTCATAAAAATGCTATATGTATATTCTGCATAAAAGATGTTATAATACCCTTGCACGGCATTTGCCTGCATAAATAAATTAAAAGGTGGTAAATACCATGAACAATCAGGAAAATCGCAACAATTCAAACAACCGTAACTCCAACAATTCCAATAACTCTAACAACTCCAACAAGAACCAGAACAAAAATCAGAACCAAAACAGAAACAACTCCGACAACCAGAACAAAAACAACAACCAGAGCCGATAAAGAAAAGGCAACAGAGCCGTTATAGCGTCTGTTGCCTTTACATATTAGGAACCCTTATAACAATACAATCAAGGCTTTAATCAAAGAAGTGGCAAATGCATTTACTCTGCCGTCACAACTCATGTCAGCCCATACCTTACATTCCACATCGAGATAGGTCTTGTTAAACAGATACTTCCAAATAATGATAATGTCAGATGAGAAGTCACCCAAGAATTTTTGATTCAGCAATATTATCCCTAAAAAAGCAAGATAATTTTCTTTCGGGCGTATAAGTGTGCAAAATGAGATAAACTGAGTGTAAAATGTCATTTCCTCTTCTGTAATTTATATGGTATAATAAACGCAGAGCGTTTATTATACTCTTGTTTCAATTGCCCCGCACATTCATTCGCCTTTGCTCACTATGCGCATATTGGCAAATTATACCACAGCCCTACGGCTATGGTACACTATTGATTAATGTAATAGCACAGACAGAAGGAGACAGCATACTATGCCAAACCCTTACATCCCCGGTTGGGAATATATCCCCGACGGTGAACCGAGAGTTTTCGGTGACCGCATCTATATCTACGGCTCCCATGACCATCCTGCATCAGATTCGTTCTGCGACTACTGCTTAAAAGTATGGAGTGCGCCTATAAGCGACCTTGGAAACTGGAAATGCCATGGCGAGGTTTTTCGTACAACGGACGTACCTTACCACCTCTCCGACACAAGTTGGACAGAAGGTCCTCTCTTTGCACCGGACGTTGTGGAAAAGGACGGCGAATACTATCTTTATGCATACATCTTCGGTGCAAAAGGTTGCGTTGCAGTAAGCAGTAAGCCCGAGGGACCATTTGAACTGTTGGCACAGTATGACTACGGCATCCCCGAGGACTGCTGCTGCAACGGATGGTTTATTGACCCGGGCGTTCTGGTTGACGATGACGGCAGGGTTTACGTTTCCTGGGGCTTTGAGCGTTCCTACGCAATTGAACTAAGTGACGATATGTACTCCACCAAGGACGATACTCTTGTCCGTGACATAATCCCTGCTGACAAGCCTTTCAACTTCTTTGAAGCCTGCTCCATGCGTAAAATCGGCAATACCTATTATATGATTTATTCAGGTACACCGGGAAGTTGTCTCTGCTACGCAACGTCAAAAAATCCTCTAGGGCCATACACTTATCGTGGCGTTATCATTGACAACGGCAAAGATTATCCCGGTGGCAATAATCACGGCTCAATCTGTGAGATAAACGGTCAGTGGTATATCTTCTACCACCGCATGACCAACGGTACAATCATGTCAAGACGAGGCTGTGTGGAGAAAATAGAAATCCTTGAAGATGGTAGCATACCCGAGGTAAGCATGACCTCTCTGGGCTTCTCCGAAAGTCTTAACCCCTATGAAATTACAAAAGCAGAGCTTGCCTGCGTACTTAAAGGCGATGCGCTAATTACAGAACGGGACATCTTCACAAGAACGGTTACAGGTATCACTGAGGGCTGCGTTATAGGTTACAGATACTTTGACTTCGGCGAGGACGAAAGCGGCACGCCCGTTATACTGTTCGTGAGAACCCGCGGCAATGGCATTAAAGCTCTTTTAGAGGTTTATCTGGATTCAGACGATGGTGAACCTGTGGGCGTTTGCAGCATAGGCACAGGCAACGGAGTTTACAAAGCAGAGCTTCCGCCGATAACAGGCAGACACAGCGTTTTCTTCAAAGCAAAGGACACAGTCTCACCCGACAACTGGACAAAGCAGTACTTTAAAGGCAGACATCTCTTTGAGTTTGAAGAGTTTGTTTTCACAAAGTAAGGATAAAACACAACAAATAAAGAATATGGGAGAATTAAATATGAATCTTAAAAAAATAACATCACTTCTTTTAAGCACAATGGCAAGCCTTTCCCTTTTCACAGCCTGCTCTGAGGGCAGTGGAAACGGCAAGGGTGATGAAAACGGTAATTCACCAATGTATACAATGTACAACATGACAACACAGGAGTTTGTTGACTCAATGGGCACAGGAATAAACCTGGGCAATACCTTTGAATCATGCGGTGCATGGATTAACTCCGACAGTGTTACCAACTATGAAACAGGCTGGGGCAGTCCTGTTGTTACAAAGGAAATGATCGAAGGATACAAGAACGAAGGCTTCGGTGTACTCCGTATTCCTGTAGCATGGTCCAATATGATGCAGGAGGACTACCAGATTCACCCTGACTACCTGGCAAGAGTGAAAGAGGTAGTGGAATGGGCACTGGAGGCTGATATGGCAGTTATCCTCAACATCCACTGGGATGGCGGCTGGTGGGAGGACTTTCCTACCGACAAGGAAAACTGCATGGAGAAGTACACTGCCATCTGGACTCAGCTCTGTGAAGCTTTCGGCGAGTACGGCGACAGACTTATGTTTGAATCCTTAAACGAAGAAGCAGGCTGGTCAAGCATCTGGGACAGATACACAGGTACAGAGGAGCAGAAGGCAGAATCTTACGCTTTGGTAAACGAACTTA
The DNA here is from genome assembly GCA_964594275.1 of uncultured Ruminococcus sp. Taxonomy (GTDB): domain Bacteria; phylum Bacillota; class Clostridia; order Oscillospirales; family Ruminococcaceae; genus Ruminococcus_C. Next base: position 58,013 of record CAZQMA010000001.1, on the reverse strand, counting down.
ACCAGACCTTTGTTGACCTGGTAAGAAGCACAGACGGCAACAATGCGCAACGTCACCTACTCATTGCAGGCTACATAACAGACGTTACACTCACCTGCGACCCGCTTTATAAGATGCCAACTGATCCTGCCGGAAAGTGTGCGGTTTCCGTTCACTACTATACACCTTCTACCTACTGCATTCTAAAGCAGGACGCTGACTGGGGTAAAGCTAAAACGGCATGGGGCTCACCCCGTGACTATACAGAGCTTGAAACTAACATGGATCTGCTCTATGATACATTTGTAAGCAAGGGTGTTCCCGTAATTATCGGCGAGTTCAGCGTTGAGACTGCAAACAAGGAAGCGGACAATGTTAAACTGTTTCTCCAGAGCGTTGCGACAGAGGCTCACGAGCGTGATATGTGTCCTGTTCTCTGGGACATCACCAATGTTTTCTATGACCGAACAAATTACTGCATGATGGAAGAGTACTCCGACCTTAACGAAATGCTTATGGAGGCTGAGTAAACTGTAATGATACGTAGATACAGATTTGGCGCACCTATAGAGACTCATGCAGTCATAAAGGATGTTCCCGAGGAAACAGGCTCTATGCCCTTCTTTGAGACACAGGACGGCGCTTTTGTAAGGAAAATTGCTAACCGTGACATCATCTACGGGCTCGGACAACAGGTTCGTGGCATAAACAAGCGCGGTTGGAAGTACAGAAGTCTCTGCTCCGACAACTGCAACCACCAGGAGGATACTCAGTCCCTCTACGGCGCTCACAACTTTATGATTATTTCAGGAGAAACGCTTTTCGGTGTGTTCTTTGACTATGCCGGATGCATAAGCTTCGATACAGGCTTTGAATGCCGTGATATGCTTAGAGTCGTTCCCGAGGATATGAGCCTTGATGTCTACATTATTACAGGTGACACTGAAAAGGCGATTACACATGAATTTCGTCAGCTTATCGGCAAAAGCTATATCGCACCACTGTGGGCATTTGGCTACGGTCAGAGCCGTTGGGGCTATCGCAGTGCCGAGGAAATCCGCACAGTTGCCGCTGAATACAGAAAGTATGATATTCCCATTGACAGCATCTACCTTGACATTGACTATATGGAGAGGTACAAGGACTTCACTGTAAATACTGAGACTTTCCCAAGGTTTGAAGCCTTTGTACAGGAAATGAAAGCTGATGACATACATCTGGTTCCAATCGTTGATGCAGGCGTTAAAATCGAAGAGGGCTATGACCTTTATGAAGAGGGCGTAAGCAATAATTTCTTCTGCAAAGATGAAGAGGGAAACGACTTTACAGCGGCTGTATGGCCGGGAAGAGTTCACTTCCCCGATTTTCTGAATGAAGATGCAAGAAAATGGTTTGGCTCAAAGTACAGGTTTTTACTGGAAAAGGGCATTGACGGATTCTGGAACGACATGAACGAGCCTGCGATTTTCTACACTGAAAAGAGACTTCAGAATGCAATCGCCCGTGTAAACGAGCTTGCACAGCAGAACATGGGTATTAATGAATACTTTGAGTTCACGGGAACTGTTGCGGGAATAAGCAACAACGAGGGTGACTATGATACTTTCTTCCATAATATGGACGGCAAAAAAATAGTTCACCGCAAGGTACACAACCTCTACGGCTTCAACATGACAAGGGCAGCCTCTGAGTATTTCCGGGAAGCGGAACCGGACAGACGTATACTTCTCTTTTCACGTGCATCTTATATCGGTGCGCACCGCTCAGGCGGTATATGGCAGGGTGACAATAAATCTTGGTGGTCACATCTGCTTATGAATCTCCAGATGATGCCCTCACTCAACATGGCAGGTTTCCTCTTCACAGGTGCGGATACAGGTGGATTTAATGCCGATGTAACCGAGGACTTAATGATTCGCTGGATGCAGCTTTCAATCTTCACACCGCTGTTACGCAACCACTCCGCAATCGGAACAAGACAGCAAGAACTTTACCGCTTCCAGAGCTGCGAAACGCTTCGTAAAATGGTTCAGATTAGATACAGCCTTATCCCCTATATCTACAGCGAATATATGAAAGCTGCGCTCAAGGATGAAATGATGTTCCGTCCCCTGGCTTTCGATTTCAGAGCGGATGAGGATGCGATTTCCACAGAGGATCAGCTGCTTCTAGGTGACGAGTTGATGCTGACCCCTGTCTATACACAGAATGGTCGGGGCAGACATGTCTATTTGCCTGAGGAAATGCTTCTCATACGCATGAGATCCTATGACGATTACGATACTATCCCGATGACACAGGGGCATCACTATATAAAAGCAGAGCTTTCGGAGCTTATCTTCTTCATAAGAAAAGGAAAAGCCATCCCTATGGTTAAACCCGCCAAAAGCACTGCCACAATTGATATTTCTGACGCAACATTACTTGGATGGGAAAACGCAGAATATCAGCTTTACACAGATAACGGCATTTCAACAAAGGTAAGCCTTGACGGAAATGTTCGGATATTGAGGAAATGAATACAACAAAAACAGGTCAATGCGTAATGCAAAGACCTGTTTTTGTTTATACAGTCGGAAACACTTATTCGCTGCCCAGGAGTTTTCTTGTCTGAGGAGCTTTGAAGAGGATAATTGCAGCGACTGTTGTAAGTATGATTTCGGGAAGCATATATGCACCATTGTAGAGGAAGCTGTAGAGAATGGTATTCTCAGTGAAGAAGCTTCCCCAAAGTGCACCGAAGGATTTCCAGATAATAACACCACTGAAGAAGTGACATATAAACCTGAGAAGCATTGCCATTATCGTACCTGCAATCCAGCCTAATGTGCCCTTTTTACGGAAAACGCCTGCTGTGCCCAGGCAGGTAAAGGGGAGTATGTAGTCAAGGAGTATGCAAGCAGCAAGCATTACAGGGGTAAGTCCCCAGCCGAAGATACCATCCATTATACCCTGGAAGAACTGTATCAGTGAAAAAACAAAGGCTGCTGCAAGTCCCTTAACTGCGCCGTGACGTATACTGTACACAACAATAGGAAGCATTGACAACAGTGTAACTGAACCGCCCCAGGGCATTTTGTAGATGCGTATGAAGCTGAGTACGGCGGCAAGTGCAATCATGATTGCACCCTCTACAAGAATTTTGGTTTTTGAGTTTCGCATAAAAAATCTCTCCTGTGAAAAATAGATTTACAACAGAAGAGAGATTTACGGATATAGGTATAGGCACATCACAGCATGAAAAAAGCCACAGACATTGCTTATAGCAATAGAACTGTGACGTAAGACATGAGGCAATATTACCTGCAAACTCCCTACGTCGGCATTATCCGAATCAGGTTACGGGTCGAAGCTCACTCGCTTCCTCTCAGCAATTCTGCTCCCCTGCTGCATTTATATTATATAATGCATTATAGCATATCGGAATCAGTTTGTCAAGGGGACGTGAGTATTTTTTGAAATGTCAATCAGAAATTATTATTTCTTCAGTTTGCTGCTGCACAGCTTTCAGGTGCGCCGCCTGGGCTGACAGCAACTTCGCTGTCTCTGTTTCCTCGTTAAGTTGCGGAAGAAGATTTTCTATAAGTTCTGTTGTATCGCAAACCGCTGAAAACAACTTGAAATAGGCTTTCTTATACCGGCTTTGTTTTTCTTTTGGATTCATGAATAGTCTCCTCCTTTTTATCTAATTATAACCTGAAACAGGTCATTAGTCAACTACCTGTTTCAGGTTATTTTATAATAGGGGAAAAAGGAGGGCTTATATGACATACAGAATACGAGATATCCGTGAGGACAGTGACCTGACCCAACAGCAGACAGCAGATTTTTTAGGCATGTCCCGCACGGGCTACTCAAAATACGAAACAGGTGAAAATGATATTCCCACAGCTGTATGGATTATGCTCTCAAAGCTCTATGGTACAAGCGTGGATTACCTTATGGGACGCACTGACGAGCGCAAACCCTACCCTGAATCTGCGTCCGGAAAAGGCTTTGAAATCATACGGCGTGAACGAAAAGCCGCAGGGCTAAATCAGACCCGTACAGCCGCTCTTCTCAATATGTCTCAGACAGGATACTCAAAGTATGAGACAGGAGAAAACGACGTGTCCTCGGAAATATGGTCGGCTCTTGCTGATTTGTATGAAACAAGTGCAGACTTTCTTATGGGCATAACAGCTCAGAAGGAAGCTTACTCAAAGGCGAAGTACAGATAATGACATGAACCAAAAGACAAAGTTCACTCCTTAGTAGCCCCCTTTGTTCTAATAAACCACACCTCCGCATAACCTTTCACCAAAGGAATAAATTTGCGGAGGTGTTTTTATATGGTTGGACTGACGGAACGTGAAGCAAGGGAAAGACTCAGCCGTGAGGGTGAAAATGCTCTCGCCTCAGGCGTGCAGAACAGTGCCATGAAAATATTTGTAGGGCAGTTCAAGGACTTTATGGTTATGATTCTCCTGGTGGGAGCGGTTATCGCCGGGCTCTTGGGAGAGCTTACCGACGCTGTAACCATTATACTTATCGTCCTCTTAAACGCAGTTCTGGGCTTTACACAGGAGTACCGCACAGAAAAAACCCTTGAGGCTCTGAAGGACATGACCGCTCCAACAGCCGAGGTTTGCCGTGACGGTGAGTGGAAGAAAATCCCTGCACGGTATCTCGTAAGGGGCGACCTGGTACGGGTCAACGCCGGGGACAACGTTCCCGCAGATATTGCACTTACTAGCGTTCGAGGGCTTGCTGTACAGGAATCAGCTCTTACAGGTGAATCGACTCCTGTAACAAAACAAGCCGCCCCTTCTCTTCCCACGTCAAACGAACTCCACCAGCGAGGTGTTATCTACTCGGGCACAGGTGTACTCCGTGGATATGGTGAGGGCGTTGTCATTGCTTCGGGCATACATACCCAGATGGGACAGATCTCCGAGAGTCTCTCCTCCATTGAGGATACGCTCACTCCCCTGCAAAAGCGGCTTTCAGGGCTTGGCAAGGTAGTAGGTCTTTTATGCATCGGTGTGTGTATCGTGGTTTTTCTGGCAGGAGTGCTCAGAGGCGAGCCTTTCTTTGAAATGCTTATGACAGGCATTACCATTGCAATAGCCGCCATACCCGAAGGATTACCTGCAACAGTTACCATTGCACTTGCACTTGCAGTCAGCCGTATGAGAACGAAAAACGCACTGGTAAACCGTTTACACAGCGTTGAAACTCTGGGCTGCACCAACATAATCTGTTCCGACAAAACAGGTACTATAACGGAAAACCGTATGACCGTCACAGAAATAAACATCGCAGGCAAGCTATACACCGTCTCCGCAAAGGCGATATATGCTGACGGCAGAAAAGCTGACCCTGACAGTGACAGGGCTTTCCGCGAGCTTCTTCTTTGCGGTATCCTGTGCAGTACATCCGAGGAAAACAGCGGCGACCCTACGGAATCGGCAATTCTTACCGCTGCTGTAAAGACAGGCTACAACGTAGCTAAAACAAGAAAGCAATACACCTTGCTTGCAACCGAGCCTTTTGACAGTGAGAAAAAGTATATGTCCGTCACTGTAAGCCGGGACGGTAATGAACACACCTACGTAAAAGGTGCGGCTGATGTGCTTCTTAAAATGTGCCGCAAGTGTTTTTATAAGGGAGACTTTATAAGCCTTGATGAAGGCTTCGCCCGCTCAGTAGAGGAAGCCGCTGCCGCTATGTCGGAAAATGCTCTGAGAGTTCTGGGCTTTGCGTGCAGTGGAGCGGACGGTGAGCTTGTGTTTATCGGTATATGCGGTATGCTTGACCCGCCCAGAGAAGAGGTGAAAAGAGCGGTTGCCGCTTGTGCAAGAGCAAGAATCCGTACTGTTATGATAACCGGTGATCACCCAAAAACCGCTTCTGCCATCGCAAAACTCACAGGTATTCCTAACGCTGAGAACGTCCTCACAGGCTCTGAACTTGACTCCATAAGCGACATTGAGCTTCGTGAAAAAGCCTTCGATTACGGTGTTTTTGCAAGAGTAAGTCCTCAACACAAGCTGAGACTTGTACGTGCTTTTCAGTCAAAAGAGCAGGTTGTAGCCATGACAGGAGACGGCGTAAACGACGCACCTGCTATCAAAGCGGCAGACGTAGGCGTTGCCATGGGTAAGAACGGAACAGACGTTGCAAGACAGGCGGCAGATATGGTGCTTCTTGATGACAACTTCGCAACCCTTGTCGGTGCGGTTGAACAGGGACGATGCGTTTATGCCAATATAAGAAAGTTCGTGCGGTATCTTCTCTCCTGCAATATCGGTGAAGTTGCAGTCATGTTTTTAGGCATAATTATGGGTATGCCAACACCGCTCCTACCTGTTCAGATACTTCTTGTAAATCTTGTCACCGATGGTCTCCCCGCCATTGCACTGGGGCTTGAACCACCCGACCCCGACAATATGTCCCAGAAGCCCCGTCGTCCTGACGAAAGCTTCTTTGCAGGCGGTCTTATGCAAAAGATAGGTCTACGCGGTATACTTATCGGGCTTTGTACCTTAGGCGCATTCGGTACGGCTTTAAAGACCGAGGGCACCCTTGCCGGTGCAAGAACAGCAGCACTCTGTACACTGGTTTTGTCTCAGCTTATCCACGTTTTTGAGTGTAAGTCCGAAACTAAGAGTCTGCTCCGTATTCCCTACCGCAACAATATAAAGCTGATTGGTGCTGTAGCGGTATCTCTGGCGGTACTTCTGGCGGCAGTGCTTCTCCCTGTAATGCAGGTTATTTTCGGCACCGTTATGCTGTCGCTCTCAGGCTGGCTGTGGACGCTTATTTTCTCCTTTGCTGTACCACTGTGCGCATCCATATCACTCCTTGGCAAGAAATCACAATGATTCCGCATCGGCAAAAGTCAACTCCTTATGAAGAGCAAGGTTTATTCCCGTTGCTATCATGGCAGCAGCGTGGTCAATGAGACGATCAACGTCTTTTGGCGTTACCATCATATTTGGGCTGTCAGGTGAAACGGAGTTACCTGTAAGGTTTTCGGCAGCGGTATGCAAGTCAACCACCGTTGGAACGCCTACTGCAATAACCGGCACACCCAGAGTTTTTGCCGAAAGCTCCATACGCCTGTTGTGAACGCCGCTTCCCGGGCTTATACCACTGTCGCACATCTGAATAGTTGTACCCAGACGGGAAAGTTCAGCACAGGCAAGAGCATCAATGACAATTACCGCTGAAGGCTTTGTCATACGGCACACAGCGGAAACCATCTCCGCAGACTCAATACCCGTCTGACCCAAGACGCCACTTTGTAGTACGCTCACAGGTCTGAGTTCTCTGAAAAAGTCCGCTTCCCCCTCCTGAAGCTCTGATTTCAGGTGACGTGTTGCAAGAATTTTACCTGCGCATCTGGGACCCAGAGCATCAGGTGTTATGGCACTGTTGCCAAGTCCCGTTACAAGAACACAGCCACGCCCGGGCAGAAAAGCCGAAAGCTCCCGAGCAAACTCCTCTGTAAGCTCTTTGTACTTATCGGAAAAACGGCTGAGGGCAGTGGTTTCGAGGGTAAGATAATGTCCCTTAGGTTTACCTATAGCCTCAGCGGCTTTATCGGTATGGATTTCAATATCGGATATGCGAAAATATTCGCCTCTCTGAACGCTTTGTATGCCTTGTTGGGGAGAAACACTGTCCTCCATTCGTTCAAGGGCAAGGTCGGTTCTTATACTCATATTCTCTCCTTTATTGTATTTGTACAATATGACGATAATCGGGGATAAAAATTCGTTGTAAAACTCAAAAAATAACTATTGCAATCTTTTCCGATTCGTGGTATAATAGTTCTTAGTCATGATGCGATTTAACCCAATCGACATCGGCAAATGGTCGTACCATCTTGCAGGAAGCGGTACCGTGTCAATTCCGTTTCTATGATATGACTTTGCTAAAAGGATATCCTCGGGAAATCCGACCAACAAAAAGAAACAGGAGGTGGCACAAATGCCGAACATTAAATCCGCTAAGAAGAGAGTTAAGGTTATCAAGACAAAGACTGCCCTCAATAAGGCAAGAAAGTCTAACATGAGAACTATGATCAAGAAGGCTGACGCAGCTTGCCAGAACAACGCAGCTGATAAGGAAGCAGCTATCCGCGTAGCTATCAAGCGCGTAGACCAGGCTTGCGCTAAGGGTCTGATGCACAAGAACGCTGCTGCAAGAAAGAAGTCTCAGCTGATGAAGAAGCTGAACGCTGCTGGTTAAGTTCTATTTTATAGCACAATTTAAGGCTGTCGCTTTTGCGGCAGCCTTTTTTCGTCTCATTAAAATCGCACAGAAACCTCTCCTGAGCAAAGCTTCCTTTCTCCGTCAGGCGTACTTACAACAAGTCCACAGCGGTTGTCTATCCCGATTACACAGGCTGAATAAACACGTTTTCCATCGTGAACCTCTACATTCTTACCAATGAGAACAGAACGCTCTCTGTATTCTTTAATAAAAGCACCGCTCCCCATATGTTCAAGCTCTTCCGAAAGGGCGGGCAGAAGCACCTTGGTCATTTCTTCGGGCGTAAAACGTCTGCCTGTTTCATCCTCGATTGACGTTGCAATATCATGCAACTCAGGAGGAAGCGTATACTTTACCCTTTGAAGATTTATTCCTATGCCGATTATAATATAATGGGGAATCACCGCCTCTGTCAGTATGCCGCAGACCTTTCTGCCGCTGATGAAAATATCGTTCACCCACTTGATTCTCGAATCTGCTCCTGAGATACGGTCAATGGCTTTTGCCGTAGCAACAGCTGCACAAGGAGTTATAAGCCCCGCACTTTCCGGCGTGAAGCCCTCTCTCAACAGCACAGAGCAGTAAAGTCCTGCTCCTTCGGGCGACTCAAATCGTCTGCCCAGACGACCTCTGCCTGCGGTCTGACGATAAGCTATAACTGCTGTACCATGAGGAGCATTTTCTGCAGCAAGTCTTTTACAGAAAGTATTTGTGGAATCGGTTTCCTTTAAAAATATGGGAGAAAAGGTCATAAAAAAATCCTCTCTGCACCCATTGACTTCCGGTGCATAAAATAATAATAACAGGGTATAATCCAGACAGAACAAATTCTCATGAACGGAGCTAATATATATGATTGTCAGACGAGGAGAAATTTACTATGCAGATTTAAGTCCTGTTGTAGGATCAGAGCAGGGCGGTGTAAGACCTGTACTTATTGTTCAGAATGACATCGGCAACAAGCACAGTCCAACGGTTATAGCCGCCGCCATCACCAGCCAGAAAGACAAGGCAAAACTTCCCACCCATATTCCCGTTACGGCAGAATCATGCGGTCTAACAAAGGACAGCATTGTACTACTGGAGCAGGTACGCACTATAGATAAACGACGTCTCAAGGATAAAATGGGTGCACTTGACGATACATCAATGACAAGGATAAATAATGCTTTGCAGATAAGCTTCGGGCTGTGACATGTAATACAAGTATAATAGTAGTATACCATATCCTGCCCGAAAGTTCAATATATAAAAGGGCTGTCGCTTTTGCGGCAGCCCTTTCATTTTAATCGTTATCCAAGAGTGTCTTGTAGAATTCTGAATAGTCCTCACGCTGTTCTGAAGTAAAAGCGATCGCTTCACGGGGATGACGGTTAAGCTGTCCTGTGAACATATACTGTAAATCAAAACCCCATACAACACCACTCTTGCGGAGCGGAATCATAAACTGCTCAATGAAGCAAAGAATTGTGTAGAGGTTGTACTTGGGATTCTTCAGGAAGCCCAACAGCAGTTCTGTCGCACAGTTGCCTGCGCCTCTGCCCATACCCATAACCGTTGCATCCAGGTAGGATACACCATAGGACATGGTTTCAATGGTGTTTGCAAAGGCAAGATTCTGATTGTTATGGGCATGGAAACCGATGGACTTGCCTGTCCCCTCAACTGCCTTGATGTAACTTTTCGCCAGTGCAGAAGCATTTTCAGGGTAAAGAGAGCCATAACTGTCTACCAGATAGATTACATCAACACTTGACTCTGCCAACATTTCCAGAGCCTGTTCAATCTGGTCAGAACTTACCTGGGATACAGCCATGATATTACAGGTTGTCTCATAGCCAAGATTATGGAAGTACTCTATCATTTCAATTGCAGCAGGAATTTGATGAATGTAGCATGCAACACGCACCATGTCAATAACGCTCTCGCTCTTAGGAATAAAATCCTCCTTATAGTCGCATCTGCCAACATCTGCCATAACAGCAATCTTCATATCGGAAGGATTATCCCCTACAATTGCACGGATGTCCTCTTCCTTGCAGAACTTCCACTTGCCGAAATCACTTTCACTGAACATATGTCGGCTTGCCTTGTAGCCGAATTCCATATAGTCGATTCCACTGCGTACATTCGCCTTATACAGCTTCTTCACGAATTCATCGCTGAACTCAAAGTTATTACATAAACCGCCGTCACGGATAGTTGCGTCAAGTACTTTAATGTCGTCTCTCACTGCCATCAAATTGCCTTTTCTTCCCATGATAGTTACCTCTTTCTCAGTAGTTTTATTTTGCCAGTTTAAAATGTAACACTTTAAACTTTAACACTGTAAAGCATTATAGCACTAAAGCAACTGCTTGTCAAGGGGTTTTTGAAAGTTTTTTCATGAAAATCTTATTCAGACAGCATAATGTGATTTGCAGATGCTTTTTATCCTCCAAACATCCTGAAAACCATAAGGCATATACCATAGACCACAGAAGCGGCAGTGCCATAAAGGAGAACAGGACCTGCGATTGTAAAAATCTTGGCACCCACGCCTAAAATCCAGCCCTCGGTACGAGCTTCAACGGCAGGTGCGGTAACGCCATTCGCAAAGCCTGTGATGGGTACAAGTGTACCTGCACCGGCGTACTTTGCCATACGCTCATAAAGTCCAAGTCCTGTAAAGAGGGCACTTAAAAACACCAGTGTAACAGATGTCCAAGAGCCTGCGGCTTCTTTTTCTGCGCCCAGGTACTCGTAGAGATTCAGGAGACACTCACCCAGTGTACAGATTACACCGCCGATGAGAAATGCCATGGGGATATTTATATAGCTTTTTGACTTAGGCGCAACCGCCTCGGTCATGTCTTTGTAAAGCTCAGGGGTTATTTTCATGGTATGAGTTCCTTTCGTGTATAATAGAAATATTTGTGCCAAAGGCGCACCGCAATTGTCAATTATAAAAGTTCTCCGAACTTTTACTTATCCTTTGGTTTAAACACCGCCGAAGCCAGCAGTCCGAACATCATTGCCGCAGTTATACCCGCAGACGAAGCAGTAAGTCCACCTGAAAAGATACCCAACCAGCCCTTTTCATCTACAGCCTTACGTATACCGTCAGCAAGAAGATGTCCGAAGCCTGTAAGGGGGACTGTTGCACCGCCTCCCGCAAATTCAATAAGCGGTTCATACCAGCCCAATGCCGACAAAAGTACACCCGCTACAACAAAGCCTGTGAGTATACGTGCAGGCGTCAGTTTAGTATAATCAATAAGCACTTGTCCCACCGCACAGATTGCACCGCCTACAATAAAAGCTTTCACGTATTCAATCATTACCGCTCACCTCCGAACTTACAATTTCAGCTATATGTGCTACACAAGGAATACTCTCTCCCTGCTGTACCAGCATAGGCGACATAAGCGCACCGGTTGCCATGAAAAGCATATTTTTTATTTCACCGGATTGAACCCCGGGCAGGAAGTGACCGCACAGGAGACTTCCGCCGCATCCACAGCCTGAACCGCCTGCATGGGTATCCTGCTCTTCCTTGTCAAACATCATTGCGCCGCAGTCATGGTAGCAGCCTGACAGGTCATAGCCCTGCTTCATCATCAACTCCAGGAAGAGACTGCCACCGATAAATCCAAGGTCGCCAGTAACGATCGCCTTGTAGTCAGAGGGTGATTTTCCGGTCGCCTTAAACCAGCGGGTCAGAGTATCCGCCGCCGCAGGAGCCATTGCCGCACCCATGTTGTTTGCGTCACACACCCCGAGGTCAATGATTCTGCCAATACACGCACCTGTTATAAGAGGGTGGTTGCCTATTTCTCCTGAAAGTACAACCGCACCCGAAGCGGTGCAAGTCCACTGCGCAGTTGGCGGTCTTTGTCCGCCATAGGACAGAGGAAATCGAAACTGTCTCTCAGCCGTTGAAAAGTGAGAAGATGTAACGCATACAGCGTTGTTCGCCGCACCTGCATCAATGCACATACTGCCTGTTATAAGACTCTCCGCCATAGTTGAACAGGCACCGAAGAGCCCCAGAAAGGGTATTTCAAAAGGACGGATACTGTACGTACTGGACGTACACTGATTGATAAGGTCACCTGCCAGGATTATATCTATATCATCGGCAGTAAGTCCCCGCTTTTCAAGGGCAAACCACACTGCTTCCTGTTGGAGGCGGCTCTCAGCCTGTTCCCAGGTTTTCTGTCCCAGATGGCTGTCCTCTTCTATTTTATCAAAACAGCTTCCCATTGGTCCATCGCCCTCTTTTTTTCCAGCTACTGCGGCAAAGGAAATCACGGAAACCGCCTTTTCAAAAGTCACAACACCCCGTTCAAGTCTTACTGACATAATTTTCCACAGCTCCTTTTAAAAATTACTTTTTTCTGCTGATATTTTTCCCGGACAGACAACTGATATTTGCGGAAATATGTGGAGAAGCCGCTTTCATAAACAATGTACTAAAGACTTTCAACTTTACTTCCAAAAGTTTTCTGCAAAAAAGTCGAATTTCGCACTTTCTTTTTATGCGAAGATGATGTATAATAGAAGTACGAGTATCACGAAAGGAGTATCTTTTCGATTATGAATAACACAGAAATCCGAAAAAACAGACACAACTATGCTCTGGGCATAGATGTAGGTTCAACAACTGTTAAAACCGTTATCCTCGACAATGACCATCACGTTGTCTACTCCAACTATCAGCGTCACTTCTCTAAGATAAAGGAAGCAGTTGCTACTCAGCTCTCGCAGATTGCAGGCGTATACCCAGGTGAAAACTTTCCCGTGTGCATCACCGGTTCAGCAGGTCTCGGACTTGCCAATTCCGCTAAGCTTCCCTTCGTACAGGAAGTGCATGCCGCTTTCGTTGCGGTAAACAAACGCTACCCCGATGCTGACGCTGTAATTGAGCTTGGCGGAGAGGACGCTAAGATTATCTTTCTCACAGGCGGCGTTGAACAGCGAATGAATGGCTCTTGTGCAGGCGGTACAGGCGCATTCATCGACCAGATGGCTACCCTACTTAATGTTACGGCAGACCAGCTTGATGAAATGTCTCTCCGTGCAGAAAAAACCTACCCCATCGCTTCACGCTGTGGCGTTTTTGCAAAGTCCGACATCCAGCCCCTTTTAAATCAAGGCGCAAGACGTGAGGATATTGCGGCAAGTATTTTTCAGGCAGTAGTTGACCAGACAGTTTCAGGTCTTGCTCAAGGCAGAAAGATTGCAGGCAAGGTTTTATTCCTGGGCGGTCCTCTCTCATTCCTTGAAGGTCTCCGCACAGCCTTTACTGAAACTCTTCACCTCGATCCGGGCAATGCAGTATTTCCCGAGGACGGCAGAACCTTTGTTGCATACGGTTGCGCACTTTCCGCTATGAATCAGAGTGAAACCCACACCATCGAAGAGCTTACAAACCGAATCATAAACGCATCCAGTGAAAGTAGCGTTATGGCAGATCCGCCTCTCTTTGCTTATCAGGAAGAGTACGACCGTTTTAAGGAACGTCATGCTTCCCATGACGTAAAACGTGGCGACTACCGTACATACGAGGGCAAGGCGTACCTTGGCATTGACGCTGGCTCTACCACCACCAAAATGGTTGTACTTGCCGAGGATAAGACTCTACTCTACGAGTTCTACACTACCAATAAAGGTCAGCCTCTTGACTGTATCACCGACGCCCTCATGGAGTTCTACAAAACCAAAAGTCCCGCTCTCACCATTGCAGGAAGTGCTGTTACAGGCTACGGAGAAGAGCTTCTGAAAGCAGGTCTGGGAATTGACTTCGGCATCGTTGAAACGGTTGCTCACTTCCGTGCAGCATCCTACTTCTGCCCGGAAGTTGACTTCATCATGGATATCGGCGGTCAGGACATCAAGTGCTTCAAAATCAAGAACGGCGCAATTGACAGTATCATGCTGAACGAAGCTTGTTCATCAGGCTGCGGCTCATTCATACAAACCTTTGCAATGGCTCTTGGATATGATATTGCCGAGTTTGCACAGCTCGGTCTCTTCGCTGAAAAGCCCGTTGACCTCGGCTCACGCTGTACCGTATTCATGAACAGCAGTGTTAAGCAGGCTCAAAAGGACGGCGCCACTGTTGCTGATATTTCCGCAGGCCTTTCAGGCTCTATCATCAAGAACGCTGTCTACAAAGTTATCCGTGCAAACTCTCCCGATGACCTAGGCGAGCATATTGTAGTTCAGGGTGGTACATTTCTCAACGACGCAGTACTTCGCTGCTTTGAACGTGAAATGGGCAAGAACGTTATCCGTCCTGCTATTTCAGGACTTATGGGCGCATTCGGTGCGGCTCTCTACGCTCAGGAAAAGAGCACAGGCACAAGCAGCATCATCGAGCAAAAGCAGCTCCGTGAATTCTCATACACATCTCAGACTGTAAACTGCGGCGGCTGCACAGCCAAATGCAGTCTCAACATAATCAAATTTGCAGGCGGCGGAAGATTCATTTCCGGTAATCGCTGCGAAAAAGGTGCAGGAGTAAAACCTGACAAGATTCTCCCCAACCTCTATGATAAAAAACTGGAGATGATTCTCTCTCACCGTGAGCGTCAGCCTTTCTCTCCCATCGCAACAGTAGGTCTGCCTCTGGCTCTTCACTACTATGACCAGATGCCATTTTGGGCTACCTTCTTCAAGGAACTTGGCTTTGCCGTGAAGCTTTCAGAGGACAGCACCCGTGAAACCTACTATAAGGGTCAGAGCACCATTCCCTCAGATACCGTATGCTACCCAGCTAAACTCGCCCATGGTCATATTGAAAGTCTCCTGGAGCAAAATGTTGACTTCATTTTCTATCCTTGTATGACCTACACCATGGATGAGGGCGAATCAGACAACCACTTCAACTGCCCTGTTGTTGCATACTATCCTGAACTGCTCATGGCTAACAACGAAAAACTCAGCGTTAAAAACTTCCTCTACCCTTTCCTTGACCTTAACCGCAAAAAGCACGTTGCCAAAGTGCTATACGACTACTTCAAAGCTTATGTCTCAAAGAAGGCTGTGGAAGCGGCTCTTGACAAGGCGTACAAGGCACAGGCAGAGTACAAGGCTAAGATTGCGGAAGAAGCACAGCACATCATAACAGAGGCACGTGCCGCCGGCAAGCCTATTATTGTCCTAGCAGGTCGTCCCTATCACATTGACCCTGAGATAAACCACGGCATCCACAAGCTTATTGCAAGTCTTGGCATGGCGGTTATAACCGAGGACAGCGTTGCGGCTCTTGCACATACGCCAAAGCTCAAATCCCTTAACCAGTGGGTTTATCATTCAAGGCTCTATCGTGCGGCTGAATATGTTACAACTCAGCCTGACATGCAGATGATACAGCTTGTGTCCTTCGGCTGCGGCATTGACGCTATCACCACCGACGAAGTCCGCCGCATCCTTGAAGAAAAAGGCAAGCTCTACACCCAGCTTAAAATAGATGAGATAAACAATCTGGGTGCCGCAAAAATCCGTCTCCGCAGCCTTGTTGCTGCCATGGACGCATAAAGGAGGTAACACAACCTATGGCATATCCCGTTTTCACCGAGGAAATGAAGAAAACCCATACCATTCTCGTGCCCAATATGCTACCCATACATTTCAAGCTGTTTATTGCAATTTTCAAGCAGTATGGCTACAATATGGAGCTTCTGGAATCCACCTCACGTGCAGTGGTTGAGGAAGGCTTGAAAAACGTACATAACGACACTTGCTACCCTGCGCTTCTGGTTGTGGGACAGTTTATGGAGGCACTGAAAAGCGGCAGATACGACCCCGATAAAACCGCTCTTATGATTACCCAGACAGGCGGCGGCTGCCGTGCATCCAACTACATCCACATTCTGAGACGCTGCATGGAAAAGAACTTCCCGAATGTCCCCGTTATCTCACTGAACTTCGTGGGACTTGAAAAAGGCAGTGCATTCAAGCTTACCATGCCTATCATCCTGCGGCTTGCATACGGTGTACTCTATGGCGACCTGCTCATGTCTCTCAACAACCAGTGCCGTCCCTACGAGCTTAACGAGGGTGACTCAAAGCGTTTGGTTGAAAAGTGGACTAAGAAGCTGGAGGAGATGTTCGCAAAGGGCGGATTTACCAGAACAAAGAAGATTTACCGTGAAATGCTGGAGGACTTTGGCAACATTCCTAAAAGCGGCAAGAAGAAGATCCGTGTTGGCATTATCGGCGAGATTTACGTTAAGTACTCGCCACTGGCAAACAATCAGTTAGAGGATTTTCTCATCTCTGAGGACTGTGAGCCCTTGGTTCCCATGCTGTTGGAATTCGTAATGTACTGTATGGCAACCGCTGACATAAACGGCAAACTATACCAGAACAACGACCTTAAAACCGTGGTTTCCCGTCTGGGCTACAAGTTTATACACAGTAAGCAGCTTGAAATGATAAAGTGCATCAAGGAACACGGTCAGTTTGAACCTCCTCACGACTTCGATGACCTGCGTGCCGCCGCTGACAAATATATAAATCAGGGCGTTTCAATGGGCGAGGGATGGATGATTACCGCAGAAATGGCAGTGCTATCTGAAACAGGCACGGAAAATATCATCTGTACACAGCCCTTTGGCTGTCTGCCAAATCATATCGTAGCAAAAGGCATGGCACGTGCAATCAAAAATGCGTATCCTAACGCAAATATCGTTGCCATCGACTACGACCCAGGTGCTACCCGTGTAAACCAGGAAAACCGTATAAAGCTTATGCTTGCAAATGCGAAGGCAAAAATCAACTGAATATAAAACAAAAAGGCTATCGTCTGCTTAAAGCGATAGCCTTTTTATAATATCAATAAACAATAACCGCCTGCTTAGACAGTGCGTTATAGGATGTCTTGAACATGCCCATATCGTAGGTCACTTCACCCTGAGACGGGTCAACTACGGTTACGGTATTATTTTCAAGGTCATAGCCTGTGAGAACAACGCAGGTTGCATTGGGAATCCAGTATACATCCTGCTTGGATGAGGTGGTGTTGCCTACAGGCGGAACGGTTGTAACAGTGGTTGTGATTGTACCTGTATCTGTGGGAATGATACCGTTCATTGATGTGGTAGTGGTAGTAAATGCGGAAGTGGTTGTAAGACCGCCACCGTAAACAGTAAAGCAATACTCCTCAGTCTGAAGTTCCAGGTTGTGGTTTATCCAGATGATAACAGGGTGGTTGCTTGCAACACGAAGTAGAACATCCTCAAATGTATCGGCGTTCAGTGCCTTAGCATAACGGTTACTTCCCTGTGTTCTAAGATACTTCTGAGCTGTGTCAACAATTACCGGTGCAAAGCAGCCTAAACCGTCCTCTTCAAAGGGCGAGCCGATAAACGCCTGTGAAAATGTAGCCGTACCTCTTTCAGCACAAGTGAGATAAGATGTAGCAAGCTCCTCCTTGGTTACATCATAGCCCAGGTGCGAAAGCACCATAGCAAGAGCAGTTACCTCGCTGCCTGTGGGAAGCTCGGGTCTTTGCTTGATTATGGGTATGGTAATCTGGTGAGCGTCGGGAAGCTCCCCTACCAGGTACTCAGATGGCAGAAGCGACTCTGTGGTGGTCACAGCGGTTGTAACGGTGGTTGTGGCTGTAGTTGTCATAGCAGGCTTCTTTTCCTCATTGCCGCTGCTGCATGCACAACGTATACAGCTTGCACAGCCGTTGGAAATCAAAAAAATAATCAGCAGCAGAGCAATAAGTCCACCGATACGTCGATTTCTCAGCTGCTTGCGGGTAACCCGCTTTCTCTGTACAGGTCTTTTTTCTTCCATATGAATTTCTCCTTATTTTTCTGTTGTCTGGGTAAGCATGATTTTATGTCGGAAATCTGTACCTGCGCCACCTATTTTATTGCAGGCAAGCTGATATATGTCCGTTGCCTTGGCTTCAAGCATTGCACATCTCTTTGCCGCAGGACTTGCAATAGACAGTGACGCCAAAGATTCCCTGAAGGGAATCTGACGTATCCCCTTTGACGCCGCAAGAACTCTTCTGCCGTTGTTGTTGAAGGCAAGGATTCTTCCATAAGGCGGAAGAGAATAAATATCATCATTAGTGATTCCGATAAGAATATGAAGCAGTATTCTGCGTAGTCTTGATGTAGGATAACGCTTGGTTTTCAGGCGTTCCATAAGATCCTCAAGGGAAGTTGCTGTACGTGCCTGGTAGATGCGGTTTGCAAGACCTGTTGCGCCTACCTCGGCTATCTGCGCAATTTCCTCAGGTTCCATGGTACGGAGCTTATAGAGAATAGGTCTTTCCAGGTTTCTAAGACTTGCAAAGGTACCGTTCTTCTCTGCCTGGGCAATCTCACGCCATGCGGAAGCAGGTAACATACGATGACAGTCAACATCCTCATCAAGACACCTTCTTATATAAGAGGCACTGGCGATGAGGTTCGACTCCTCTGCGTCGTCCTTCTGCTCGCTACCTTCAGTCACATCAGCCTGTACTGCGCCTGTGCTGTTGTGACCTGCACCCTTACGCTGCACTGGGAATGGCTGTATGCGACTTTTTCGATCGGAAAGGGCATTCAGATATGAAACTGCAAGAGTGTTGTTCGGCTCAGAAAGCACCGCCGCAACCTCGGGACCAGCAAGCTGAGTTACAAGTTCCTGTAAAACCGCAGGATATGAGTTACCCATACGGGTGAAGTGACGAAGCGTGTCGGCATACTCCGTCTGGCAGATACGGCATACATCAGCGGCTGTTTTAAGGATTTCTATATCGTCACACTCACAGCCAAAGGAAATCTCATCCACCACTTGAAGCGCATCCAGCAGAGTTACACCGCCTGCGGCAAATCGGTCAGCAGGCGACAGCGACCATATAACAGGTAGCTCGATTACAATATCCGCACCGGCTTTCAGTGCAAGTTGAGCACGGGTGAGCTTCTCCATAATAGCAACGTCGCCTCTCTGCATAAAGTTGCCACTCATTACCGCAACAATTGCGTCTGCGCCGTTTTCACGGACAGTACGCAGATGGTGCATATGTCCGTTATGCAGCGGGTTGTACTCACATATGATTCCGCTTATTTTCATGTTTTGCTCCCTCTTTCTTTGTCATTTTTCTCTGTTTCTGTCGATTTCTGAAAATCACCTTTAATTTTCCGTAAAGGACTTGCAATTTTCAAAAAAAAGCTTATAATATATATATAGGAGTTTTTATGCTCCATAAGCAGCCTTTTATCTTTGGGGCTGCAAAAAGACGAAAGGACTTGAAAAAACTATGATTATTCTCGTTGTTAATGCGGGCAGCTCATCTCTCAAGTATCAGCTTATTGATATGAACGATGAGTCAGTTATCGCTAAGGGTAACTGTGACCGTATCGGTATTGACGGACATTTGAGCCACAAGACCGCTGACGGCAGAGCTGTTGAAGAGGATTGCAGCTTTCCCACACATTCTGAGGCGTTTACACGTCTTGTTGAGGCACTCACTACAGGTGATGCTGCTGTTATTTCCAGTATGAACGAAATCTCCGCTGTAGGTCACCGCATCGTGCAGGGCGCTGAGATTTTCACTAAAACCACTATGGTAACTCCCGAGGTTATCGACAAGATTGAAGCTCTCAAGGAGCTGGCTCCTGTTCACAACCACGGTCACGCCCTGGCTCTCTGGGCTTGTACCAAGGTTATGCCAAATGTACCTCAGGTTGTAGTATTTGATACTGCTTTCCACCAGACCATTCCCCAGAAGGCTTATATGTACGGCTTCCCCTATGAGGATTATGAGCAGTACAGCGTTAGAAAGTACGGCTTCCACGGTACATCCCACCGTTTCGTTACCGCAAAGTTGGGCGAAGTTATGGGCAAGGATGTAAAGGATCTGAAAATTGTTTCCTGCCACCTTGGCAATGGTTCATCTATCACTGCTGTACAGAACGGCTGCTCTGTTGATACTACAATGGGCTTCACTCCTCTGGACGGCGTACTCATGGGTACACGTTGCGGTAATGTTGACCCCTCTGCTGTAACCTACGTTGCTAACAAGCACGGCTTTGAAACAGGCGAGATGGATACATACATGAACAAGAAGTCCGGTCTCTTGGGTATCTCCGGCAAGTCATCTGACTGGAGAGACATCACAGCTGCTTCCGAAGCAGGCGAATCTCGTGCAATGTTGGCAAGAGATATGCTGGTTTATGACATCAAGAAGGACATCGGTGCATATGCTGCTGCAATGAACGGTCTTGACGCTGTAATCTTCACAGGCGGTATCGGCGAAAATGCTCCCAACTGCCGTGAAATGGTCTGCTCCGATATGGAATACCTCGGCATCAAGATTGACAAGGAAGCAAACAACTTCAAGGGCGAGCTGAGAAAAATTTCCACTCCCGACTCTAAGGTTGAGGTATGGGTAATTCCTACTAACGAAGAGCTGCTCATTGCAAGAGATACTCTGGCAATGGTTGAAGGCAAGTAAGCCATATTAATTTTATAGGAAATCGGGTAGATACGTTCTGCCCGTTTTTCGTTTTAAGGAGGATTCGACATGAATATATCAAATCTTACAGAAATCGCCTGCGCTGTACGTAAAAATGCCCACGCACCCTATTCGGGCTTCAAGGTAGGCGCAGCACTCCGTACCGAGGACGGACAGGTATTCGCAGGCTGCAACGTTGAAAATGCGTCCTACTCCATGTGCATCTGCGCAGAAAGAAACGCTGTATTCCAGGCGGTAGCCGCAGGCAAAACCCACTTCCGCAGTCTTGCGATAGTTGGCGGCAAAGACAGCGAAGAAGCTGCGTCAAAGCCATGTATTCCCTGCGGTGCGTGTTTGCAGGTGCTGTCTGAATTCTGCTCACCCGACTTTCCTATTCTGCTTACTGACGGAGTCCACAGACTAAGCGAATTTCTGCCAAATACATTTACACTGGAAAAGTAAGCTTACTTTTTCTTTGTAACGGGCGTTCTGCTTCCATCGGGACGTACAATAACTGTACTGGAAAGCTGACCCGAAAGGTTTCCCACAACCGAGCGGCGAAATTCAATTCTCAGCTCTGTCTGCTCAGCCTTTTCTTCCGGTGTAAGCTCACGGATTTTGGAAGCTCTTGCAAGCTCGTTTATACGATTGATTTTCTCTTGATTCATAGTTTTTTCTCCGGGTAAATTGATTTATACTATTTTATATTACCCTTTATTATAACACAAAAAACTCCGCATTGCAAGCTATTCCGACTTTTTTCGGAATATACAACAAAGAAAGGAAAGATATATGACAAAAACAGCATTTGTAACAGGTGGAACACGCGGCATAGGGCTAGCCATAACAAAGGCTCTCTCTGCCCAGGGGTATCTTGTTGCCGCAGGCTACTGCCGCAACGAAGCAGCTGCAAAGAAAGCAAAGGAAAGCTGTGGGGCAGTTCCTCTTAAAGGCGACCTCAGCCGTAAAGGCAGTGCATCGCTCCTTGCAAGACAGGCTTTAGAAGTACTTGGACACGTGGATGTACTTGTAAACAATGCGGCGGTATCTTACACCGACCTTTTTCAGTGCATGGAGGCTGACAGAGTTGAGGAGCTTTACAGAGTAAATCTATTCGGTACAACAGAGACGACACGTTTTCTTCTGCCTGAAATGCTAGCACGTAAAAGCGGTTGTATCATCAACATCGCTTCTATGTGGGGAGAAACAGGGGCTTCCTGCGAGGTTGACTACTCAGCCACAAAGGGCGCAGTCATAAGCTTTACAAAGGCTCTTGCAAAAGAAGTGGGACCCTCAGGCATACGTGTAAACTGCGTCTCTCCCGGTGTGATACTTACCGACATGAATTCACATCTAAGCGAAGAGGATATGCGTGCTCTTGCTGAGGAAACCCCTCTCGGACGCATAGGCAGACCCGAAGAGGTTGCGGCAGCTGTATGTTGGCTAGCTTCCGACGCTGCAAGTTTTGTTACAGGACAGGTTTTCCCGGTCAATGGGGGAATCGTATAGTAATTAATAATTAACAAATAATATTGACCTCACGCCAAAAATGGTGTATAATAAAAGTATCCGAAATCCGAAGGAGGTCTCTCTTTGCTGTACGGAAATACCGCCGTCCGCAGCGCTCTGTCTAAAATGACCGATGGCAAGCGTCTTGCACAATGCCTGCTCTTCTACGGCGAAAAAGGCCTTGGTAAAAAGACTCTCGCAAAATGGTTTGCACAAAGACTTCTCTGTACCGCTGAAGGTTCTAAGCCCTGTGGCAGATGCAAGAACTGCAAAACCATTGAGAAAAACATCCACCCCGACGTGGTGTGGGTACCTCATAGTGGCAAGTTGGGTGGTTTCTCCGTAGAAACAGTACGTGAAATCTGCTCAGACGCTGTCATTGCTCCCAACAGCGGTGAGCGCAAGGTATACATTTTTGACGACTGCGACAGAATGGATTCTCGCGCACAAAACATTCTATTGAAAATTATCGAAGAACCGCCTGCATTTACCTACTTCATCTTCACAGCAGCGGCAAGACAGGCTCTTCTTCCGACTATTATATCCCGTCTCGTACCATTTGGTATATGCCATTGTACCGAAAAAGAAGCACTGGAGGCACTGTCCGTTCTCGGCTTTCATGAAGCCGATGCTATGGAAGCTGTAAACGCTTTTCACGGCAACATCGGAAAGTGTATTTCCTATATCAACGATGAGGAGACCAGGCAGCTTGTTTCATTGACAAAAGAAGCAATCCGCTGTATAATAGATAAGCGTGAATATGACCTGCTGAAAGCCTTTTTCACTGTGGGGACAGACAGGGACACAGCTTATGCCCTCCTTGGAAGCCTGGAACAGGTTTTTCGTGATGCAGCGGCATTAAAGCTTGATTCCTCTCTTTCCTGTATCGGCTGTGACGCTGAAGGTGCAAAGCTCCTTGCACAGCGTTTATCCTCGGTTAAGGGTCAGCACTTTCATAGATGTATAAATAAAGCATATGCTGCCATAGGCGCAAATGTCAATGTGCAGCTTGTACTGTCCGCTCTGTGCGCTGAAATCACAGAGGGCAGACAGAAAGGATTTTAATATATGATAGATATTATTGGCGTGCGCTTTAAAAGCGGCGGCAAGGTTTATTACTTCGCTCCAGGAAATATCAAGGTTAAAACAGGCGATTTCGTAATTACGGAAACAGCAAGAGGTCTTGAATGTGGTGAGGTTATAATTCCCAACCGTCAGGTGCCTAAATCAGAGGTTACTGCACCTCTCAAAAATGTTATCCGTGCCGCAACCAAAGAGGATTTGCGCATCGTTGAAGCAAACCGCAAAAAGGAAGAACGTGCGGCGGCTGTATGTGAAGAAAAAATCGCTTTTCGTAAGCTGGATATGCAGCTGGTAGATGTTGAGTGTACATTCGATAACAGTAAGCTCCTCTTCTACTTCACGGCAGAAAACCGCGTTGACTTCCGTGAACTGGTAAAGGACTTAGCGGCTGTTTTCAGAACAAGAATCGAGCTTCGTCAAATCGGCGTCCGTGACAAGGCTAAAATGCTAGGCGGTCTGGGCATATGCGGCAGAGAGTTCTGCTGCAAGGGCTATCTTGCCGACTTCCAGCCTGTTTCCATCAAAATGGCTAAAGAACAGGGTCTCTCTCTGAATCCCTCTAAAATCTCAGGTTGCTGCGGCAGACTTATGTGCTGTCTCAAGCATGAGCAGAGTACCTACGAGGATCTGCTGAAAGTCACTCCAAAGGTAGGTGCATTGGTTGCACTCCAAGATGGTACAAAGGGCAAGGTTGTGGAAGCATGCCCTCTCACAGGCGTTTTAAAGGTGCTTACCGACAAGTCCGAAGTCCCTACAAAGACAACCCGTGATGAGGTCACAGTCTTGAAAGACAGTCGTATCAAGGTTGACCGTGAAGAGCTGAAGGCTCTCCGACAGCTGGAGGGTCAGTAAATGGAGGAGCATAAGCCTCAGATTCACAAGGTAAACTATCAGGTAAAAATGGAACAGACCATAAAAGCTCTTCCACGTGACAGAGTACCTGTGCTGTTCCTTCATGCCTGCTGTGCGCCGTGCAGCAGCTATGTGCTGGAGACGCTGAGCCGGTATTTTTCTATCCGGCTCTTTTTTTATAACCCAAACATCATGCCCGCTGAGGAATATGAACACAGACTGCTTGAAGTCAAAAGGCTTATAAGTGAACTCCCCCTTGTTCACACGGTAGAGGTGATAGACGGAGAATATGAGCCGGAACGTTTTCTTGCCCTTTCTAAGGGGTTGGAAACCGAACCCGAGCGTGGTGCAAGATGTAAAAAGTGCATTTCCCTGCGCTTAGAGGAAACAGTAAAGGCTGCCGTAAAAGAAAAGGCAGACTTCGTTACAACAACACTCTCCATAAGCCCACATAAAGACGCACCCTTCATCAATGAAGAGGGATTAAAGCTTGCCGAAAAATACGGCGCTGTATGGCTTTGCTCCGACTTCAAGAAAAAGGGCGGTTATTTCCGTTCTATTGAGTTGTCCAAGGAATATAATCTCTACCGTCAGGACTTCTGTGGCTGTGTTTACAGCAAAGCGCAGAGAGAACGTGAAAAGAAGGCTCAGTCCTCGTAGTAAAGTCCGCACTGATAGAGAAGTCTCTGATGCTTTTCCCAAAAGGCATAACGCTGTGAAGGCATAGTCATGAGATAAACCTCCGGATACCGTTCAAAGAGCGGTATCATGGCTTTATAGTTTTCAAGGCTTATAACTCGCCTCTGGGTACAGAAACGAGTTGCTTTACTCAGTGTGCTTACTGTTCCTCCTGAGTTCTCACGTACCACACCTAAAACTGCCGAGGAATGTGCAAGCATATATTCGTTCCGCCTGGAGAAGCACCATTTGGCATACTCAGGACAGACATTCACAACTGCATCAGCAGCTTTTTCAAGGCTTGTATAAAGCTTAAAATCATTTCCCGTAAGCCCCCTTCCATGGTTGGGATAAGGCTCTGCGGCTATGATATGAACATCAGGGAGAAAGGTTTTCATATAGAGCAAAATCTCTCCTGCCCACAGGTCAACTCCCTGTGCCATGCCTGTTATAAAATATCTGGCACCACGTTTATATGCGTCACCAATCATAAGGGCAAGAAGAGTTTTTATTGTGCTTATTACAAGCTCCTTTGAGAAGAACGATTCATCAGTGAAGCTTTTGGGACGATGACCTGTAAAGCAGACAGTTATGTCCCTGTGTTCTGTAAACGACATATCATTCGTGGCTGCTCTATTTAAAATAACAGACATTGAAATTCACCTCGCACACATAACGTATTTATTGTTAGTAATATTATACCCCATTTTGCCGAAGATTGCAAGACGTAAATCGTCTGAAAGCTCCTGCGTAAATATTCTGCGTGAAACATTCGTTTTACATAAAACGTGTATATATTGAAAGAAGGTCTTTAAATGAAGAAAATCCTCCACCGTGCCTGGGCTGAAATAAGTCTCCCTGCCCTGACTCACAATATAAACGCTGTAAAAGCCGTTATCCCCGAGACTACAGAGATTATGGCTGTAGTCAAGGCTGACGCCTACGGTCACGGAGATGAGGCTGTCTGTCGTAAGCTCCGTGAGCTGGGTGTAAGATGGTTTGCCGTGTCAAACCTGGAGGAAGCACTGGCTGTACGCCGTGTCTGCACTGATGCGGAAATCTTTATCCTGGGCTACACTCCTCCCGAGTGCGCTCAAGATATTGCCAAATACAACATCATTCAGGGTGTTGTATCCGCTGAATATGCAGAAGAACTTGCAAATAATGCCGACTCCCCCGTCCGCTGTCACATCAAGCTCGACACAGGTATGGGCAGAATCGGTTTTCGTTCCATGGATACTCAGAAATGCGTGGAGGAGCTTCTTCCACTTTTTGATATAGAGAAACTCTCCATCGAGGGTATGTATACCCACTTTGCCGTTGCCGATTCACCTCTGAAGGATGATGTTATCTACACCGCACAGCAGGAGAAACGTCTCTTCGATGTATACGACAAACTTGTGTCTCTGGGGCACAAGCTCCCTCATGTTCACTGTATGAACAGCGCCGCAAGCGTTTACAAACCCAATGAACGCTGTACTCTGGCACGTGTGGGCATTGTAATGTACGGTCTCTGTCCCAACTACCCTGTACCTGTACCTGTGGATTTAAAGCCCGTTATGACCTTCAAGAGCGTTATATCCCTTGTTAAAACGGTCTGTGAGGGTGATTCCGTAAGCTATGGCAGAACCTATACCGCACCATCGGAACGGCGTATAGCTACTGTTACAGTGGGCTACGCCGACGGCTACGCAAGGCTTCTCTCCGGCAAAGGCAGTGCGCTTGTACACGGAACTGCTTGTCCCATTGTCGGCAGAGTATGTATGGATCAGATGATGCTGGATGTGACGGATGTTCCGGATGAAGTACAGTCAGGGGATGAAGTCACTCTCTTCGGCGACTGTTCCATCACCGCCGACTATCTCGCTTCCCTCTACGGTACCATAGGCTACGAAATTATCTGCGGTATCTCAAAGCGTGTGCCGAGAATACTTATAAATGAATAATCAAAAAGGCTATCGTAAATTAAAACGATAGCCTTTTTATCTATATCTTATTATAAAAAAGCCCGCATATGCGGGCTTTTTGTCTTATTCAGCGTTGTCAATGTAATTAACGATGTCGCCTACTGTCTTGATGTTCTCAACATCTTCGTCAGCAATCTTAACATCGAAAGCGTCCTCTACAGACATTACCAGGTCAACGATATCCAGAGAATCTGCACCCAGGTCATCCTGAATGTTAGCTTCCATTGTTACCTTGTCTTCCTCAACGTCCAGCTGGTCTACGATGAGTTCCTTAATCTTGTCGAATGTCATTTTTTATTCCTCCATAGTTTTGATTTGATCCATTAATATGAATCACGGATTTATTTCATCAGCGTGTTTCTGAGAACACACCGATTTTCCTAAACTTAGTATACCTTTCTTTTAGCAAAAGGTCAATATCTTTTTGTGATTTTTCTGCTATCGTTTTCACCAAATATTCTTTCAGATTTTCGGCGATTTTATCTAAATCATTGGCAAGGTCTGTACCAGACTCGGAAATGATAGCCTCAGCAACGCCAAAATCAACCATATCCTCGGCAGTTATGCGCAACACCTCGCATGCCTCCTGCTCACGTGCAGCGTCTTTCCAGAGGATAGATGCCGCACCTCGAGGTGAAATAACAGAGTAGAGGGCATTTTCAAGCATTGCCAGAGCATCACATACGCCCAGTGCCAGTGCACCTCCGCTTCCGCCTTCACCAAGTACAACAGATATAACAGGTGTACGCAAAGACATGAACTCAGCAAGGTTCCTTGCAATCGCTTCACCCTGACCACGTTTTTCCGCTTCAACACCGCAGAATGCACCGGGTGTATCAATAAAACAGATAACAGGTCTATGAAACTTCTCTGCCTGCTTAGCAAGTCTCAGAGCCTTACGGTAGCCCTCAGGATGAGGCATGGCAAAATTTGACGCCTTGTTCTCTTCAATATTTCTGCCCTTGACCTCGGCAATTACAGTAACAGGTACACCGTCAATTCTGCCGATGCCACCCAGAATCGCACCGTCGTCACCAACGCCACGGTCGCCGTGAAGCTCATAGAAGTCCTCGAAAATCAGAGGAAGATAATCACGAATGGTAGGACGACTCTTGTCACGGACGAGAAGCTGTCTTTCCCACGCTGTTCTTGTATTCATGGTTTCCATTTTACTTCTCCTCCTTTACAGGCTGTGCCGTGTAGCCGTGAAGCTTCAGCAGATGTGAAAGGGTACTGCGCATCTTGCGGCGGTTTACAATCATATCAATATAGCCATGCTCCAACTGAAATTCAGCAAGCTGGAAGTCATCGGGCAGGTGCTGTTTGATTGTACCCTCAATTACACGTCTGCCTGCAAAACCGATAAGCACCTTTGGCTCAGCAATAATAATATCACCCAAAGACGCAAAGGACGCTGTAACGCCGCCTGTAGTTGGGTCGGTCATTACGGTTATGTAGAGCTGTCCTGCCTCATTATGCCGCTGTACAGCGGCAGAGGTCTTAGCCATCTGCATAAGAGAGATAATACCCTCCTGCATTCTTGCACCGCCTGAGGCTGTGAATGCTATAACAGGAAGTTTGTTTTCGGCAGCGTACTCAAAGGTACGTGTGATCTTCTCACCTGCAACGCTTCCCATTGAAGCCATCATAAAACGTGAATCCATCACAAGCAGCATTGCAGGGCTGCCTTTAATGGTACATCTGCCTGTGACAACCGCATCATTAAGACCTGTTTTCTGTTTAAGCTCCTGAACCTTATCACTGTAGCCCGGGAATTCAAGAGGGTCTGCGGAGCGCAGATCACCATAGAACTCTGTGAATGAGTCCACGTCCGCCGTTATTCTTATACGCTCTGCCGCTGTGAGACGAGCATGATAGCCGCACTCAGGACATATTTTACCCATCTCCGTAAGCTTCTGCTGAGGAGTTGATTCACCGCAGCGAGGACATTTGAACATGGGAACATCAGGCTGTGGTTCTTCGCCATTAAAGCGTTTCGTTACCGTTTTAAACAGGTCTTCAAGCATATTAGTATTAGCCATAATTTCAATCACCATTTACAGCCTGCACATGCAGTCTGCCTGCTTCCTTAGGATTTTTTCAGCTGCTCTAAGTACGAGGTAAGAAAAGCGTTATCGTAGTCGCCTTCTTCAAAATTGTGATTTTTGAGGAGCCTTAGCTGAAAATCAATATTCGTATCGATTCCGTCCACTATGAACTCAGAAAGTGCACAGCGCATCTTCATAATTGCTTCCTTTCTAGTGGGAGCATGAACGATAAGCTTTGCAATCATTGAATCATAGAAAGGCGGTATGGTGTAGCCCTGATATACCGCACTGTCGATTCTCACGCCCGGACCGCCGGGGGTGTAAATCGAATATATTGTACCCGGAGAGGGACGGAAGTCAAACTCCGGATTTTCTGCATTGATACGGCACTCAATAGAGTGACCTGTAAGTTTTATATCATCCTGTGTAAAGGGCAGTGCTTCACCCTGAGCGATACGCAGCTGCATCTGTACAAGGTCGATGCCTGTTACGAACTCTGTCACGGGATGTTCAACCTGAATACGAGTGTTCATCTCCATAAAGTAGAAATTGCGTTCATGGTCTACCAGGAATTCAATTGTACCTGCATTACAGTAACCCGCAGCCTTTGCAGCCTTTACTGCCGCATCTTGCATCTTAGCACGAAGCTCCTCTGTCATAAGAGGACTGGGGCTTTCTTCGATAACTTTCTGGTTTCTGCGCTGCATACTACAATCACGCTCACCTAAAGCTACAGTGTTGCCAAAGGAATCAGCAAGAATCTGTATCTCAACATGATGAGGACCTACAATTAACTTTTCAAGGTAAACCTCATCATTACCAAAGAACTTGAGTGCCTCTTCTCTTGCAAGGGTAAGCTGACTTTCCATCTGGTCAGCGCTGTCAACACGGCGTATACCACGTCCACCGCCACCTGCTGACGCCTTTACAAGAACAGGATAGCCGATTTCCTCTGCAATTCGCTTAGCCTCCTCAGCGTTCTTTACAACGCCCTCAGAGCCGGGAATTACAGGCACACCAGCAGCCTTCATGGTTTCCTTTGCGTGAGCCTTGTCACCAAGCATGGAGATTGACTCAGGAGATGGGCCTACAAAGGTAATGCCATGCTCTCTGCACAATGCCGCAAACTCAGCACTCTCGGAGAGAAAACCGAAGCCGGGGTGAATTGCCTCAGCGCCGGTGTTCTTGCAGGCAGCAATAAGAGCCTGCATATTCAGGTAGCTGTCCTTTGTGGCAGCAGGACCTATACATACGGATTCATCTGCAATTTTAGCATGTAGAGCGGAGCGGTCAGCAGTGGAGTAAACCGTTACGCTGTGAAGTCCAAGTTCTCGGCATGCACGGATGATTCTTACTGCTATCTCGCCTCTGTTTGCTATTAAAACTTTCTGAAACTTCATACGCCAAAACCTTACTTTTCAACGGCGAATTTGATTTCACAGGTAACAGCCTTCTTGCCATCAACAGAGGCAATAGCCTTGCCTACACCAATAGGACCTCTCTGGCTGATAATCTCAACCTCTAAGTCCAGTACATCGCCGGGGACTACCTGTCTGCGGAACTTAACGTTATCAATGCCTGCGAAGAGCGCAATCTTACCCTTGAATTCAGGCTGAGACAAGATACATACAGCTCCCGCTTGTGCTAGCATCTCAACCATGAGAACGCCCGGAGTAACAGGCTTTTCAGGGAAGTGACCCTTAAACCAGAAGTCATCATCCTTGATATATTTACGAGCCTTTACGCTTGTTCCAACTTCCATTTCAATAATCTCATCTATAAGCAGGAACGGGTCTCTGTGAGGGATAACCTCTTTAATCTGTTCCTGATTCATCAGAACATCTGCCATTTTCTATTCCTCCTTTTCAGCAAATACGCATGAGAGGCTGATCATACTCAACAGCGTCGCCGTTTGATACCAGAATCTCCTCTACTACGCCGTCATATTCACTTGTAACCTCGTTCATGAGCTTCATGGATTCAATAATCATAAGAACATCGCCCTTCTTAACGCTATCGCCTACCTTTACATAGGGTGCATCATCGGGAGAGCCAGCTGCGTAGAATGTACCTACGATAGGGGCCTTTACAATATTACCTGACTTGCACTGACTTTCGCTCTCTGCTGCGGGTGCTGTTTCGGCAGGTGTCATGGAAACGTTCTGAGCTGCCATCATAGGGGGCATGGGAGGCATAGGAGGTACATGACAGCTTGCGCCCTCGATTACCAGCTCCTCATTGTCGGTCTTGATTTTGATTTTACCAAGATTTAAGTCGGAGACAGTTTTTGCAAGCTCCTTGATTTCTTCAATACTGTACATTGTCCGCCTCCTTAGTCTGCAAGCTTCTTAAAGCAAAGTGTTGCATTGTGACCACCGAAGCCCAGAGAGTTGGACAGAGCAGTCTTTACTTCCATTTCCACTGCGCTATCTGTGCAATAGTCAAGGTCACACTCTTCATCGGGTGTAGTATAGCCCAGGGTCTTGTGGATGAAGCCATCCTCAATAGTCTTAGCACATACAATTGCTTCAACTGCACCTGTACCGCCAAGCATATGACCTGTCATGGACTTTGTAGAGTTAATCTTTACCTTACGTGCATTTTCCTCGCCCAGAGCAATTTTTACAGCCCGTGTCTCATACTTGTCGTTGAGACCTGTGGATGTACCGTGAGCGTTGATATACTGAACCTCTGATGCCCGGAGACCGGCTTCTTCGTAAGCATTCTTCATAGCTCTTGCAGCTGCTTCACACTCAGGAGATGGAGATGTCATATGGTAAGCGTCACAAGTTGCGCCGTAGCCTGCGATTTCACAGTAAATCTTCGCACCTCTTGCCTTTGCATGCTCATACTCTTCAAGCATCAATACGCCTGCACCCTCGCCCATTACAAAGCCGCTTCTGTTCTTATCAAAAGGTGTAGAAGCCTTCATGGGGTCTGTTTCACGGGTAAGAGCCTTCATGGTCTTGAAACCGCCGACAGTAAACTCAGATATAACAGACTCAGTGCCGCCGCAGAGACAAGCATCCAGATAGCCGTCCTTAATCTTACGGAAAGCTTCACCGATTGCATGGGTGGATGATGCGCAAGCTGTAACGGTTGCAAAGTTGTCACCACGGAAATTTGTCTTCATAGAAATTTCGCCTGCTGCCATATTTCCAATCATCATAGGAACGAAAAAGGGTGAGATACGGTTGGGACCCTTTTCTATATACTTGCAGTGCTCTGTTTCTGTAAGCTCCAGACCACCGATACCGCAGCCCATGATAACTCCGCAGCGGTAAGGGTCAAGATCATTCATGTCACTGCCGCAGTCAGCTATTGCCTGCTTTGCAGCTGCTACTGCGAACTGTGTGAAACGCTCCATGTGACGAACGTCCTTCTTTTCGCAGTACTCAGTAGGGTCGAAATCACGTACAATACCTGCAACGTGGACATCGACCTCAGTGGTATCGAACTTATCAATCTTGGAAATGCCGCACTTGCCTGCCTTTACATTATTCCAAAATGTATCAAGATTACTACCCATAGGGTTTACTGTACCCATGCCTGTAATAACTACTCTTCTCATAGTTTTTATAACGCCGCACCTTTAATTACAGCGTACTCCTTTCTGTCTTAAAACAAATTGGTTTCTTTTTTACATCATAAGACCGCCGGATATTTCGATGGTCTGACCGGTAACATAGCTAGAATCCTTGGAACAAAGGAAGGATACAACGCTTGCAATTTCAGTAGGATCACCGTATCTGCCCATTGCAACCAGACCCAGCATCTTTGCCTTCTGCTCGTCGGAGAGAGCATCGGTCATAGGCGTCTTAATGAATCCGGGAGCTACTGCATTTACTGTGATGCCACGTGAACCAAGCTCCTTGGCAGCGGTCTTAGTCATACCGATGATAGCGGCCTTTGAAGCGGAATAATTCATCTGACCGGGATTGCCATAAAGACCTGCAACAGAAGCAAGGTTTACAATTCTGCCGTGCTTCTGACGAAGCATTACAGAGCCTACCAGCTTAATCATATTGAACACGCTCTTCTGGTTTACTGCGATAACTGCGTCATACTGTTCCTCAGACATACGGAGAAGCAGTCCGTCCTTTGTGATGCCTGCATTATTTACCAGTGCATCAATAGAGTTCATGGAAGCCTTTACTGCCTTTACCATCTCCTCGCACTGTGCATAGTCTGCAACGTTTGCCGCAAAAAGTTCTGCCTTTACGCCATAGGAGCGACAGGTCTCTGCTACCTTTTCAGCGTTTGCCTTGTCATTCTCACTGGGAAAATGGTTAATTGCTACATCGTAACCGTCCTGTGCAAGACGCTCTGCGATGCATGCGCCAATACCCTGGGACGCGCCTGTGATAAGTGCTGTTGCCATGATCAATTTCCTCCCTTTTATCTCTGAAGCAGCTTAGCTGCATCTGCCATCATTTCCTCTACAATATCCTTGCAGGGACGAATATCATTTACCATACCTGCAATAAGTCCGCACAGGAAGGAGCCTTCGTCAACGTTACCGTCAACCGCTGCCTTACGCAGTGAACCTACTGTCAGAGCCTCGAAATCCTCTGGGGGAGCTGCGTTCTTCTCCATCTCCTGAAGCTTCTTTGTGTACTTTGTCTTTATGCTTCTGCAAGGACTACCTGAGTAGAAGCCTGTAATCTGGTTGTCTGTATCCTTTGCCTTTACAACCAGGTTCTTGTAGTTTTCGTGAATCTGACACTCCTCGGACGCCAGAAAACGTGTGCCAATCTGTACACCTTCAGCTCCCAGCATAAAGGAAGCCGCAACGCCTCTGCCGTCAGCGATGCCGCCTGCTGCAATTACAGGGATGTCAACTGCATCTACTACTTGAGGTACCAAGCACATGGTTGTATTCATACCGATGTGACCGCCTGATTCTGTGCCCTCAGCGATAACAGCATCTGCACCGCTTCTTTCCATACGCTTTGCCAACGCAACAGAGGGAACTACCGGAATAACCTTGATGCCCGCAGCCTTCCATGCCTCCATGTACTTACCGGGGTTACCTGCACCTGTTGTAATCATAGGCACTTTTTCTTCGATAACCAACTGTGCCAATTCTTCTGCGTTGGGGCTCATAAGCATGATGTTCACGCCGAAGGGCTTGTCACCAACTTTAGACTTGCAGATTCTTATCTGCTCACGGAGATAGTCAATGGGAGCGCTGCCACCTGCGATAATACCACAGCCGCCTGCGTTTGTAACTGCCGCTGCCAGGGTGCTTTCAGCAACCCATGCCATACCACCTTGAAGAAGAGGATACTGGCATCCGAGCAGCTCTGTGATTCTTGTTTTCATATTGTTTTTCCTTTCGTCGGACAGGGGTATAAGTCCCGTGTCTATATGTGAATTTACGTATGAACTATATTAATAATTAATACTCCATAATTGCCGCAGCGTAGGTAAGACCTGCTCCGAATCCTACTAGGCAAATCTTGTCACCACGCTTGATTTCACCTGAGCGAACCGCCTCATCAAGTGCAATCGGAATGGATGCACTTGATGTATTGCCGTGGTTCTTGATATTTACAACAGCCTTTTCCATTGAGAGTTTCATATTCTTCATAGCGGTTTCTATAATTCTGATGTTAGCCTGATGAGGGATAATCTTGTCCAGCGAGCTGAGGTCAATACCAATTTTCGCAGCAGCTGCCGATGCAGCCTTGGGCATTGCCTGTGTTGCAAAACGGTAAACCTCCTTGCCGTCCTGTACAAGAGCGTGGGCATATCTGCCCTGTGTGCCACCCTCGAAATCATGCCACTTTCTATTTGCCTTTTCCTCGTCAACAAAAGGGGTTGCGGGAGCCGCACAGGGAGCAAAAAGGTATTTAGCACCTGTGCCGTCTGCACCCAGATGGCTAGAGTAGAGTGCATTTGGGTCGAATTCAACTACAGCAGCAGCAGCACCATCACCAAAAAGAATGCATGATGAGCGATCCTCGTAGTTGGTGATTTTAGAAAGCTGCTCATTGGCTACTATCAGAGCATACTTTGCACCCTCTTCTGTTTTCAGATAGCGGTGTGCCATATCCATTGCATATACAAAACCTGAACAAGCCGCATTCAGGTCAAAGCAGGCTGCGTTTACCGCACCCGTCTCACGCTGAATAATGCAGGCGGTTGAGGGGGTAACGTAGTCAGCTGTAACTGATGTATCTATAATAAGAGCAATATCCGCAGGGTCGATTCCCGCAGCCTCTATGGCTGCTTTCGCAGACTGAGCACCCATGTACCATACAGGTTCCCCTGTAGCGATATTTCTGGTGCTGATGCCTGTGCGGGTGCGGATCCACTCGTCATTGGTTTCAACAAATTCCTTGTAGTCGTCGTTTGACATTATCTTCTCCGGTGTATAGCTGCCGGTTCCCAAAATATGAAGGCCCATTGAAAAAATCCTCCGTTCCCTATTGTGTTTAATTAATTTTTGTGATATGATAATAGGTGCAGACCCTTCCAAAGAGGCATTCTGCGAACATCATGCACTTTTATATTATACATTATTTTGGCACGATTTGCAATGACTAAGCCCATATTTTTCAGCCAATTTTCATTGTTTTGTTTTTTATCCACAATTTTCAGGCTCAATACAGGGCTGTTTTGCACAAATCGCCGACCAATCAGGAAAGGACAAGTTTTATTATGACAATTTCTCTCTTTTCAGGACAGGGTTCACAGTATCAGGGCATGGGTCTTGACTTAACAGCTGTCGATAAATCTTTAGACTACATCTATGAAATCGCCTCCTCCGTACTGAGTTTCGACCTTAAAAAAGTTATAGCTGAGTCAGAGCCTGAAATTCTTTCCCGCACCATATACGCTCAGCCTGCTATCATGGCGACCTCTCTTGTATGCCTTGAAGCCGCCAAGAAGCGTGGTTTTACATATGAAGGCGTTGCAGGTCACTCACTGGGCGAGTATGCAGCTATGGTTGCAGCAGGTATGCTATCTATTGAGGACGGCTTCAAGGTAATCAAGGCACGTTCTGAGGCTATGGAAAAGGCCGCACAGAATTCAGAGGGTGCAATGTGTGCAATTCTCAAAATGTCCGCAGAGGACGTTGAAAAACTCTGCGCAGAAACTGAGGGTTATGTTGTTCCCGCAAACTATAACTCAACTATCCAGACTGTAATCGCTGGTGACAAGGCTGCCGTTGCCGCTGCTGCTGAAGCTGCTGCCGCTAAACGTGCAAGAGCTGTACCGCTGGCTGTAGCAAGTGCTTTCCATACACGTCTTATGCAAAGTGCCGCTGACGAATTCTATGAAACAATCAAGGACGTTAAGTTCAGCACGCCGAATGTTAAGTTCTTCTCAAACGTCCTGGGCGCAGAGCTTACCGATTTCTCAAATATGCCCGCTCTTCTTGCAAAGCACATTGTTTCTCCCGTACGCTTCACAGCAGAGCTTGCCGATATGCAGGCACAGGGCTTCAATACTTTCATTGAATTCGGCCCAAAGAACGTTCTCACGGGTCTTGTAAAGAAAACCCTAAAGGACGTTATTGCTAAAAACTGCGAAAACGTAAC
The DNA here is from genome assembly GCA_964594275.1 of uncultured Ruminococcus sp. Taxonomy (GTDB): domain Bacteria; phylum Bacillota; class Clostridia; order Oscillospirales; family Ruminococcaceae; genus Ruminococcus_C. The sequence continues at coordinate 21,634 of CAZQMA010000001.1, read as the reverse complement.
TACACTTGAGGAAGTAATGGCATAATGGATAAATTCACACTCATAGGCTTTCCTCTGAGTCACTCCATGTCTCCTATGATTCATGAACGTCTCTTCGCTATTAAGAAAAGGGACGCATCTTATAGTCTCACGGAAATCTCTTCCGAAGTCATGAACGCAGGTACAGTGGATTTAAGACAGTGGAAGGGCTTTAACGTTACCATTCCACATAAACAGGCTATTATCCCTTTTCTTGATGAAGTATCAGAGTCAGCCAAAAGATACGGCGCAGTAAACTGTGTGGTAAACAAGGACGGAGTGCTTTCAGGCTACAACACCGACTGCGACGGCTTTCTCCGCTCAGTGGAACCCTTCCCCATGAACGGTAAGGTTCTCCTTATCGGCTGCGGCGGCGTCGGACGAATGATGGCAGTTGAAGCGGTGCTTGCAGGTGCAGACCTTACTTTAGGTATTCTTCCCCGTCACACAAAACTTGCCGCTGAGCTGACTTGTGAGCTTCTTGCACTCAGACCGGATGCAAAAATCCGTACTGCACTGACATCAGAGCTTGACGAGGAATTCGACGTTATCATGAACGCTTCTCCCGTAGGCATGTACCCAAAAACCAATGACTGTCCCGTGCAGGACGAATTGCTCAGAAAGTGCAGATATGTCTTTGATGTTATCTACAATCCCGTAGATACTATGCTCATACAGAAAGCAAAGGCTCTTGGCAAAACCGCCGTCGGCGGCGGCACAATGCTAGTACTTCAGGCAGTAAAGGCTCATGAACTCTGGGACAACGACTTCTACACCGAACAGGAAATACAGTCTATCATTGATGAAATGAATGAGATGATAAAACTACAGTTTCCCAAAGAAGGAGGCGACAGGTAATGACAATATTTCTATGCGGCTTTATGGGCTGCGGTAAATCGGCTATGGGCAAGGCTCTATCCCGTATACTGAGATTACCCCTTATTGATACCGATGAGGCGATAGTAAAACAAGAGGGCATGTCCATCCCTGAAATATTTGAAAAGCAGGGCGAGTCATATTTTCGCAGGGTTGAAGCCGAAATCGTGCAAAAGCTCTGCGAAAAAAACGCAGTTGTAGCTTGCGGCGGCGGTGCAATGCTGAATCCCGATACAGCATCGGCAGCACGCAAAGCAGGTGCGCATATTGCTTTCATCAACCAGAGCTTCCCGATTTGCTACAATCGTATAAGGAACGACAAAAACCGACCTCTAGTTCAAAAAAATACAGAAGAAAAGCTTCATGAAATCTTTGACAGCCGTGCTATGGTGTACAAAGCACACTCTACCATTATCGTAGAACCCTGTGCCACACCCGAAGCTACTGCAAAAAAGCTCATAAAGCTTATGCGTATTCCCATGCCCACAGCGGCAGTACAGGAGACAAAATGAAAATATATAATGCAAAAATCCACACCATGACCGATAAGGGTGTTATTGATAATGGCTATATAACCGTTCTGGACGGTAAAATTACAGAAGTATGTGAGGGCGTTCCTACAAGCACTGAGTCCTGCGATATTGATGCACAGGGAAGCTTGCTTCTTCCGGGCTTCATCGACGCTCACACCCACATAGGCATCCTTGAAAACGGTCTTGACTTTGAGGGTGACGACTGCAACGAGGCATCCGACCCATTTACACCCCATATGCGTGCCATCGACGGCGTAAACGCTCTTGACTACTGCTTCAAGGAAGCGGTACAAGGCGGCGTTACTGCGGCAATATCCTCTCCGGGCAGTGCAAATGCCTGCGGCGGTTCTATGGTTCTTCTGAAAACAGCTGGGCGATGTGTCGATGACATGGCAGTCGCCACAGCGGGCATGAAATTTGCTTTGGGTGAAAACCCCAAAAACGTCTACAATGGCAGAGACGAATCTCCCAAAACAAGAATGGCTACAGCAGCTATTATCCGTGAGGGACTCTACAAAGCAAAGCGTTACCTTTCCGACTGTGAAGCGGCTGAAGAGGATTCGGAACTGCCTGATTTTGACGCAAAGTGTGAGGCGCTTATCCCGCTCATGAAAGGCGATATAAAGGCACACTTCCATTGTCACCGTGCCGACGACATCTGCACAGCAGTGCGCATTGCAAAGGAATTTCACCTGGAAGCGGTTATCGTGCATGGAACCGAGGCGCACCTCATCCCCGACATTGTAAAGCATGCAGAAATTCCTGTTATATGTGGCCCCATACTCTGCGACAGGTGCAAGCCTGAAATGCAGAATCTCTCTATAAGTGCCCCATCAGTGCTGAGAAAAGAGGGTGTGAACATCGCTATCTGTACTGACCACACGGTTATACCCATACAATACCTCTCCGCAACCGCCGCACTTGCGGTAAAGGGAGGTCTATGCGAAGAGGACGCACTTTATGCTATCACTAAGGGAGCGGCTGAAATTCTGGGCTTTGAGGACAGAATAGGTAGCATTGCAGAGGGAATGGATGCGGATTTACAGCTCTACAAAAAAGACCCTCTCGACATCAGAGAGGATCCATGGTACGTTATGATTGACGGAAAGGAACGTATAAATAATGGATATTGATAAGGAAATGAAGAAACTTGAGGATGAAATAAAATCTGAAAAGAAAAAAGCACATACAGAAGCAACTGTAGCCGAAGCTTCCGCTACAAAGAAGTCCTCAAATCCTCTCCTTGACTTTTGTCTCGGATTTCTGCTTTTAGGCGGTGGTCTTTACTGGATTTTCAACTCATTTATCGTAACCTTTGCTTGGGGCAGTTTGTGGAGCGGTTTTGGTATAAATGCAAGTCTGACAACGGGTCTTATGCTAGTACCGCTCCTTATAGGTCTGGGACTTGCTTTCTTCATGGAAAAGAAAACCATCCCCGGCATTGTCATTGCACTGGGTATACTTATAATTCTCATAACACTTATAACAAGCGTACGCTTCAGACCACTGAGTACAACTCTCTGGCAGTATGTACTTATGTTCGGTATGGTTGCCGCAGGTGCAGGACTTCTTGCAAAATCACTGTTTAAGAAAAGCTAAAAAATAAGGGCGGGATAATCCCGCCCTTTTAGTGTTTATTCATTTTCATAGACTGCAAGAATCTCACCGATGTACTGCTTATGAAGAGGGTCTGTGCCGTACCACTTATCATAGGTTTCAGGTGTAACAAAAGCCTCCTGCTTCATCATATCCGCATAACGCTTTCTGCACACAATAATTCGAGATGCTTCCGCAAATGCAGGTACGCCGTCAAGCATAATAGGGGTGAGACCTGTTTCCTTTGCCTTATCATAGTCTCTGCCAGACTTTGTACCGCAGAATGTAAGTGCGCTTTTGTACTTTTCATCAAAGAAGCAGATGGAATATGTGTTATTCTCTTCCATAAAGGAGAATGTATGGCGGTTGGTGCGTACAGCGCAGATAAAGGATGGCACACCCCACATAACGCCCATAAAGCCCCATGAAGCAGTCATGGTATTGTAGCTATCCTCTGTACCTGCTGTAATGAGAAACCAGTCACTGCCAATCTGCTTGAACGGATTTCCGCTGAGAGTATTGATTTCCTTTTTAATAAAGCTCATAATATATCTTCCTTTCGTAAGCGAATTTTTTCGCTGTCTATAGATATATTATAACATAAACTTTCAGCTTATGCAATCAATAATTATCAATTGTTAATTGAAGCCGCACGCATAAGCGCACAGGTTTCCTTACGCCATCCTCTTGCCTGTTCCTGCGGGTGTGCGATGCTGAAGGCGGAGCTTATCCGTAATAAGAGCAATAAACTCAGAATTTGTAGGCTTGCCCTTGCATGTGTTTACTGTGTAGCCAAAGAAAGAATTCAGAGTCTCAATGTTGCCTCTATCCCATGCGATTTCAATTGCATGGCGGATTGCTCGTTCAACTCTGGACGAAGTAGTACCAAACTCCTTTGCAACAGTTGGATAAAGAAGCTTCGTAATACCATCCAGAAGTTCTCCGTCATCTATTGACATAAGTATCGCTGAACGAAGATAATGGTAGCCCTTAATATGTGCGGGAACACCCAGCTGATGGATTATCTCAGTTACCTCCATCTCAAGCTCATGAGGATCTCTTCCCTCTTTGACAATTTCACCCTCTAAAAGAGTACGTGCATGGTCAAGCATCATATCATTGTCAAATGGTCTTTGAACAAAATAGGAAGCACCTGCCTCTACAACGCGACGCTCAAGAAAATCACTGTCATACGCCGATGTAATAATAAAATGGGGATTTACGATATTCTCTGCACGAAGCCTGTTCATAACCTCCACTGCGTCGTAGTGTACCATCACCGCATCCATGATAACAACATCGGGTCGGTCGTTCCTGATGGCATCAAGCACTGCTCTGCCGTCCTTTTTTCTTGTTACTGTATAGATACCGTTTGAACGCAGACAATTTGCACAAGCTATGCCATAGTCTGCACTGTCATCGCCAATCAAAACCTTTACCTTATGCTCCATGTAACCTCCTCCTCACCTGCATTATTATTATATCATACTTATTCACTTCAAACAATGTTCATCTTTGTCGAAGGTGCAATCATTTCCCTGACAAAGCTCATATTTCCCGAAGCTTACACAATTTTCGGCGCAGGTGCGTCCTTTTCAGCCTTGCGCTTTCTTCTTTTTTCAGCAGCGTCAAAGGAAAAATACTGCATTAATGCAAGTGCCGTCAATATCACCGAAACCACCACTGTTGGCATGATTGCCTGCTGATATACAGCACTTGCCGGCATGTCACGTATTGTACTGTAGAAACCGGCATCGTTTGCATAAGATACAGCTTTACTCATCATGTCAAGGGCTAAAATACACCCCGCCCAGGACATCACCATAGAGATACGGTTTACTTTAAAAAGGCACAGCACCATTGCCACTGTCATAAGTGCCACTGCAAAGAGCATTATGTAACCGTAGTCCACAAACTGCAATCCCCAGCTTTCTCCCGCTCTTGCAGCGGTAATCCATCCCAGTGCTGCTATGGAATCGCAGAACACACAGAACCACAACGTACTTATTATAAGCACAATTCTCAAGACTATGCGTACCACTCCGAGTTTACGGTCTCGGGCACGAAGTCGGCTGCGGGTTTCCGCCGCTGAGAGGGCATGTATAGTTTTTTTATCTGTTTGATTTTTCATTGCCGTATCTCCTTTATATGAATAGGAAAGGTAATTCCCTTGTTTTTTCGCTCATAAAAAAAAGCTCACAGGTCATATTATGATTAAGATTCAAAAAGTTTAAATTCCAATCAGAAGGATGATCAGTGATGCTTATAAAAATTATCAGAAGAACAATCTTTACACTTACCACGCTGTCGGCTGTTCTGGCAGGTACAACCATGTACTACGGAAATACCCTTCCCGACAGCTTCTATATACAAAAAGGCGAAGAGCTTTATCTCAGCTCGGCTCTACCCGTTACAGCAGTTCCCACAAAAGCTAAGGCTATGGAGGTTTTCACTGTAGGCGGTTCACAGACTGATACCGTTTCTCTCCGTCTCTTCGGCTTAGTACCCATTAAAAATGCGGAAATACGAGAAATAGAAACTCCTATGCTTATCCCCGGCGGACAGCCCTTCGGTATAAAACTCCGTATGGACGGTGCAATGGTAATAAGCCTTGGTGCTATTGACACGAACCGAGGAGCGGTCTGTCCCGCAAAGGAAGCAGGACTTGAGGCCGGAGATATTATAACTTCAGCCGACGGCTTCTCTGTTTCCTCCGGCGAATCTCTCAGTACCATAATAGACGACTCAAAAGGTGCGCCTGTTACTATTGAATACACCCGCTCAGGCAAAGAAAACAAAACAACCCTCATTCCAGTTTTCTCAGAGAAAGACAACTGCTATGCAGCGGGCATGTGGGTGCGTGACAGCCTTGCAGGCGTGGGTACGGTTTCTTACTACGACCCATCCAACATGACCTTTGGTGGTCTGGGACATCCTATTTGCGATGGTGACACAGGCGTATGTATTCCCATAGGCGAGGGTGCAGCCTGCCCTGTAACCATAAGCGGACTGGTAAAGGGTACAAAAGGAAGCCCCGGTATGCTTGAGGGAACGTTCCTCGGTGGTGAAGAAATAGGCTCTCTCACCTGCAACAACCGCTGCGGCGTTTTCGGACGACTCTCAGAAAGCTGTCCCCGTCAGGCAGCCATTCCCATGGCATTCAAACAAGAAATAACCCCAGGTGACGGGGAAATAATCTGTACCATCGACGGTGAAAAGCCCAGACGCTACTCAGTTAGGATAACCGATACCGATCTCAGCGGCTCGGACAACACCAAAAACATGATTATAGAGGTTACCGACAAGGAACTTCTCCGTAAAACAGGCGGTATCGTTCAAGGGATGAGCGGTTCACCCATCATAAAAGACGGAAAGCTTGTAGGAGCGGTAACCCATGTATTCGTAGACGAACCATCAAAAGGCTACGGTATATTCTGCGAAAATATGTATAGCCAGAGCAGACTTCTCGGAAGCTGACTCAGTATGGCAGGGTGAAATCTGCTACCCTCAGCTCACCTTCTTCAGCAATAAGCGAAAAGCGGTTTGTGACCTCTCTGTCCTCATATTCAACCAATATCTCAAAGACAACCTCGGTATCCGATATGGATACAAGCCGTTCAACCTGTGAGGAGAGATAGGTCATATCCATCCCCCTAGATCCACGGGCAACGTAAAGCCTGCCATTCTGTTCAAGAATGAGACTACCAAAATCGTCCTTATGGCGTTCACTGCTGAAAATCTCATAATAAGAGGCTGTTGCGTCCTCGAAGGATGAACAGGTGGTGAGAAAGTAGGTTTTGTCTATTATGTCAAGATTTGCTCTGTCAACGGGAAACTCACTTCCCGTACATAAGAAACGGAAAGCTGTCTCACACGCTTCCATATACATCGTCTGAGCTTGAGCAAGCCATTCATCCTCAGTACGTCCCAAGGCGTCGTTGATAACCTCAGCAAGCTCTGTAGACTCATTATCCTGAGCACTTCCCGATAGAGTTGGCTGACGGGAGTCCGATGGGAGTGTATAGGTTGTAATGTTTTCAAAGTCATAACAAGTAGTGACAGCAACTGTCAGAGCTGTGGTGGCATCCGGCACAACAGCTGTTTCAAAAGTTGCTACGTCGTTCTTCATGGTGCTGCCTCCGGGAGTAGTGTACTCAGGGATAGCCGCAGTACCTGTCTCAACGGCTTCTGTCTGTATAGTCTCGGACTTTTGTCCATTGCTTTTTTTATCTTTATCACCGCAGCCGCTTATCATGCAAAAAGCAAGAAAAAAGGCTGTAAGCAGGAGGATTCGTTTCATATATTTTATACCTCACACAAGAGTTTATTCTTTTATCCATTATACTACAATTTGGAAAGTAATGCAAGATAATTTTCCGTAAAGACTACAGTCACAAAAAAACACCCTACACAATCGTGCAGGGTGCATTTAAAAAAACTAGCTTATCTGTTTTCGTCGCTAAAACCACTCTCAACAAGGTCAACCAGTGAATTAACAGCTGTCTGCTCATCCTGACCATCAGCGATGATGCGGATGCTTGTGCCGCCTACGATACCCAGAGAAAGGATACCCAGCAAGGACTTTGCATTAACCCTGCGCTCTTCCTTTTCAATCCAGATAGAGGAACGGAACTCGTTTGCCTTCTGGATAAAGAATGTTGCAGGTCTTGCATGCAGACCAACCTGGTTTTTCACTTCAACGTCTTTTACGTACATAACTATACTCTCCTATCATTAATTTTAAGAAAACATAACTGCTTTCAGATTTGGATTTAGTTTTTTGTTTTCTGTCTCTGCTTAGTATTATACTGTTTTTTTTAGCTCACGTCAACACATTTTTTGCACCAAATGCCTGTTTTGGGGCAAATTTCTACGTAGTGACTAACAGAGTCAATTTTAACTCCAAATGGTTTGTGGATATTTACCACACCTATTTTCTTTAAGCAATGTGTACAATTTCAACATCACATTTTGTTCAGGCAGTACAATTAATTTGCTATATTTTGTCTATATAAGCATCATACAAGTCAGGTCGGCGTTCTTTTGTAATTTCAAGACTTTGTGCAAAACGCCACTCCGCTATGTTCTTGTGATGACCCGAAAGAAGCACGGGCGGAACTGCCATATCATGCCATACCTCCGGACGGGAATAGTGGGGATACTCTAAAAGTCCATTAAAATGGCTCTCATCCTCAAAGCACACCGTTTCTGGCAATACTCCCGGACACATTCTTGCAATGGTATCCGTAAGCACCAGAGCGGGAAGTTCACCACCCGTGAGAACGTAGTCTCCAATTGAGATTTCCTCATCTATGATAGTGTCAAGGATTCTCTGGTCAATACCCTCATAGTGTCCGCAGAGTATGAAAATGTTTTCCATCTTTGAAAGTTCCACTGCTCTCTGCTGAGTGAGCGTCTTACCCTTGGGTGACATATAGATTGTATGAGGTCTTGTACCCAGAAGCTCGCATACAGCCTCAAAACAGCGGTAAATAGGGTCAGCCTGCATTACCATTCCACGGCCGCCGCCATATGGTACATCGTCCACACGCCGGTGTTTATTAAGGGTATAGTCACGAATGTTGTGGCACTGAGCTTCGATATAACCCGCTTTGCGTGCTCTGCCTACAATGCTCTCGGAAAGTACCGCTTCGCACATATCTGGGAAGAGAGTTGCAATGTCAATTCGCATCCAAAAGTCCCTCCAGAGGGCGTATTTTCATTACGCCGCCGTCAACATCCGTCTCAACCACAACATCGGGAATGCCGGGAATCCAGTATGTCCTACCTGTCTCCTGGTTTTTAACCTCGTATACATCGTTTGCGCCTGTCTGCTGAACATCCATAAGGGTGCCGTAAGCTTCCCCTGTGTCAGCGTCAACAACGGAAAGACCAATTAAATCCTGGATGAAGTAAACGCCCTCCTCCAGCTCCAAGTCGTCTCGGTGAATATAGAGGATCTTATTGCGAAGCTTTTCAGCGGCTTCTACGGTTTCTACATTCTCAAAGCGCATGATAACGGTATTTTTGAAAACACGTGCATCCTCAATGAAGATTTCCTTCTTATCACGGTCAATGTACAGTGAATCAAACTCACAGAGCAGCTCTGCATCATCGCACCAGGGCATAACCTTTACGTCACCCTTTAAGCCGTGTACATTAACGATTTTACCGATTTCCAGGTATTCCTTTTTCATATAATAAGCCTCCTGTATATAGAAACAGGCGTATCCGTAGGGACCGCCTGCGTAGCACTATTAGTCAATTTCCACTGCAATCTTCTGATTGGTCTTAGCGGCACCGGAGCGCATGATTACACGGATAGCCTTGGCAATTCTGCCCTGCTTACCGATAACTCTGCCCATATCATCCGGAGCTACATTCAAGTGGAATACGATTACGCCCTCTTCATTGGGAGCGTCCTCTGTAATCTTAATCGCACTTGGGTCTTCAACAAGACCTGCAACGATTGTATACAGTAATTCCTGCATAGTGTCTGCTCCTTTCGAGAGATAAATGTTGCAAGGAACGGGAGCAGTTGTGCACTGGGCAACCTCTGCTCTCACCTGCATCATAGGCACTCTTTAAAATTAAAGAATACCCTCCTTCTTCAGAATAACCTTAACGGTATCTGTGGGCTGTGCGCCGTTAGCCAGCCACTTCTTAGCTGCCTCAGCATCTACCTTAACTACAGAAGGTTCTCTAGTAGGATCATAGTAGCCGATTTCTTCGATGAATCTACCATCTCTGGGGTATCTTTCATCAGCAACTACGATACGATAGAAAGGAGCTTTCTTAGCACCCATTCTTCTCAGTCTCATCTTTACTGCCATTTTATTTTCACCTCCGTGCGATTTGCTTTTTATATCAAGCAGTTTCCTGCATGATTATCTTAATTTTACCCTGTCGGCATTACTTCGGAAAAACTCCCGGAGGAAGTCCCGGGATATTCATATTGCCGCCCTGCATATTCCGGAGATCGTCCATATTCATGCCGGCAAGCTTCTTCATGGAACGGCGAGACATCTTGCCATTCTTGCCCTTACCCATGTTGCCCATCTGCTTCATCATCTTCTGCATCTGCTCAAACTGCTTCAGAAGCCTGTTTACGTCCTCCACCTTGTTGCCGCTGCCGGCTGCAATTCTGCGCTTTCTGGAGGGATTGATGATTGAGGGCTTCTCACGTTCTGCGGGAGTCATAGATGTAATAAGAGCTTCAATTCTGGTGAACTGTTTCTCATCCACATCAACATCCTTGAGCTTATTTCCCACACCGGGAAGCATGCCCAAAATAGACTGAATACTGCCCATCTTCTTTATCTGTTGGAGTTGGTCCAGAAGGTCGTTCATATCAAAGCGATTCTGTTCCATTCTCTTAGCAAGGCGTTCCGCTTCCTTTATATCAACTGAACTTTCCGCCTTTTCAATCAGGGTGAGCACATCGCCCATTCCAAGAATACGTGATGCCATTCTCTCAGGGTGGAACTGCTCAAACTCGTCAAGCTTTTCACCCATACCTACATACTTGATAGGCTTACCTGTTACAGCCAGTACAGACAGTGCAGCACCGCCTCTTGTATCAGAGTCAAGCTTTGACATGAGCACGCTGTCAATGCCTAAAGCGTCGTCAAAAGCCTTGGCAACGTTTACCGCGTCCTGACCTGTCATAGCATCTACAACAAGCATGATTTCGTTGGGATTGGTGAGTTTTTTAAGTTCTTTAAGCTCATCCATGAGGATTTCATCTATGTGAAGTCGTCCGGCGGTGTCAAGGATGATAACATCATTACCGTGATCCTTGCCGTACTTCATAGCTTCCCTGGCGATTATCATGGGAGAAATCTGTCCCATTTCAAACACCTTTACACCGGCACGCTCACCTACAACCTGTAACTGATTAATAGCCGCAGGTCTGTAAATATCGCAAGCTACCAACAGAGGATAGTGACCCTCTTTTTTCAAGAGCTTAGCAAGCTTTGCGGAGTGGGTTGTCTTACCTGAACCCTGGAGACCGCACATCATTATAACACATGGCGGCTTGGACGGGAAGTTGATTCTTGTATGGTCATTGCCCATGAGAGCGCACAGCTCTTCATTAACAATCTTTATAACCTGCTGACCCGGAGTAAGGCTTTGGAGCACTTCGTTGCCCACGGCTCTCTCGGAAACCTTCGCCACAAAGTCCTTTACAACCTTATAGCTTACGTCCGCTTCCAGCAGTGCCATACGAACCTCTCGCATTGCAGCCTTAACATCTGCCTCTGTAAGCTTGCCGTGTGATTTCAGCTTTTTGAAAACTTTTCCCAGCTTGTCTGAAAGACCTTCAAAAGCCATCGCCCTTCCTCCTTGTCCTTAGTCTATTTATATTAAAGAAGCTCGATACATTCCTGCACCATAGCCTCTACTATAATGCATTTTTCTTTTACATCGGGATTTTCCGTTTCCTCAGCGGCAAGCTGTACCGCAGAAGCTATTTCGGAAAACTTTCCTCTCAGTGTACTCAACCTTTCGGCAAAGCGAAGCTTTTCTTCCATATTAAGAAGTATCTCCTCGCTGCGCTTTACGCTGTCTCTTACCGCCTGACGTGTAACACCCACAATTTCGGAAATCTCGCCCAAGGATAAATCCTCACCGTAGTAAAGTTCTGTCACCTGCCGCTGCCTCTCAGTGAGAAACTCTCCATAACAGTCAAGAAGCATTATAAACTGTAAATCCTTTGCCATAACACCTCTCCTGTCAGCTGTAAAGCTTTGTACCTTTACAAGAATACCATAAAACCGTCCGTTTGTCAAGAGCTTTTTTTATTTTTATAAAAGTTCATAACATAAAGCCCACAGAAAGCCCATCCCTGCACTATTTACACAAAGCAGAAAAAAGCAAAACAAAAATCCGAACCCTTAAAAAGGATTCGGATTGTTTGGCTCCCCCAGTTGGACTCGAACCAACGACAACTCGGTTAACAGCCGAGTGCTCTACCGACTGAGCTATAGGGGAATATCTCTAATTGCAAGATATATTATATCACAAAGAGATGCATCTGTCAACCCCTTTTTTCAATTTTTTTGAAAAAAAGTCTGTCCTGCTCAAAGGACAGACTTCTATTCTCATTATGTACCTACAGCGGCTTTTGCATACATGGTAAGAATAGTTGCTCCGTCGTTTATTTCTATCTTACCGTCCTGTACCACATCCATGGCATAAATCTCAGCTGTGGTGAGACGTTTTATGGTACCCGTCGCTCTCACTGCGTAAACACCAAGTGCCACAGACGCATCCGCTATAGTAATTGCTCCGTCACCGTCACTGTCACCCGGTGCTCTGCCGAAATCCTCATAAAGATACTGAGGATACTGAGCATCACCTGTGGTAATCTGGACATAGTTCAAAATAGTTTCAGCAGCAGACCTCTTCATTGCGGCACTACTTCCGTCCTCCGACAAGGATTCACCAAATGCCGCCGCTTCACGTAAAAGCGGACTTACAAAAGAGGAGTCTCCGGCAAGTCTCAGTGCTTTTTTCAGCTCCATAGACTCTGTCGTCTCGTCACGTTGTGCAAAAACCTTGATGGGGATATTGCCGAATGAGCCATAGTCGCCCTCTTCGCCAAATGAATCAAACCATTCGCCGCCGATATTCACATAGCTTTCGCCCCTATCACTGCCACAGTTGATTATAAAGGTTGTCTGGAGCGGAACGGTTTCCTCAATTGGCAGATAAACCTTCTGCCCTTTCTGAGGTGCAGTCATTGTAAGCACAACTGAAAACTGCTCACCCTTTTTCACCTGTATCGCTTTGCCAAGAGGAACCTTGAAGTAACCGCTTGAAGAAAGTTTCCCCGAGACTTCCGCTATAATCGTACCATCGGTAGGGTCAGAAGTATTATCAGTGAGCCGATACAGCTCTATTTTATAAGCAGTACCCACAGGGTTTCTATCCGGCATATAGAATGAAACATCAGTGAGGGTGGAATCGTAATCCGCCACAAATACATTGGCGGTTTTATCAAAGGTGTAGGCTGTAACATAGCCCGCACCATCGTACTCGTAAACATCATCAAAAGCGTTTACCGATTCCATAATATAACGACAAAATGAACCTGTTGACGGGTCATCGTAGGAAAGCCAGAAATAGCCATCGTCAAATAGATCTACACCGTAGCTGTTCTTTACAAGCCATGCACCATCGTTTGTAGGCTGACAGTTAGGACTGAAATTCTCCTTGCTGTAATTATCGTCCCAGCCTACGATAAGTGCCGCATGGTTTGCGTTTTCATAAAACGACTTGTCCTCAGCATAGTAGGAATAGGACGTACCGTTATCGTAATAGAGGGAACGCTGACTGTAGTAGGCAACACTTACGCCGCCGCTTTCCAGAATCCACTGCTTCACATTCGTCTGCTTATCCGCTGTATCTGCTCGGGTCAGCACATTCATCTGAGAAAGACGATAGTTACCCGTATAGCGTAAATAATCACCGTAGCCGGATGTCCAGCTGTCGTAATCACAGTAACGCTCGTACTGAGTACCGTAGCCCGAAGCAAGTCCCGACGCTGCCAAAACACCATTTCCGCCTGCCGCACCCTTACCCTCAACATCAATATAGTCGCCATATCTCGGGTCGAGAGGGTCGGTCTGCTCTGTGTAGAGGAAGTAGCCCAGCTGTGCCTCGGAAAGGTCGAGAGTTTCGCAGTCCGTTTCAAGCCCCTGTTTAAGAAGATTGGTTTCACATGCACCAATTGCCGCAAATGCATGGCACATACCCTCTGCACCCTGATTCCGCACAGGAGTTACCAGTCCGTAGTCCCGCATATCGTATGCCTCGGGAATGTCCGCTGCCCCGACAATCGGCGTGTTTGCATAAGTACGATACTCTTCGTCCTCAGGGCTGTACATCTGGAGATAGCCGCCGTTTAAGGTCAAATCCATAGATTTGCCACTGTTCTCGGCGTATACAGAAGCTGTCGGAGATAGCACTGCGCCCAGAAATGCTATTGCTGTCAAACAGCTGTATATTTTAATTTTCATCTTGTCCTCCAAGCTATTGCCTATATCTATATGTTTACAGCTTGCAGTTATGCGTTGCAAGCCTGACTGAAATTCAAGTTAAAAAATAAATGTCTATATATAATATTGTAACATATTGCATTGTAATATGTCAACGCTTTTGCAAAGAATTCTTTGAAAAAACGGTAGTTTTAAGGGTAGTTTCTACCTCAGGTGAATAATTTCGGTATCCGGTAAATTTTTTTGTGAAAAAGGGCTTGAAATTTATTTTCGGTTGTGGTATAATAGATATATCTGATTCGGATTTCTGTATCAGTCGGAATTAATCCGCAGAGCTCCGGAATATAGGTGTGCGGGTCCTGTGCAATGAAGCACCGTGAACCATGTCAGGCGGGAGACCGAGCAGCATTAAGCGGATCGTTTTGTGTGCCGCAGTCAACCTGCACACCTATGTTCCGGATTTTTTTGTGGTATGAAGGGGGTAAGCCGTATATGTATAAAGCATTGTATCGTAAATGGCGCCCCATGTCCTTTGACGACGTTATATCTCAGCCCCATATCACCTCTACCCTGCGAAACCAGGTTTTAAGCGGTAAAACCGCTCATGCTTACCTCTTCACAGGCTCCAGAGGAACAGGTAAGACTACCTGCGCCAGAATCCTTGCAAAGGCGGTAAACTGTCCGAACTCGGTTGGCGGCATACCATGTCTTTCCTGCGATATATGCAAAGATGCCGACAAAGGAACCCTGTCCGACATTATAGAAATCGACGCAGCGTCAAACAACAGCGTAGAGGATATACGTGATCTCCGTGAGGGTACGGTTTATATGCCTGAGAGATGCAAATGCAAGGTGTATATCATAGACGAGGTTCACATGCTATCCCCAAGTGCCTGGGGTGCGCTTCTCAAGGTGATGGAGGAGCCACCGGAGTATGTGAAATTCATCCTTGCCACCACGGAAATCCACAAGGTTCCCGCTACTATTATTTCACGTTGCCAACGCTACGATTTCCGCAGAATCCGTACAGAGGACATAGCAAAGAGACTTATGTTCATCTCACAGCAGGAACAGCTCGATCTCAGTGAGGACGCAGCTCTTCTTATCGCCAAGATTTCCGATGGTGGTATGCGTGACGCTATCTCTCTCCTGGATCAATGTGCGGCAGTTACCGAGAACATTACCCCTGAGGTTGTTTCCGAGTCCGCAGGTGTTGCAGGCAGAGGTGCGCTTTTTGACATACTGGAAGCAGTTGTCTCCAAAAACGCAGCAGATGCTCTGAGAGTGACAAACGAGCTTTACAGCCGTTCCAAGGATATGAGCAGGCTTTGTGAGGAACTTACAGAGCAACTGAGAAATGTTATGCTTATAAAGGTGGACGGCAATCAGGATGACATACTTTCCTGTATGCCCGACGAAACAGACCGTCTTAAAAGCATTGCGGACAAGCTCTCTATGGAGACAATTCTCTCACATATGGCATCCATGCAGGATTGCCGTGAACGAATGCAGAGAAGTCCAAATAAACGTATAGAGCTGGAAATGGCTCTTATCTCACTTACCATCCCTAAAGCAGTTCATCCTGTTCAGACCGTTCAGGCGGTACAACAGTCTCAGATGCAGCCTCATAACGCAACCCAGTCTGAGGCGGATAAAGCAATGCAGGAGACTGCAACTCCAAGGGAAGAGCAGCAGAGGAGTACTCCACAGAGCAAACCCAAGCCCTCGGACTTTGTACCTCTTCAATCCTGGGCAGACATACTGGAAGAGTTTCGCAAGGTAAGCCCCGCAGTTTCGGGAAGCCTTGTAGAATCTGACGCTTTTGTTGCCGGCAATTATCTTCTCATCATTGCCAAAAACAAGTTCTTCCTTACACTGCTAAAAAACAGGGAACACGCCAGACTTCTGGGTGAAACGGTAAAACAGGTGCTAGGTCAGGAATATAAGATTCTTGCAAAGTGTAATGCGGATGAACAGAAATCAAATGCGGCACAGAATTTAATCCAAAAGGCAATAGACAGCAACATTGAAACTGCTGTTGAATAAAACCAAAAAATTATCTTTAAGGAGATTTTCACAATGAAAGCAAGATTACCTAAACAGAACATGGGCGGTGCCCAGAACATGAACGCAATGATCCGTCAGGCACAGAAGATGCAGGATCAGATCACTGAACTTCAGGAAGAAATCGGCGCACGTGACTTCACTGCAACAGCAGGCGGCGGTGCTGTAGAAATCGTTGTTACAGGCAATAAGATTGTTAAGTCTCTCACAATCAAGCCTGAGGTTGTTGACCCTGAGGACATCGAGATGCTCCAGGATCTGATTATCAGCGCATTCAACGAGGCTGTAACAGAGGTTGAAAACACAACTGAAACCGAAATGAGCAAGATTACCGGTGGTGTATCTCTCCCCGGCATGTTTTAATTGGTAATGGCTGACCATAACGCACTGCCTCTGGTAGTGCTTACAGAGCATTTTGCACGTCTACCGGGTATCGGAATCAAGACGGCAGAACGCCTTGCTTATCATATGATTTCACGAAGCGGCGAAGAAGTACAGTCCTTTGCAGATGCGCTTATCGCTGCCAAGAGAGACATTCGTTACTGCAAGTGTTGCTGTAATCTTACCGATGCTGAGGTGTGTCCTATCTGCTCAGACCTCAGACGAGACAGGAATGTTATCTGTGTTGTAGAGGGACCTAAGGACGTTTCCGCATTTGAACGTACCCACGAGTATAACGGCGTATATCATGTGCTCCACGGACTTATCTCTCCTATCGACGGTATCATGCCCGATCAGCTGAGAATCAAGGAGCTTCTTGCACGGCTTAATAATACAGAAGTGCAGGAGGTTATCATGGCAACCAATCCTACCGTTGAGGGGGACGCTACAGCAATGTATATTGCACGGCTCCTCAAGCCTCTGAACATAACGGTTACAAGACTTGCCTTTGGTCTGCCTATCGGCGGTATCCTTGAATACGCCGATGAAGTTACACTCTATAAGGCACTCTCCAACCGAAGTGAAATGTAAAAAAGAGCACCTATGGGTGCTCTTTTCTGTTTATAGCAGCTTCCGTCCACAATAATCGTTCTTCATACATATCTCCTACTTGTGAAATATTTATGTTTTTATTACAACATAGTAGAAAAAACGGAAAAAACAAAAAGGACAGCTCAAAAAGCTGTCCTCATTTCATGCTCACTTACGTCTTGAACGATTCTTTCGCTCAGTATTGCGCTTTATATCGCACATACGCTCTTCGCTGTTCTGCTTAAAACGACTGAGCATATCCTCAAAGGTAAGCTCGCCTACAGGCACCTTCTTCTTAGGCTCCCATACATTAGGCTTTGCATCTCTGTCCAAACGCTCAGAACGTTCACCACGGCTTTGGTTTTCTCTCTGGGGTCTGCCTTCACCGCTCATGGGTCTGCGTTCTCTTCTCTGGGGTCTGCTGCTGTTTTCAGGCTCAGGCTCGGCCTGCTTCATGGAGAGACTGATTTTACCATTGTCACCGATAGCGATTACCTTTACCTTAACCGCCTGACCCTCTGTTACAAACTCCCTGATTTCATTTACATAGCTTCTGGAAATCTCGGAAATATGTACCATGCCCGTAATTTTCTTGTTCTCCGGGTTTGCTATATCAACAAACACTCCGTAATTTGCTATGCTCTTTACTGTGCCCTCGTAAATTTTACCGTTTTCAATCTGCATGAAACTCAAATAATCCCTTCATATTAAATTAAAAAGCCGTCAGTTCCGTGAAGTATCGTAAAATCTGAATTCATCCGGATAAGCATATCCGTACTCTTCTCTCGCAAGCATCTCCATATAGCTGTCTGTATCCCCACTATCTATGATACGTGCAAGGTCTTCATTTGCGGCTTCATATTCACTTATCTGCTCGTTCAGCTCCCGCAGCTCAGTTTCCTTTTCTGCAATACTGGACTGAACACTGATAATAAGAACCGTGCATCCGATAATCGCTGCTACTGCCGCTGTACGCTGAAGCAATCTAAACATAAACTTCGGCTGTGATGCCTTGGAAGTCCGTTTTTTCCTACCGGCTTTGCGGCTCTTTGCACTGCTTTTTCCTGCCACGTTTCCCATCACCTTTCGTCTTTTTGTGGTTGTTTATATTATACAACATTTTATCCTTTGCAATCAAGAGGGCAGACCAAATATTTTTACTCTCAGGTGCATTTTTGGCATTTGTGACAAATTTGTTGCACCATTTTTTACGTATGCGCAACACTAATTTTCTCATTGGGGACATTGCCCAGGCAAAAAAGGTGTATACCACCCTTACAAACCGTGAAAGAAGTCTTGTAACGGGATTTCCTATGGTAAGACGTGTAAGGGTGAACCCCAGAATACTTCCCCCGATATAGAAAACCCGCATATCGCCCTTGGCAAAAGCACTGGTAAATGACACCACGCACCCTGCCCATACCACCAGAAAAAAAGCGTCCTCAAGGGCTTCAGCAGTCTTTTTGTGGGGTACAACAATACGAAAGGCACGTATACCGTCCCAAACAAGTTCCAGAGCACCGCCCATCACTGCGGACAGGAAAAAGAGCGTTGTCTCCTCCTGTACGCTTAAAAAGGTGTCAGGTATCCTCATCGGAAGAGCCTGCCAAAGAGTGACATTGGACCTGTTTTATCCCTGTCGCCGTATTGCAGTGACCATATATCACCACTTATCTTCATATCCCCTGTATCAAGGCTCACGCCCTCCACATGAAGTTTCTTGCCCTTAATTGTAAGCTCTCCAAGCTCTGTAAATATACGTATTATTCTTTCGTCAAAGCAATCAACGTCGGTTACGCCCGACAGACTGAGGTTTTTTCTGTCCTCAAGTATGAGATTGTGATGACGGTTCTGATTCTGCTGGGGCTGCTGTTTCATAGCTGTATCCTCCGTGTTTTTTCTACAGCTTATGCATTTTCCCGTATTCTTAGAACTTGTCCCGTTCCATTACAGCAAGAGCGTCACAACGTTCATTCTCAGGGTGACCTGCGTGTCCCTTTACCCATACAAAGGTAACCCTATGCTTTTCAAGTAGTGGTAGCAGCTTCTCCCACAGATCAACATTTAGGGCAGGTTTCTTATCAGATTTAATCCAACCCTTCTTCTGCCAGCCATAAACCCAGCCCTTTGTGATACTGTCCACCACATATTTACTGTCGGTGGTAAGTGTAACCTGACATGACTCTTTGAGGGCAGAGAGTGCCGCTATAACACCTGACAGTTCCATACGGTTGTTAGTGGTGGCAACTTCGCCTCCTGAAAGCTCCTTTTCCACGATACCATATCTGAGTACTGCACCCCATCCTCCCGGTCCCGGGTTTCCGCTACATGCACCATCGGTAAATATTTCTACGTGTTTCATTTGTCTTCATCCTTTTTTACTTTCTGTAGTTATCTGTAATTATATAATATTTGAAGAGATGTGTCAAGGACATATTCTTGCCCATACAATGTTTCACTATATACTAACAGAAATTCTTTGTATATGAACTTTCACTCATTGCGGCTGGCGACCCGAATGAGCCGACTTAACCGCAATTCTCGCTATCGCTTGATACTCATATTAAAACCATCCCCACAGCCGGCAGGGTAATGCTGACTATGGGGATGGTTTTTGATTTGATTTACGATACAGCTCGTCTTGCTGAGGTAGCGATGAACACTCTCTTATATGCCAGAAGCACACCCGGCAGCACTACGAAGAGTAGTGGCAAGTCTACTACTAACTCAATCACATTTTTGGCAACTCTCGTTACAACAGCCGCACCATAAGCCTCTTCGGGAATAAAGCCATAATGCAGGTTGAGAGCTGTATTTAGCAACAGATTTACAACGATTACATCGGTAAGTCGTGCGCCTATAATACGGATAAGCATGGTCAAGTCTTTCTGCTTGCCTGTCGTGTTATTTACCAGGCAAAGACTGTGACTGTTCATCTTATAGTATAGAAACATACCATAAATAAGTCCCTGGAGTCCTGCAACCAGTGTATATGCGGGAAGAAATGCTCCCACAGGGTGAGCGATATGACCTACAATATCACAGGCAAAACCGGCTGTTAGTCCCACGGAGGGACCAAAGAGCATCCCTATGGACGCAATAGCGATAAAAGCAAAGTTAAGTCTTACAACGCCTACGTCAACAGCAAACAGCTCAATAAGCATTGACAGTGCAACTAGCATAGCTGTCACTGTAAGGGTGCGGAGTTTTGTGAACTCCTTGGCGGATTCGGTGAACATGGAAAAAAAGCCTTTCATTTTCATACCTCCTGAAAACTCGTGCTTCCTGCACATAAGAGTTCGGAGCGGAAATGAAAGGCTCGTATTTTCTTATGAACATTCAGCGGGATGCGAAAACGATACCGCAAGGCTC
Organism: uncultured Ruminococcus sp.; assembly: GCA_964594275.1. Lineage (GTDB taxonomy): Bacteria > Bacillota > Clostridia > Oscillospirales > Ruminococcaceae > Ruminococcus_C. The sequence goes on along the minus strand of CAZQMA010000001.1, from coordinate 1,200 downwards.
ACGCCTCTTCGTCCCGGCAGCAACTCCCCGTCTGTCGGACACTTAACGCATCATTTTCTACTCTGGAATAATGCTGTACAGGCTACTGAACCTTATGCCACAAAAAGGCTTCGCCATCTGTACAGACTGTGGACTTTTATACTTCTTCATAAGAAGTATAATCAACAAAACAACAACAGTTGTAAAAGCTGCCGCTATCTTATTAAGCATTCTACTCACAAATTTACTTTATAGCTCTTACTCTGATAATACCTTCAATTCTGCCAAGAGTATCCATCATTGCATCAGTAACATCGCCGATAACATCAAGCATTGTGTAAGCGAAGTCGCCTCTGCTTGTGTTTACCATGTTTTCAATGTTGAGACCGTTGCTTGCAGCTGCGGTTGTTACAGCGGAAATCATTGCGGGAACGTTCTTATGGATAACACAAATCTTAGTGCCGACAGCTGTAAGCTCTGCGCTAGGCAGATTTACGCTGTTGCGGATATTACCGTGTTCCAGGTATTCAATAAGCTCATCAGAAGCCATGACAGCGCAGTTATCCTCACTCTCAGGTGTAGAAGCACCCAAATGGGGTGTTGCAACAACGCCCTTGGCATGAGCGGTCTTAGCGTTGGGGAAGTCTGTGCAGTAACAGGAAACCTTGCCGGATTCAAGTGCTGCCAGCATATCATCATCGTTTACCAACTCGCCTCTTGCGTAGTTAAGCACACGAACGCCATCCTTCATCTTAGCGATGGTTTCAGCGTTAATCATGCCTTCAGTGTCCTTATTGAAAGGAACGTGAAGTGTAAGGTAGTCACAAGCTGCGAAAACGTCATCGTTTGTCTTGACAACTGCAACAGCAGGGTTCAGTCTCAGTGCAGCCTGAACAGACAGGAAGGGGTCAGTACCTACAACCTTCATACCCAGACTGATGGCAGCGTTAGCTACCAGTGCACCAATTGCACCCAGACCGATAATACCCAGTGTCTTGCCTGCAATCTCAGGGCCTACGAACTGGCTCTTGCCCTTTTCAACCTGCTTTGCAACGGTTGTTTCGCCATCTTCAAGGTGAGAAGCCCACTGCATACCGCCGTAGATGTTACGTGAGGACATAAGGAGACCTGTGAGTACCAGTTCCTTAACAGCATTAGCGTTTGCACCCGGTGTATTGAACACACAAATGCCTTCTTCAGCACAACGCTGAAGAGGAATGT